>CAYTJA010000028.1:0-4458 GCA_964437835.1 uncultured Spirochaetales bacterium
TGGCTGCGCTGCAGCCGGTCGTGCACGTGCGAAGGCAGCCGAATCGTGCGCGAGTGATTCTGGATCGCGCGCACCAGCGCCTGCCGGATCCACCAGACGGCGTAGGTCGAGAACTTGAAGCCGCGGCGGTGGTCGAACTTCTCGACCGCGCGGATCAGGCCCAGGTTGCCTTCCTGGATCAGGTCGGGGAACGAGAGCCCGAGATTGCGGTAGTCCTTCGCGATCGCGACCACGAGCTTCAGGTTGTGCTCGATGAAGCGGTTCTTCACGAGCGTCATGCGATCGTGCGCCCGCTCGACGAGCTCCTGCTGCAGGAAGAGCTGATCGCGGTCGATGCCGATGCGCTCCTCGAGCTCATCCGTGCGCTTGGTGCCGCGCCGCGCCTTGCGCAGCTCGCGCGCCATGCGCCGCGCCTGCTCGCGCAGCTCCGCCAGCATCGCGAGCGAGAGCTGTGCGCCGTCCATCTCGCGCGCGACGTCGCGGTCGACGCGAGCGAGCTGCGGCGGCTTCACGCCGCGCGTTGCGGCGAGGTCGTCGCGCCGCTTCAGCTGGCGCCGGATGCGCCCGACCGCGCGCTCGACGCGGGCCGCGATCTCGCCAGTCTCTTCGTCTCCCGCCGATTCCGACAGCTTCGCGCCGGTGTGCGAGAGCGCGCGCAGTCCGTCCCAGCGCTCGACCACGTAGCGCGCCGAGGCGGGGATCGCGTAGAGGGAGCTGCGCAGCGACGCGGTCGCAGCCTCCAGCTCCTTGGCGAGGACGACCTCTTCCTCGCGCTTCAGGGTGCGAGTGCCACCGATCTCCTGGAAGTAGGACTCCAGGGGCCGGCGCTCTCGTGCCACGTCGACATCGTCTGCCGGTGCAATCTGGATGCTCCCCCGCGTCGTAGCGCGCTGGGGGTCCTCCAGGACTGCCGGTCGCTGGTTTTCCTCGAGCTTCACAGGGCTCCTCATCTCCAGGGACTGGGCGTCATTTACCTGTCCCCCTCGTGAGTTACAGATCGCGGTACATCGGGGTCACCGCGGGGCGCTCAGCTTTTCAGAAACCGCCCGCGGGGGCGCAGTTTTCATGCGTCGGGGCTTCTCTCAGCGATGCCGCGTGCCGTGGAGCAGGGCTTCCCGAAATCGGGCTCGTATCTTCTCCTGTGGCTGCCCGCTTTACCAGCATTTTCTTGATTCCCGCGTCAATCGGCTCGGAACGGCCGCTGCCCCACCCTAAGCGGACACCGAATCCCGGATGAAGCGCGCCACCGCCTCGATCAGGGCGGGCGAGTCCGGATAGCGGGGATCGCGCCGATAGGCTCGGCTCGAATAGTCGCCCTGCAGCTGGCAGACGATGTCCGCGACCGCGGGCAGGTCCAGGTCCGCCCGGAACTCTCCAGCCGCAACACCCCTGCGAAGGATGTCCGCCACCAGCGTCCGGTGCGCCGCCACCCTCCCTTGGCTCGCCTTCCCGGTGGCCAGGAGCTTGCCGTCCCCACTGAGGAGCGCAGGGAGGAGAGGGTGGCTGCGGCAGAAGGCGACCGAGCGACGCAGCATGCGGTCGAGCGTCTCGGCCGCGGACTCGCTGGCGGAATCGGGCAGCATCGCTCGCACCCAGCTGCGGATCACGTCCTCGAGCACGATCTCGAAGAGGTGCTCCTTGTTCTGGAAGAACTGGTAGAGGAGCCCGTTCGAGACTCCCGCGCGGCCGGCGATCACTTCGACGGTGGCGCCTTCGCCCCCGAACTCTCCCAGGCATGCGCGCGTGGCATCCAGGATTCGTTGCCGGCGGTCCTCGCTGGCGGCCTGGCGACGGGGCAGGGCGGGGGTCGCTGCTTGTTTCATTGAACGATTCTTATATCACGTTCATTGAAAGACGATGGACTTTCGTTCAAGATATGCCGGCCGGACCTTCGCCCGGACCCCAAGGGAGCCCCATGGCCAGCCTCGCCTTCCGCGCCTTCGATGCCGACCACCACTACTACGAGGCGGAGGACGCCTTCACCCGCCACATCGAGCCGTCCATGAAGGCTCGCTGCATGCAGTGGGGGGTCGTCGACGGCCGCAAGCGCTTCCTCGTGGCGGGCAGGGTGAATCGCTTCATCCCGAATCCGGGCTTCGACCCCGGCGCGAAGCCGGGCGTGCTCGACGAGTACTTCCGCGGCCGCAACCCCGAGAGCAAGGACATGCGCGGGCTGTTCGGTGCGCTCGACCCGATCGCCCCCGCCTACCGCCAGCGCGACGCGCGCCTCGCGTCGCTCGACGCCCAACAGCTCGAGGGCTGCTTCCTGTTTCCGACGCTCGGCGTCGGCATGGAGCAGAGCCTGAAGCAGGATCCGACTGCTGCGGTCGCGGCTTTCCGTGCCTTCAACCGCTGGCTCGAGGAGGACTGGGGCTTCGCGTACCAGAATCGCATCTTCGCGGCGCCTTACATCACCCTGCTCGACGTCGACGCCGCGGTGCAGCAGCTCGAGTGGGCGCTCGCGAAGGGCGCACGCATCGTCTGCATGCGCGCGGGGCCGATCGCGCACCCGCATGGGAGCCGCTCGCCGGCCGACCCGATGTTCGACCCCTTCTGGTCGCGCCTGAACGAAGCGGGCATCACGCTCGCCTATCACTCGGGCGACAACGGCTACAACAAGTTCGCCGACGAGTGGGGCGTCGGCGGCGACTTCAAGTCGTTCGAGTACGACCCGCTGCGCATGTGCCTATCGCCGAGCCCGATCATGGACACGCTCGCGGCGCTCGTCTGCCATGGGCTGTTCCAGCGCTTCCCGCGCATTCGCGTCGCGACGATCGAATCGGGCAGCGAGTGGGTGAGGCCGCTCGTCAAGCGCCTCGCGAAGACCTACGGCCAGCTGCCGATGCAGTTCCGGAGCGACCCCGTGGAGCAGTTCAAGCGCCACGTCTCGGTGTCGCCGTACTACGAGGACGACCTCGAGCGGCTGAAGGCGACGATCGGCGCCGAGCACATCCTGTTCGGCTCCGACTACCCGCACGCCGAGGGACTCGCCGAGCCGACCGACTTCATCCACGACCTGAAGGGCTACGACGAGGACGAGGTGCGCCTCGTGATGCGCGAGAACGCAATGAGCCTGCTGCGCCCCTGGAGCGCGTAGCGAGGCGCAGCCGAGCGAAGTCAACGCGATAGCGCAGCGAGGCGCAGCCGAGCGAAGTCGAACCCGGTAGGTCATGCTCCGCGCTCGTTTGCGAGAGGACGCGATGACTCGGTACCAGGCGGAGCTGCGAGCGGGCATCGAAGCGGTGCGCAGCGCGGCGCGCGTCTGCCGCACCGTGCAGCAGCGCCTCGTGACTGCCGCAGCGCTCGAAAAGCGCGACAAGAGCCCGGTCACCGTCGCCGACTTCGCCTCGCAGGCGGTGGTGTGCGAGCGACTCGCGCGTCTGTTTCCCGGCGACCTCGTCGTCGGTGAAGAGGACGCGACCGAGCTGCGCGCCTCGGCGCCGGAGGCCGTACGCGCCGCGGTGCTCTCGGCCGTGCAGGGCGAAGTCCCCGGCGCCACGCTCGCGAGCGCGCTCGATTGGATCGACGCGGGCGGCGCCAACGCCGACAGCGAGCGCTACTGGACGCTCGACCCGATCGACGGAACCAAAGGCTTCCTGCGCGCCGAGCAGTACGCGGTCGCGCTCGCGCTGCTCGTCGACCGCGAAGTCGAGGTCGGCGTGCTCGGCTGCCCGAACCTGGCGGACGGCCTCGGCGGTGTCGGGGTGCTCTTCGCGGCCGCGCGCGGAGCGGGCCTTCGCGTGTACTCGCTGTGGGACGCGAGCGACGCAGAGGGGCGGTCCGTGCGCGTGGCTCCCGTCGTGCGCACGAGCGACGCGCGCTTTTGCGAGTCGGTGGAGGCGGCGCACTCCGACCAGGACGAGTCCGCGCGCATCGCCAGCGAGCTCGGGATCCACGCCGAGCCCGTGCGCATGGACAGCCAGTGCAAGTACGCAGCGGTCGCGCGCGGCGACGCCTCGATCTACCTGCGCCTTCCGACACGCGAGGACTACCGCGAGAAGATCTGGGATCACGCGGCCGGCAAGCTCGTCGTCGAGGAAGCGGGCGGCCGCGTGAGCGATATCGACGGTCGGCCGCTCGACTTTCGCCACGGCCGCGAGCTGCGAGCCAACCGCGGCGTGGTCGCAACCTGCGGCAGCGTCCACGCGTCCGTGATCGACGCGATCCAGAAGGTGCGGCGCTGAGCGGCCCCGCCGGAGTGCGCGGCGATTCGCCGGCTGCCCCGGCTGCGGAGCTCGCGACTCCGCAGGCGAGCGCGCGGCCGGCTCCGTCGGACACCGCGCGCCGCGACTTCACCGAGCGGGAGTTCTACCTGCGCGAGTTCCACGGCCGCACGCTCGCCCTTGCGATCTCGCGCCCGATGCCCGAACCCGCCGTCGCGCACTCCCTCGAAGAGCTCGCGCGCGGCGGTGCGCGAGCCGTGCTGCTGGTGCGCTCCTCCGAGCACGCCGAGAAGCT
>CAYTJA010000029.1:0-1727 GCA_964437835.1 uncultured Spirochaetales bacterium
AACCAGTAGCGGTCGTAGGCATTACGGCTCGCGGTCGCGGGGATCGCGATCGGCTCGGGGGTCTGGTGGATCGGGTAGTCGTCGAAGCGGGAGAGCATTTCGGGCAAGGGCCTCCGCAGGGGGCCCGAGTCTAAGGCGGCAGGCAGGGTGCCGAAACCCAGGCGCCTAGGAGAGGGCAGCTCCCACTCGCGCGTGCCGATCCGCGCTCGCATGCGGCCCACCTCCAGCCCCTCAAGAACCCCGGGGGTTCAGTCGAATCCCTTACGGTTATGGGGGTTGCAAAGAGCGAGTTGAAGCATGGCGCTGGCGAATCAGAACAGACTCGACCGGATTCGGGCTCCGCTGCTCGGTAGGACGCGATGACGAGTACGCTCGCCTACCGCGACCCGACGATCACGCCCTCAGAGACGCTCGCGCCGAGCGAGGTGGCGATCGCGGTGCGCTTCGGGATCTCGCTACTCGAGGTCTCGCCATGACGGGCGATCACTTCCCCTGGTTCCAGCAGCTCGTGCTGCTCGCAACCTCGGCTGGGGTGGGTGCGTACTTTGCGAGGCGTCTTTCGAAGCGAGAGCTGCCGCTCCCGACGCTGGCAGCGCTGCCCCTGCACACGCGCGACCTGCAGCGCTCGAACGAGGAACTCCTCGAACGCTGCAGCCAGGCCGAAGCAGCGGCCAGCACGCTGCGCAAGTCGATCCTGCACATCCCGGAGATGGCGCAGAGACTCCTCGGCGCTGAGAGCCTCCGGCAGATCGCGGAGATAGCGCTCGATCTGACGGGCGAGTTGTTCGCGCCGACTCACGCCGTCTTCTATCGCCTGCAGCGCGACGACTTCGTGGCGGTGGCGATCCGCGGCAAGTGCGAGGTCGCGCTGGGGCACCGCAACAAACAGGGCGAAGGGGCCGTCGGCTGGGCGGCCGTGGGTCAACTCCCATTCGCGCCCGAAGACGCGTCGCAGGACCCCGTGCTCCACGAACGCCAGCTTGCGGTGGCGACGGGAGAAGGCTTCAGCATCTGCCTCCCGGTCGTGTTCGGTGCACGGACCCAAGCCGTGATCCTCGTGGGACCGACCCCGCGCTTGCTCGAGAACCCCAAGGAGTTCGGGCGTGCGATCTCGATGCTCGTCTCGGTCGCCACCACGAACCTCGAGGTGCTGCAGCGCGAGCAGCACCTTGCGATCACCGATGGCCTCACGGGGCTGCTCAACAAGCGCGCAGTCCTCGAGTACCTGACCTCCAGCCTCAGCTCGGGCCGCGCCAGGCACGTCTCGGTGTTCTTGTTCGACATCGACCACTTCAAGAAATACAACGACGCCAATGGTCATCTCGCCGGAGACGATCTGCTGAAGGGCATGGGCGCGTTGATCCGAGAGCACAGTCGCGACGGTGAAGGCCTCGGCCGCTACGGCGGCGAGGAGTTCGTGCTGGTGATGACGGGTGTCACGAAGCCGGCTGCGATGCTGGCCGCCGAGCGGCTGCGAGAGCTGGTCGAGTTGGCGCACATTCCGTTCGGCGAGACGCAGCCGGGCGGAAAGCTCACGATCAGCGGCGGGGTCGCGAGCTCGCCGAGCGACGGCGTGGACGCGGTGTCCTTGCTGCGGGCCGCCGACGCGGCGCTCTACGCAGCCAAGCGCGCCGGCCGCAACCGCGTGTTTGGATGCGATTCGCCTGGGTTGGCTGTGCCGGCCGCGAGCTCACACGAAGCGGACCTCGGCAAGCCCAACCAGGAAC
>CAYTJA010000030.1:0-7214 GCA_964437835.1 uncultured Spirochaetales bacterium
ACGTGCTCGTGAACAACGCCGGCGTCGTGAACCTCTCGCGCACGACGACCGCGGACGGTTTCGAGACGACCTTCGCCGTGAACCACCTCGCGTACTTCCTGCTCACGCAGCTCCTGCTGCCGCTGCTCGAGCGCAGCGCGCCGGCGCGCATCGTGAACGTCGCTTCGGATGCGCACAAGTTCGGGCCGCTCGACCTCGACGACCTGCAGAGCGAGCGCCGCTACCGCTCGATGCGCGTCTACGGCGCCTCGAAGACCGCGAACCTGCTCTTCACCGTCGAGCTCGCGCGCCGGCTCGAGGGGCGCGCCGTCACGGTGAACGCGCCGCACCCGGGAGCCGTCGGAACGCGACTCGGCCATAACAACGGCTGGCTCGGGCGCCTCGCAACGGGCCTGATGAAGCCCTTCTTCCTGACGCCGGAGCAGGGAGCCGAAACCTCGCTCTACCTCGCGACTGCTCCCGAGCTCGCGCAGGTCTCGGGTCGCTATTTCGTAAAGAAACGCGAGCGCGACCCCGCGCGCCACGCGCGCGACCCGGTCGCGGCGCAGCAGCTCTGGAAAGAGAGCGAGCGCATGCTGGGTCTCGCATGAAGCAGCAACACGAAATCTCGACCTCCGAAGCGCTGACCGACGGCGTGCGCGTACGGGTGCGGGCGCGCTACTCGCCAGAGAACTCGGCTCCGCACGAGAGCCGCTGGTTCTTCCTCTACACGATCGAGATCCGCAACGAGGGCAGCGAGAGCGTCCAGCTCCAGTCCCGCCACTGGGTCATCACCGACGCGACCGAACACGTCGAGGAGGTGCGCGGCCCCGGCGTCGTCGGCGAACAGCCCGTGCTCGCCCCGGGAGAGGCCTTCGAGTACACCTCCGGCTGCCCGCTCGCGACGCCCTTCGGCTCGATGCACGGGAGCTACCAGATGGCCACAGAGAGCGGGAGCCGCTTCGATGCGGAGATCGCGCGCTTCGCGCTGATGCAGCCGGGCGCGCTGCACTGAGGCAGCCGCCCCGCCCGATCGGCTGCTAGTCCTGCGGGTCCCGGGCCGGGAGCGGCCCGGCCCACCCGCACTCCGCTCGGCTTCGCCTCGCTGCGCGCCGAAGCGGCTTGCGATCGACGCAAGTGGGGCGTTGTGATCGCGATCGGGTGCCGTTCGTCGCGTCGGGCGGCGACCCGCCGCTCGGATCAGCGCGTGCTCGCGCCGGATCTCTCGCTACAGCGCTCCTGGAGGCGCTGCTGCGACGAGAAAGAACTCGCGCTCCGCACCAGCCGCCACTCGCCGCTCGGCAGCAGGCGCCAGTGGATCGCGTCGGGCGAGAGGTCGAGTGCGAGAATCTCGTCGAGGCGGCTCGCGAGATCCTGATCCTCGACCTCGGTGACGACCTCGACGCGTTGGTCGAGGTTGCGACGCAGCAGATCCGCCGAGCCGATGAAGCTCCGAAATCCGCGCCCGGGGCTGCCGAAGCGCCAGATCCGGGAGTGCTCGAGGTAGCGGCCGAGGATCGAGCGCACGCGGATCCGCTCCGAGAGCCCCGGCACCCCCGGGCGCAGGCAACAGATCCCGCGCACGATCAGATCGATCTCGACGCCCGCCTGCGAAGCCTCGTAGAGCGCGTCGATCACCGCGGGATCCCCGATCGCATTCACCTTGATCACGATCGAGCCGTCGCCGGCCGCGGCTTCGGCGCGGATCCGCTCGAGCAGCGAGCTGCGCAGCGTCTCCGGCGCCACCCACAGCTTGCGGTAGTGCCCACTGCGATCGAAGCCGGTCAGGTGATTGAAGAGCTGGCCGACGTCCGCGCCGATCTCGTGCGAGGCCGTCAGCAGGCTCACGTCCTCGTAGCTCCGAGCGGTCTGCGGGTTGTAATTCCCGGTTCCGACGTGACAGTAGCGGCGGATCGCTCCGCCCTCACGGCGAACCACCAGCGCGACCTTGCCGTGCGTCTTCAGATCCGCGGCGCCGTACACCACGTGGACACCCGCAGCGATCAGCGAGCGCGCCCACTCGATGTTCGTCTCCTCGTCGAAGCGCGCGCGCAGCTCGACGAGGGCCACGACCTCCTTGCCCTCCTGCGCCGCGCGGATCAACTGGCGCACGATCGGGTTGTCCGTCTCCGAGGTCCGGTACAGCGTGTGCTTGATCGCGAGCACATCCGGATCGCCTGCCGCCTGCTCGAGGAACGAGACCATCGAGGTGTAGAAGGATTCGTAGGGGTGATGCACGAGCAGGTCGCCGCTGCGCAGCACCTGGAACAGGTCGACGCGCTCGGCGTCCTCTCGATGCTCCCGCAGTCTCGACTGCGTGCTCGGGACATAGCTCGGCAACTTCAGGTCGGGTCGATCCAGATGGTAGACCTGCCAGAGCGCCCCGAGATTGAGACTGGTCTGGCAGCTGGTGACATCCGCAGCCTCGAGTTCGAGTCCCTCGGCGAGAAACTCGCGCACCGCTGCGCGCGCTCCGGCTGCGATTTCGAGTCGCACCGCATCGTTCAGGCGATGGCGGCGCTGCAAGCCCGACTCGATCGCGGCGAGCAGGTCTTCGGCGTCCTCGTGATGCTGGGCATCGACCGCGAGATCCGCGTCGAGCGTCACGCGGAAGGCCTGCTGCGAGACGACCTGCATGCCCGGAAAGAGCTCGCCGAGATGAGCCGAGATCAACTGTTCCACCGGCAGGAAGCGCCCCTGACCGAGGTCGAGGAAGCGCGGCAGCAAGGCGGGGACCTTCAGCCGGCTCTCTTGCGTCTCCCCACTTCCCGGATCTCGAACCTCGACCGCGAGGTTCAGCGAGAGGTTCGAGATGTGCGGAAAGGGATGGCTCGGATCCACCGAGAGCGGCGTCAGGACCGGAAAGATCTGCTCGGCGAAGAGCACGCCGAGATTCGCGTGCTCCGCTTCGGAGAGCGCCTGCCAGGTCACGAACGCGATGCCCTGCTCTGCCAGCGCTGGTTGGAGCTGCTTGACGAAGATTTCCTCCTGGAGCGCGACCAGCTCCTGGACCTGCTGGCGCAGGCGCATGAGCTGTTCGCGCGGTGACAGGCCGTCGATCGAGAGCGTCGCGACCCGCGCGCGGACCTGCGCCTTGAGGCCGGCGACGCGGACCTGGAAGAACTCGTCGAGGTTGGTCGAGAAGATTGCGAGGAATTTGATCCGCTCGAGCAGAGGCAGCTCGGCGTCCTCGGCCTGCGCCAACACGCGGCGGTTGAACTCCAGCCACGAGAGCTCGCGGTTGAAGTAGCGCGGCACCGCATTCGGGTGTGCGCCGGACGCGGCAAGCGCGGCCACCGGAGCGCGATCGAATGCGTCCAGACGGTCCAAAGCGAAAGGACTCCCGGGGAGGCTCCGGCCAGGTCGAGCTGATATGGCTTCGGGATAGCCTACTCCGATACGCACCGGAACCGATTGCCTCCTCTCTCCCGTGACGTTTTGATGGAGCACGGCGCGCACCCGGTGTACACGAGCTGGCATCCCTTCAGACTCGCGGGCGTGCTGCCAGGTTTCGAGACGCACTCCAGCTCGGGCGCGAGGCTGCCGAAGGATCGCGATGGGGCAGCGGAAATCGGAACGATTTCCGCTTCTTTTTGCGCTGTTTCGCCGCCTGCGCAAAGCTAGACGGCGCTGGCAGATCGCGGGGGGGAATTTCCGAGTGGCCGAGGATCAAAGCGCCCGGCAGCTCCGGCGCGCGCGTCCTTCCACGGCCCGCCGCGTTCCGGGGCGGCCGCGAGGGGCGCGAGTCGCGAAAACGCGATCCGTCGAGAAGCTCCGGGGCGGCCGTCCGAGCCGGATCGGCGTGCTCGACCTCGGCAGCACGTCCTTCCATCTGCTGATCGCGGAGCTTTCACCCCGGGGGCGCCTGCGACGCGTCTCGCGCGCCCGCGAGATGCTGCGCCTCGGGAGCGAGCTCGCGCAGAGCCGGCGCTTCTCGACCACAGTCTTCCGCAACGCGATCGTGGCCTCGAGTCGGTTGCGCGCCTACGCCGAGCGCGAGAAGGTCGAGCGGCTGATCGCTGTCGGCACTTCGGCGCTGCGCGAAGCGCAGAACGGTCCCGAGCTCTGCGACGGCATCGCGGCCGCATTGGGTGTGCCGGTCCGCATCCTCACGGGGCGCGAAGAGGCCCGGATCATCTTCAGCGCGATCCGAGAGCGGCTCGCGCTCGGCAGCGAGACCACCCTCGGCCTGGACCTCGGCGGCGGCAGCCTCGAGTTCGCCCTCGGCTGCGCACGAGAGCTCCAGTGGGAATCGACGCTCCCGCTGGGAGTCGCACGGCTGCAGGGCCAGCTGATCGAAGAGGACCGCCAGGGCCGCATTCCGCTGCGCCAGCTCGAGCGCGTTCGCGAGCGCGTAAGTCGCCTGGTGCGTCCCCTGCGCGCGCGCATCCTCGGCGGGAAGCCGGTCCAGGCGGTTGCCGTCGGCGGCAGCGTGCGCGCGCTGGCCCGGCTCGCGACCCACGGCCGACTGACGGATGCAGCACTCAATGGTCTCGAGCTCGAAGCCTCGCAGCTCGACGAGCTCGCGGTGGACCTCGCGCGGGCCTCACACCGCCTGAGGCTGCGCCGGCGCGGCATCAGCTCGCGGCGCGCGGATCTGCTGCCGATCGGCGCCGCGGTGCTGGCGACCGTACTGACGGAGCTCGAGCTTCCCAGGGTGATCTGCTGCGACTGGGGGCTGCGCGAGGGGATCGCACTCGAGCTGCTCGCGGGGCCCGGGCGGCGCGGCAAGCTGCGCGCGACGAAGCTCGGCTGAACTGCTAGCGCATCTACTCCGTTCGCCTGCGGCTCTCTGCGCGGGGCGAGGCACCTAGCGAATTGCGATCAGCACCAGCGGCACGGCGAGCGGACTCACGAGGGTCCCGAGCACGATCGCCGACGCGACGATTCCGGTCGAGGCGCCGTAGCGCTCCGCGATCACGGCGTTGATCACGGCGGCCGGCATCACGGCCTGCAGCAGGAACGCGCCGCGCTCGACGCGACCCAGGCCGACCAATTCCGCGAAGGCCCAGGCACACGCGACGCCACCGCCCATGCGCAGCGTGACGGCGACCACCGCGCCGGAAAGATCCGAGAGCACGAGGCGGCGCAGCTGGATGCCGAGATTCAGCAGCATCAGCGGAATCGCCGCGCCGCCGAGGATCTGCAGCGGCTCGAGCAGCATCCGCGGCAGCTCGAAGCCGCCTAGCGCCGAGCCGAGCCCGAGCAGCCCCGCCCAGAGCAGCGGCGAGCGCAGCGAGGCCGAGGCCGTGCCGCCTCCCTGCGCGATCCAGATCCCGAGGCTCGAGGTCAGGGCCGCCATCGTCACGTAGACCAGCGCCGCGGCTTCGAGGCCCTCGGCGCCGAGCGCGAGACGCGCCATCGGGAGCCCCATGTTCCCGGAGTTCCAGAACATCACCGGCAGCAGGAACGCGCGCATTTCCCAGCCCGCGGCGCGTGCCCACAGCGCGCCCACCGCCCCGGTTCCAGCCGCGACGCAGAGGGTGCCAGCCGCGAGCGCGAGCCAGCGCCCGGGCTCGGGGTGGCTCCCGGCCAGCACGCTGAAGATCAGCGCGGGCGAGGTAATCTCGATCGAGAGCTCCGAGAGCGTGCGCAGATCGAGCTGCAGGCGGGGCGCGAGCAGCCAACCGAGCCAGGCGATCGAGAACACCGGGACCAGGACTTCGAGTACCGGAACCATCGGGCCGGCCACCCTACCCCGGCGAGCGCGCTGGCGCTGCGACCGCCCTCGGAGTGGACCCGGCGTCACCCGTTGACAGGGGCCGGCCACTATTCAACACTGCATCTGCATACCCAGATGCAAGGAGTCTCCCAATGCCGCCGACTGCGCCGAACGATCGCACGCCCTTCAAGGTCAAGGACCTCGCGTTGGCCGAAGCGGGCCGCAAGCAGATCCGACTCGCCGAGCACGAGATGCCGGGCCTGATGGCGCTGCGGCGCCGCCACGGCAAGAGCAAGCCGCTCGCAGGCGTGCGCGTGATGGGCAGCCTGCACATGACCGTGCAGACCGCGGTGCTGATCGAGACGCTGACGGAGCTCGGCGCGGACGTGCGCTGGGTCTCCTGCAACATCTTCTCGACCCAGGACGAGGCCGCGGCCGCGGCCGTGGTCGGGCCGAAGGGAACCCCCTCGAAGCCGCAGGGCATACCCGTCTTCGCGTGGAAGGGGGAGTCGCTCGAGGAGTACTGGTGGTGCACCGAGCTCGCGCTCGCGTGGCCCGACGGCGGAGGCCCGCACCAGATCGTCGATGACGGCGGCGACGCGACGCTGCTCCTGCACAAGGGCGTCGAGTTCGAGAAGTCGGGCGCGATCCCGGCCTTCGACCCGGAGGCCGACTCCGAAGAATGGGGCGTGGTGCTGGGGCTGCTGCGCCGCCAGCTCGCGCAGGACCCGGAGCACTGGCGGCGCCTCGCCGCGCGCATGCGCGGCGTCTCCGAGGAGACGACCACGGGCGTGCACCGCCTCTACACGATGGCGAAGGAAGGCACGTTGCTGTTCCCTGCGATCAACGTCAACGACTCGGTGACCAAGAGCAAGTTCGACAACATCTACGGCTGCCGGCACTCGCTGCCGGACGGCCTGATGCGCGCGAGCGACGTGATGCTAGGCGGAAAGGTCGCCGTCGTGTGTGGCTTCGGAGAGGTCGGCAAGGGCTGCGCGCAGGCGCTGCGCGGCCAGGGCTGCCGCGTGATCGTGACCGAGATCGACCCGATCTGCGCGCTGCAGGCCGCGATGGAGGGCTTCGAGGTCAACACCGTCGAGAACGTGGTCTCGACCGCGGACCTCTTCATCACCGCAACCGGAAACTACGGGATCCTGACTGCCGAGCAGATGCAGCGGATGAAGGACAAGGCGATCGTCGGGAACATCGGCCACTTCGACAACGAGATCGACATGGCCGGGCTCGCGAAGTTCGCGGGGATCAAGAGGATCAACATCAAGCCGCAGGTCGACGAGTGGAAGTTCGCCGACGGGCACTCCGTGATCGTTCTCGCCGAGGGAAGGCTGCTGAACCTGGGCTGCGCGACGGGTCACCCGAGCTTTGTGATGTCCAACAGCTTCACGAACCAGGTCATGGCGCAGATCGAGCTCTTCGGGAACCACTCGCTCTACGAGAAGAAGGTGTACACGCTGCCCAAGCACCTCGACGAGCGCGTGGCGCGGCTTCACCTGGCGAAGCTCGGGGTCAAGCTGACCGTGATGACGAAGGAGCAGTCGGACTACCTGGGCGTGCC
>CAYTJA010000031.1:0-32999 GCA_964437835.1 uncultured Spirochaetales bacterium
CTGCGAGCGTGCGCTGCGCGAAGATCGCGTCGAGCTCGCCGACGCAGGCCTCGGAGTTCTTGTAGCGCGCGGCGTCGTCGACGAAGCGCGGGTCGTCGATCAGGTCCGGGCGCTCCAGGTGCCGGCACAGATCCGCCCAGAAGCGGCTCGGCTGCAACATGTTCAGGAGCAGCCAGCGACCGTCCCGGGTCTTGTAGCTGTTCACGATTGGATTCGGCGAGTGCTTGCGGTCTCCGCGCGGCATCTCCTTGTCCGTGAGCACGCCGGCGACGATGTCCGGCGCGAGGATCCACATCGCGGTGCCGAGCAGCGAAACATCGACGATCGGCGCCTGACCGCTGCGCTCGCGGTGCAGCAGCGCGCCCGCGATGCCGCCTGCGATCGTCATCGCGCCGGTCGAGTCTCCGAACGCCGCGCGCTGCATCACCGGGACCGGCGCGCCGGCCGGGGTCAGCGCATGCGCGATACCGCCGCGCGACCAGAACGAGGCGGCGTCGTAACCGCCCTTGTGGATGTCCGGCCCGCGCGAGCCGTGCCCGTGCCCGCGCGCGTAGACGATGCGCGGGTTGCGCGCGCGCACATCCTCGACCTCGATTCGCAGCCGCTTGCGGGCCTCCGGCATGAAGCTGGTGAGGAACACGTCGGCGCCCTCGACGAGCCTCATCAGCAGCTCGTGGCCGCCGGGCTTCGCGAGGTCGATGCCGACACTGCGCTTGCCGCGGTTGCTCTGCTCGACCATGAAGTTCACACCGACATCACCGACCACCATGCCCGAGCTCACGAGCCCGCGCATCGGATCGCCCGAGACCGGGTGCTCGACCTTGATGATCTCCGCGCCCCAGTCCGCGAGCACGGCGGCCGCCGCGGGCACGAACCACCACTGGGCCACCTCGACCACGCGGATGCCCTGCATCACCTGCGTCATGCGTCCCTCCAGTTTTTCGAGCTTCGAGCCAGCGAGTCGCGCGCCGCTCGCGAGCCGCAGCTGCTTATACTGCACCCGCACAGGAGAATCCCATTGTTCGAAACCCTGCGCCGCAACTCCCGCGCTTCTCTGCTCGGCGCAGCGCTGTGCCTCGCGCTCGGCGCGCTGGGCTGCCGGCAGCCAGTCGAGGTCCCGCGCGCGCCGCTCGTGGCCGCGCCCGAGACGCGCCGCGCGCTGCCGGCCGGGGAGATCGTCGGAGGAATCGACGCAGGCACCGGTGCGCACCTCTGGCGCGGAATTCCGTACGCCGAAGCGCCGGTCGGCGCGCTGCGCTGGCGCGCGCCGCGGCGCGCCGCCGCGTGGGCCGGCACTCGTGACGCGCTCGCGTTCGGGAGTCCCTGCCCCCAGCTCGTGCCCGGAATCGCTGGCGGCAAGCGCGGCGAGCTGCGCGGCCGCGAGGACTGCCTCACGCTCGACGTCTACGCGCCGCCCTTCGCGCTGGGCGAGCTGCCGACCGGAGCGGCGCGCGCGCCAGTAATGCTCTGGATCCACGGCGGCGGAAACACGCTAGGCGAAGCCAGCAGCTACGACGGCAGCCTGCTCGCGGCGCAGCGCGGCGTCGTGCTCGTGAGCCTCCACTATCGCCTCGGACCGCTCGGCTGGTTCCGTCACGCTGCACTGCGCGCGGAGAGCGAGGACGCGCGCGAGCAGTCCGGAAACTTCGCGAACCTGGACCACGTCCTCGCACTCGAATGGGTGCGCGACAACATCGCGGCGTTCGGCGGAGACCCCGACAACGTCACGATCTTCGGCGAGTCCGCGGGTGGCGCGAACGTGATCTCGCTGCTGATCGCGCCGCCCGCGCGCGGCCTCTTCCAGCGTGCGATCGTGCAGAGCGGCGGCATCCAGAGCTTCACGCCCGGACAGGCGGAGCACTACGCCGACGATCCGAGTGAGCCGGGGCACGCGAAGAGCTCGGCCGAGGTACTCGCGGCGCTGCTCGTCGCGGACGGCAGCGCCCCCGACGCCGCGGCCGCGCGCGCCCTCGCCGCCGGCTGGGATGCGGCCCGCAGCGCCGCGTACCTGCGCAGCGTCTCTCCCGAGGCGCTGATCGGCGTGTACGCGGGAAACGATGGCTTCGGTCTGTATGCGATGCCGAAGCCCTTCCGCGACGGCGCGGTGCTGCCCGCGGAAGAGCCCGCCTCGGCGATCGCACGCGGCGAGTGGAACCGCGTGCCGGTGATCCTCGGCAGCAATCGCGACGAGACGCGGCTGTTCTCGCTGATGGACCGCCGCTACACGCGCTTCTGGTTCGGCGCGCTGCCGCGTCTCAAGGATGCGCCGCGCTTCGAGCGCGATACGGCCTACGGCAGCCGGCTCTGGAAAGCCTCTGCCGTCGACGAGCTCGCGCGCGCGATGCGCGCCTCCGGCGAGTCGCGCGTCTACACCTATCGCTTCGACTGGGACGAACTCGCGACGCCGGCCGGCACGGACCTGCCGCACATGCTCGGCGCCGCACACGGCCTCGACCTCGGCTTCGTGTTCGGCGGCTTCGAGCGCGGCGCCGCGAACCTGGGCTTCCTGGTCGAAGAGGAGAGCCTGCCGGGACGCGAGGCGCTGGCCGGCGCGATGACCTCGTACTGGACCGCGTTCGCGCAGAGCGGCGACCCGAGCCGCGGCCGCGACGGCCGGCTGCCCGCCTGGACGGCCTGGGACGAGCGCACGCCCGAAACGCCGCGGCTGCTGGTGCTCGACACACCCGCGGGCGGCGGGATCCGGATGTCGGCCGAGGAGACCTCCCTGCGGCGCATCGTCGACGAGATCGGCGGCGACCCTCGCTTCGCGTCTCCCAGCGAGCGCTGCGCGTACCTCGTAGAGCTCGCAGCCCGCAACACCCGCGTCATCGCGCTCGGCCGCGAAGTTCTCGCTTGTGGCGCGGCGGGCGCGGTCGGAGCAGGCGGCTAGGGTCTGGCCCCGCGCAGTGAGCCAACGGCGAACCACGCTCATCCGCAAGGGGCCTTGCCCCGCGCAGTGAGCCAAAGGCGAACGGAGTCAATCCGCAAGGAGCCTTGCCCCGCGCAGTGAGCCGCAGGCGAACGAAGGTCACCAGGACGAGGGGATCGTATGCGCATCTCCGTCAGCCAGGTCTGCTCCGCGTCGTGGAGCTTCGAAGAGGATGTGCGCCGCTACGCGGAGCTCGGTGTGCCCGCGATCGCGGTGCTGCGCAGCAAGCTCGCGCCGATCGGCCTCGCGCGCGCGAAGCAATTGCTGCGCGACGCCCGACTACCCGTCGCGGGCTACGGCTCGATCGGGATCTTCTCGCTGCACGAGCGCGAGCGCTGGAAGGCCGAGCTCGAGGTCGCTGCGCGCGAGATCCGGGAAGCTGCGGAGCTCGGCTCCCCGACCGTCACGCTGCTCTCGGGCGGAGGCCGCGGCCGCCGCTATGCGGAGTCAGAAACCGCATTCCTAGCACTCCTCGACCAGCTGCTGCCGGTCGCCGAGCGCGCTGGCGTCGTGCTCGTCTTCGAGCACAACAGCCCGCTGCGCGTCGACCTCGGCTACGTGCACAGCCTGCACGACGCGCTCGACCTCGCGGAACAGCTCGCCTCGCCGCACTTCGCCGTTTGCTGCGAGCTCAACAACGCCTGGGTCGAGCGCTTCCTCTACGAGGACATCCGCGACCGCTGGCGCCAGATCGGCCTGGTGCAGGTGAACGACTTCCCGGAAGGCACGCGCACGACTCCGGAGCGCGCGGCACTGGGCCACGGCGTGATTCCGCTGCGGCCGATCCTGCGCGCCTTCGAAGCGGCGGGCTATGCCGGCTGCTACGAGCTCGAATTCCTCGGCCCCGCGGTCGAGAAGCTCGGCTACGAGGAGTCGATCCGCGACTCGCTCCGCTATCTCGCCACGCTGTGATCCGCTAGAACGCGTGCCGCGAGAGTACGCGATGGCTCGGGACATCGCGCCAGTCGTGCACTTCCTCGAACAGATACTCGTGGCCCGAGTGAGTGATCTGCCACTCGCCGTCACGGCGCTCGAATTCGTCGTGATAGAAGGCCAGCAGCAGGTAGCGGTTGTCGGCTTCGCGGTTGTGCATCGGGTTGTAGAGGCGCGAGACCGTCTTCGCGCGCTCCGGTCCGAGGAACTCGATCTCCATCGCCGCGCACTGGTGCACGTGCGTGACGAGATCGCCCTTCGCGAAGTCCGTGCCCTTCAGGAAGGCCATGATCGCCTCACGGCCGGAGAGCCGGATCGTGCCGTCGCACCAGCTCGTGCTGGCGTCGGGCGCGAAGGTCGCGGCCATCTGGTCCCACTGCTTGAGATCGAGGTGACGCAGGTTCTTGTACTTGAGCTCGCGAATCTGCTCGCGGTCCCAGAGCTCCTGCAACATGTGGGCGGGGGCGGGGCGGACGGACATCGGCGTTCTTCCTCTGCGGTGTGGCCCTGCACTCAGCACAGCGGCGAACACGAGGTGGGGTCGTGGAAGTGGCGCGTGCCGCGGATCGCGTACATCTCGAGACGCCGTGGCACCGCGCAACCCCCGTGCGTGCTTCGAGCGCGCAGCATCGGGTCCCGCGCGCCCCGCGCGCAAGCGAAAAATCCGCGCGCGCGACGGGGATCGATAGACTGGCCGCGATGCAGCAGCGCACAGGGAGCCGGGGCGCAGCCGGGGCCAGCGCGCCCTGGCTTCCGGTCGCCGGCGTCGCTGCCGCTGCGGTCGCGCTGCTCTTCGCCCACGCCTGGCGCTACCGCCTCCACTTCGCGGACGACGCATTCATCTCGCTGCGCTACGCACAGCGACTGCTCGCCGGCCGCGGCCTCACCTGGACCGATGGCGAGGCCGTCGAGGGCTACTCGAACCTGCTCTGGACCTTGCTCTGCGCGGCCGGCGGAGCGCTGGGCTTCGAGCTGCCGGACGCCGCGCGCGCGCTCGGGGCGCTCTGCGGCGCCGCAGCGGTCATTTTGTTAGTCGTTCATGCGCGGCCGCGGAGCGCCGCGCCAGCCGAGCTCGGCCCCGCGCTGCTGCCCGCATTCGGCCTCGCGGGCTCGGCCTCGCTGGCTGCGTGGATCCCGGGCGGGCTCGAGGCGCCCCTCGTCGCCGCGCTCGTCGCCTGGGCCGCGGCGCTCGCGCTGCCGCGCGCGAGGCACCTCCGCGGCGCGCAGGCAGCGCCTCGCGTGGGTGGCGGCGCGTGGGTCGGGGTGCCGCTCGCGCTGCTCTGCTGGGCGCGTCCGGACGGCGCGCTCTTCGCTGCTGGCTTCGCCGCGGGGCTGCTCGGCGCGGCGCGCTTCCGGCGCGAGGCACTGCACGAAGCCGCTCGCTGGCTCTGGCTCCCGGCACTCGCAGTGCTGCTCCAGCAGGCCTTCCGGCTCGGCTACTACGGCGAGCTCTGGCCAAACACGGCTACCGCGAAGCTCAGCTTCTCGCTCGCGCGCATGCAGCAGGGCGCGCGCTACGTCGCAGCCGGGCTCGCGGCGCACGCGGGCCTGGCACTCCCCGCGCTCGCGCTCTGGCCCCTCGCACTCCGCCGCAGCGCGCGCGAAACTGCAGCCGCGCTGCTGCTCACGCCCGCAGCGCTCTGGTGCGCGTACGTCGCAGTGATCGGCGGCGATGGATTTCCGGCCTATCGCCACCTGGCGCCCGCCGTCGTGCTGCTCGCGTTTCTGCTGTCGGAGGGGCTCCGCGCCGCCGCCGAGGCGAGCGCGCGTGGAGGCCGCCGTGCGGCGCTGGCTGCGGCCGCCGGTCTCGTCCTGCTCGCCGTGCTGCAGCTGCGCGCGGCCGAGAATCAGCGCGTGCTGCGCGACACCTGGACGCGCGATGCCGAGGTCGTCGGCCGGCTGCTCGGGCGCGCGTTCGCGGAGGCGCAGCCCCTGCTCGCGGTCGACCCCGCCGGCGCAGTCCCCTTCTACTCCGCATTGCCCGCGCTCGACATGTTGGGCCTCACCGACCGCACGCTCGCGGCGCAGCCGCCCGCGGATCTCGGACGAGGCTGGCTCGGGCACGAGCTCGGAAACGGCGCCTACGTGCTCGCGCGCGAGCCCGATCTGGTGCTCTTCTGTCGGCCTGCGGGCCGCGCGCAGCCCTGCTTCCGCAGCGGCATCGAGCTCGCGACCCAGCCGCGCTTCCGCGAGCAGTACCGGCTCGTGCACCTGCGCGGTCGCGATCCGCACGTCTTCGAGACGCGGCTCTGGGCGCGCCTCGAAGGCGGGCGCATCGGAGTCAGGCGCAGCCGCGAGGAGATCGAGTTGCCGGCGTGGTTCCTGAGCGCGCGACGCAGCGCGCCCGCCGAACTCTCGCCCGAGGGCGGACTCGAAGTGAGTGTCCCGGCTGGCGAGCGCGCGGCGCTGCGGCGCTTCTCGCTGCCGGCCGGGCGCTTCGAGCTGCGCGCGCGGGGCAACGGCGCAGCGGCGCAGGCCGCGCTGCGCATTTCGACGTTCCCGCCCGACGCGCTGCCGCGTTTTTCCGGCCGCCTTCCGCTGCGGATCGAGCTCGAACGGGCCGAGGTCTTCGATCTCGCCATCACCCCCGCCGATCCCGGCTCCCCGCTGGCGCTCCGGAGCCTGCACTTCGCGGTGCTGGAGCCTGCGCCGGGCGACGCAGTCGAACCGCGCTGACCCCGATACCGGCTGAGTTGCAGCCGGGCGCACGATTTCAGCGGCGCGTAGAACTCATCAGCGGCCGATCCCTTGCATTCTGGCAACTCCCGCTGGGAACCGACCGGCGGGCCCGCGGAGCTCGCCCGCGCGGCCAGGAACCGCGTGCGCGCGGATCTGATCGATCACGACTGCCTCGCGTATCGGGTGGGCGGGCTCGGGCTGCAGGAGCGCTGGTGCGCGCTCGGAAGCTGATCGTTACGAAGCCACGTGCAGCGCGATCCCGCACTCGGTCGCCGGGTCGCCGGCGATGCGCGTGTGGTGCATCACGCGAGGTTGCGATGGATCGAAGGGGCGCGCGCGGTGGAGCACGCAGCGGTTGTCCCAGATGGCAACGTCGCCCGCCTGCCAGCGATGCTCGAAGGTGCGCGGTGGTTGGCACGCAAACGCGAGCAGCTCGTCCAGTAGGCGCTCGGACTCGTCCTCGGCGAGGCCCGGGATCCCGTATGCGTGGCGACCGATGAACAACGACCGGCGGCCTGTGATCGGGTGGCGCTTCACGAGCGGGCGCAGCGGCGGGGCGTGGCCCTCGGACCCGTAAGCGAGCGCGCTGCTCGCCCGTTCGCCGATCTTCGCCTGCGAGTAGACGATGGAGTGATACGCCGCGAGGCTCTCGATGCGGCCGCGCGCATCCTGGTCGAGCGCATCGTAGGCGGCGCGCATGTCGGCCCACTCGGTCTCGCCGCCACGTGCTGTCGGTACCTCGGCGGAGAGAATCGACGCCCTCGCAGCGAGCGGCATGTAGGAGCTGTCGGTGTGCCAGCCCTCGTTGCCGCGCAGAATTCCCAGCACGGGATCCGCCGCATCGCGCACGCTTCCGTCCAGGCGCAGATTGCTGATCGGAATCGTGCCGGTCTTCGCGACCAGCGAATCGAGTGCGCCGAAGCACAGGCCGAACGCCGTCTGCTGCTCGCGGTTCAAGTGCTGGTCTGGGAATACGAGAACGCCGTGCGCGTGAAATGCCGCTTCGATCGCGCGCCACTCGGCGCCGCTCAGCTGCGCGAGGCGGGCGCCGCTGACGACGGCTCCAAGCGTGGCGTCCGTCCGCTCCACTCGAACCGGCATGACGTCACTCCTCTCTCGGTCGAGAGAACAGAGTGCGCCGCCCGAGCGCGCGCCGCTAGACGGCTAGGAGTTGCGGCTCTCGGCAGGCTGCGCCGGCGTCAATTCGGATTGGCGATCGGACGTCGGTATCCCGCCTGCTGAATGGGCGAGCGGAAGCGTCTCGCCGTCACTTCCCTGGCGACCGGATCCCCGCAAAAGATCGGCTGACGCCCAGCCGCTGTGCCGCGCCGCGGTCGAGGGATGCACCCGCGCGCCAGCGTCCGAGATGACACCAGGCCGTCACCCAGTAATCCGCGATGCGAATGGGAGCCTCGCGCACGTCGCACAGCGCTGCGCCGGCGGGCGGCGCGAAGGGCCCGGCGGCGGTCAGCACGAAGCGCGACCCCAAGAAGTGCGTGACGAAGTCCTGTTGCCTCGCGTCCTCGATGGAAGCTCCCCGCCGCCGCGCGATCGCCGCCTCGAAGCCCCGTCGAGTGCGCCACCAGGGAATCAGCCCCGACGCAACCCAGTGGCGACCGGCGGACACCCGGCGCACGACCTGCATCACCAGCTCGTCGATCGAGTGCGCGAGGGTCGTGCTCCTCCATTGCGCGCTTCGGGAAGCATCCTGCGTTGTCCACCAGGGCGAGACGGGTCGCAGATCCCCGGCGAGATCTTCCGCTTGTAGAGAGGTCATCACGATTCCGCCGCCCGGTTGCATCCCATGTGTCGTCCAGATCTTCGTGGCCAGACGTGACAGATCCGTGACGATTGGGTCATGAAGCGGTGCACATCGTTGGGTGCATCCAAAGCGGAACGTGGCCCGGACTCCGAGCGCGCTGCTTCCTCGACTTCCTCGATTTCTCGCTCCCCGAATGAGGGGGTTTCTCTACTCGCTCCGTGTCGACCCGTGGACGAAAACGGTGCGCTCCGAGTCTCGAGATCGCATTCCATGCCCCGCGCAGGCGCGTTGGACGCATGAGCGGCCAATCGACGGCTGATGAAGGAAAGAATCCCGCGGGGAACCGACCGGCGGGACACGGCCGACGAGCGGGGATGGCTCCTCACGCAGGTCGACGACGGGCAGGCGCGCCGCAGCTTCCTGGCGGTGCTGGACGCGCAGCACGTCTCATACGGGTCGATCGCTCGCGTTCGTCTTCACCACCACGTCCCGATCAGCTTTCACGCCCCTCTCCGCTCCAATGTGGTCGGCATGCTGCATGCGGCACTTCTACTTTGCACTCGAGGCTCGACATGTCGCTTCCGGCCCGGGCGTAGAATCGCGCGAGCGGTCGACCCCCAACGACGGGGAGCCAAGCGAGTCGCTCCCTAGCGCGAGATCACTCCGAGCTCGCGCAGCTCGGTGAGCTCGTTTGCGGGCAGCTGCAGCAGCTCGGAGAGCACCGCGCCCGTGTGTTCGCCGATGCGCGGGAAGCGCGCGACCGGCCCGTCAGCGGAACCGGAGAGCTTGACCGGGTTTCCGACCAGCAGCATCGGCCGCGGCGAGTCCGGCCGCTCGATCTCGATCAGCATGTTGCGCAGCGCCACGTGCGGGTCGGCGGCGATGTCCTGCGCGAAGTTGCTGGGCCCGGCGGGAATGCCGAGGTTGCAGAGCGCGTGCGAGGCCTCGAGCTTGCTCTTCTCGCGCGCCCAGGCCTCGATCGCGGGCCGGATCAGCTCTTCGCGATTCTCGGCCCAGAGTTCGCGGGTCGCAAAGCGCGGATCGGCGGGCCACTCGGGGTGCCCGATTTCGCGGCACAGGGCCTCGAACTGGTGCTCGCGGAAGACCGCGACGACGAAGTGCCCATCGCGCGCGGCGAAGGCCGCGACGACACCGGTGCGCCCGGCCGTGGCCGCGTGGATCGGCTCGCCGACGGACCACATGAAGGGGACCATGTCGGTCAGCGCGAGCATCGAGTCGTACATCGCGATGTCGACGTGCTGGCCCAGGCCGCTGCGCGCGCGCTGGATCACGGCCGTCAGCAGACCGATCACGGCGAAGAGCGCGGTGCCGTTGTCGCCGAGCGCTCCGGCCACGACGACCGGCGGCGGCTCTCCCGGCCGGCGCGTCGGCTCGTAGAGGCCGGCCATTGCCTCGGCCACGGGCGCATACGCGGGCCAGCCCTGATAGGGGCTCGCGCCGCGGTTGCCGAAGCCCGAGAGCGAGAGATAGATCAGCCGCGGCGCCACGGCGGCGAGCTCCGCATAGCCGAGACGCAGCGCAGCCATCCCGCCGGCCTGGAAGTTCTCGGCGAGCGCGTCGAAGTGAGGCGCGAGGCGCAGCACGAGCTCGCGGCCGCGCGGGTGCTTCAGGTCGATGCCGATGCTGCGCTTGTTCAGGTTGTTGCGCAGGTAGGTCGCGCCGGTCGGCGTCCCGTCGAGATCCGGGATCTGCGGGCGCGAGTAACGCGCGGAGTCGCCGCGGGTCGGATGCTCGACCTTCACGACGTCGGCGCCGAGCTGCGCGAGCAACTGCGTCGCGTAGGGGAGCGCCTGCATCTGCTCGATCGCGAGCACGCGGAGCCCCGCGAGCGGCTTGCCGTGCCGCTCGCGTTCGGCGCCGCGCACCTCTCCGACGCGCAGCGGCCCGCGCGCTGCGGCTGCCGGCTGGTTCACCCGGTCTCGACGGCGCCGCAGGCAACCAGGCGCTCGCATTCGACAGCCGGAAGGCCGAGCAGCTCGCGCAACACGAAATCGCTGTGTTGGCCGAGAAGCGGCGTGGCAGCGGGATAGCCGCTCTCGGCGTCCGAGAGGCGGAAGCCGTTGCGCTCGTAGCATATCTGCCCGAGCACCGGGTGATCGAGCCGCGCAAAGTGCGCGCGGAACGCGAGCTGCGGGTCGGCGTGCTGATCGCCGAAATCTTCCACCGGCACCGCCTCGATGCCGGCGGCCTGGAGCTCGTCACAGACCTCCTCGCGGCTGCGCTCGCGTGTGTAGGCGCTGACGATCGCCTCCACCTCGTCGACGCGCGCGAGGCGCGCGGCCTGCGTCGCCAGCGAAGCGTCGCGCGAGCCCGCGATCTCGGCGAGGCGCGCCCACTCCGCGTCGCTCCCGACCGCGATCGCCACCCAGCGATCCGCCCCCTGACAAGCAAAGGCGCCGTGCGGCGCCGCGCGCAGCGAGCGATTGCCCATGCGCATCTCGATGTGTCCGTTGACGGTGTAGTCGAGCAGCCACGGCGCGAGCGTGTAGAGCGCGGTTTCGACCTGCGACACGTCGAGGTGCACGCCCTTGCCCGTGCGCCGGCGATACAGGATTCCGGCCGCGAGCGCGGTCGCCCCGAAGCGCGGCGAGAGCGAATCGGTGATCGTGCCGTGGGGTCCGAGCGGCTCGCGATCGGCCCAGCCGGTGAGGAAGTTCATGCCCGAGAGCGCCGAACCCTGCCCACCGAAGCCCGGGTAGTCCTTGTGCGGACCCGTCTGGCCGTTCAGGCACGAAGACACCATCACGAGCTCGGGGTGCTGCTGCGCGAGCGTCTCGTAGTCGAGGCCGAAGCCGCGCATCGCCTTCGGCGCGAAGTTCTCGAGCACGCCGTCCGCCCAGAACATCAGGCGCTTCGCGAGCGCGACGCCTTCCGCGTGCTTCAGGTTCAGCGTGATGCTGCGCTTGGCGACGTTCAGCGCGTTGAAGAGCGCCGAGCCCTCGAGGCCGTGCGGGTTGCTCGGGCCGAGCGCGTAGGCGCGCAGGAAGTCCGGCCGCGAACGGGACTCGATCTTGACGACGGTCGCGCCGTGCTCGGCGAAATAACGCGTCGCGATCGGGCCGGCCGCGCCGGAGCCGAACTCGACGATCCTGGCGCCCTCCCAGGCACCGCGCTGCGACGAGCGCGGCGAAGCCAGCGGCTTCCAATCTGGCGCAGGCGCGCCGCGCGCAGCCTCGAGGTTCGGAGCCAGCGCTCGCGCATCCAGCGGAGCGACCTCATCGGAGGGGCTGCTCACGAGCGCGAAGCGCTTCGGAAAGCCCTTCAGCTCGCCCAGCGGGCCGAAGAAGGAGCGACTCGCGAGCTGGCGACTCTGGACCATCTCCACCGGCGAGTTTGCCGACGCGAGCATCATGTTCGTCTCACAGGCGATCTCGAAGAGCTCCCCCATCCCGTGGCGCAAAAAATAACGCTCGAGCGGTTCTTCGAGCGCTCGGAACTCGGCGTCGCTCGTCGCGTTCGGATTGAATGTTCTCCAGTCGCGCTCGGTCCAGGCCGGCGTGGCGAGGCCGTCCGCGAGCAGCAGCTTCGTCATCAGCTGGAGCGTCGGCACGCGCGCCGCGCCGCCGCGGAGGCCGAAGGAGACGTAGCCGTCCTTGCAGCGCCAGATCTCGCGGCTCTTACCGACATTCGCTCCGCCGCGGCGGCCGCGCTCCCCGGTCTTCGGGAAGCTGATTGCGCCGCCCATGTTCGCGACCATGACCGTCTCCTGCATCGAGAGGTCGACGATCTGGGGCCGGCCCGAGGCGAGCGCCGTGAGCGCCGCGAACACGGCCTCCGGCCCGGTGTGCGCATAACCGGTGGGCTCGGTGCAGCGGACGGGCGCGCGATCCGCGAAGCCGGTGCAGTACATGTTGCCGGACGCTGCCATCACGCCGAGATCGCTCGCGCGCCACTGCGCGCGCGGCCCCGCGAGCCCGAAGGGCGTGACGCGCACCCAGACGGCCTGCGGGGCGCGCGCCGGATCGAGCTGGTGGACGCCGGGCCAGCCCGGGGTGTCGATCACCACGTGAGCGCCTGCGAGCGCGACGTCCAGGCGCGGATCGTCCGCTGCACAGGCCAGCCCACGCTTGCCCGCGTTCCACGCGGCGAAGCGCAGCGAGGCATCCGGATCGCGGCGCGGGCCCGCGAAGGGAAGCGCCGCGCGCAGCGGATCGCCCTGCGGCGGCTCGGCGCGCAGTACCTCCGCGCCGAGGTCGGCGAGGATGCGCCCCGCCATCGCCGCGGGCTCGCCCGCGAGATCCACCACGCGAATTCCGTCGAGGAGTCGGTTCTTCGTCACGCGCGCATCATACTCGCGAGTGCGGGCGCGCTCCAAGTGCAGCGCGGCAGCGGTCCGCGGCTGCTGGTAGCCTGCGCGCTGCCGCATCCGCGCGGCGCTGGGGGGCGGCGGTTTGGACTTCGAACTCAGTCCCGAGGAGCAGGCCTTCGAGCGCGAGGTCGAGGCCTTTCTCGCGGCCGAGCGCAGCGATGCGGTCATGGACCGCAACCCCGAGCAGCTCTCGCAGACGGTCGACACGCCGGCGAAGCGCGCGTTCATGCGCAAGCTCTCCCTGCGCGGCTGGCTCGGCATGTCGTGGCCGGCGCAGTACGGGGGCGCCGAGCGAAGCGGCATCTACGACTTCGTGTTGACCGAGGCGCTCGCGCGCTGCGGCGCGCCGCAGCCGGGCAAAGGGGTCGGAATCGTCGGCAAGACCCTGATCCGGCACGGCAGCGAGAAGCTCAAGGCGGAATTCCTGCCCAAGATCATCCGCGGAGAGATCGAGTTCGCAATCGGTTACAGCGAGCCCCAGGCCGGCTCCGACGCCGCTGCGATGGCGCTCAAGGCCGAAAAAGTTCCGGGCGGCTGGAAGCTCTCCGGCAAGAAGATCTGGACCACCTCGGCGCACTTCGCGGATTGGTATTGGCTCGGCGCGCGCACCAGCTCCGCGAGCAAGCACGGCGGCATCACGCTGTTCCTGCTGCGCATGGACACCCCGGGCCTGACCCTCTCTGCGACCTGGACGATCGGCGAGGAGCGCACGAACGAGGTCTTCTTCGACGACGTCTTCGTCTCCGACGACTACGTCGTTGGAGAGCTGAACAAGGGCTGGACCTACATCTGCGAGGCGCTCGATCTCGAGCGCTTCGCGATGATGCCGATCGGCCCGCTCGAGAAGAAGGTCGAGGCCCTGCTCGACTGGCTGCGAGTGGCGCGGCGCGACGGCGCCCCGCTGCGCGAGGACGCGCACGCGCGCCGCACGGCCGCCCGCATCGCGACGCAGCTCGAGGTCGCGCGGCTGCTCCAGCGCCGCGTGATCAGCGAGGCGCTGGTGGATCGCGTTCCGACCGTGGAGGCGTCGCAGTACAAGCTCTACATGAACGAGCTCGGCCAGCGCGTCGCAAATGCGGCGCTCGACCTGATGGGCTCCGAGGGAATCCTCGAGACGCGCTCGGCCGCGGCGCCGGTCGGCGGCCGCTTCGCGCGCTCCTACCGCTACACGGTGGTCGACACGATCGGCGGCGGCACCTCCGAGGTGCAGAAGAACATCATCGCGCGCCGCGGCCTCGGCCTGCCGCCCTGCTACTAGCCTTTCGGGTCCCGGGCCGCCGCCCCGAGCGCGCATCCGAACTCGAAAAAGAGCCACTGAGCCGGGCCTCTGGCCTGGCTGGCTGCCGGCTGCCTGCAGCTCGAGATCGGATCGAGACACCCGGCTGGGGAAGCCGCCTGCGTCACCCGCGAGCCCGCTTTGCGACATACACAGTGTGGATGCGGATTTCGCCGCGTCGGAGGAGAGCGGGATGCGGATTCTCTACGTCGACGACCACCCGACCGCCTGCGAGTACGTCCGCAAGGGCATGGCCGAGCGGGGCTTCCACGTGGATGTGGCGATGACCGGCCCGAAGGGCCTCGAGCACGCCCAGGCCGATCCCTACGACCTGCTCGTGCTCGACGTGATGCTGCCCGGCTTCGACGGTTTCGAATTGTTGCGCCGCCTGCGCACGCAGGGCGTCGAGACGCCCGTGATCTTCCTCTCCGCGCGCATGGAGCCGCGCGACCGCATCACCGGGCTCAACCTCGGCGCCGACGACTACCTGACCAAGCCCTTCGCGTTCGCCGAGTTGGTCGCGCGCGTGCGCGCGATCGCGCGGCGCTCGAGCGGCGAGGGACAGCTCATGCGCCTCGTCATCGACGACCTGTCGCTCGACTGCAAGCGCCATCGCGTGATGCGCGGCGAGCGCGAGATCAAGCTCACGCCGCGCGAGTTCGAGATCCTGCGTTTCATGATGCGTTGCCCCGGGCAGGTCGTCTCGCGCAACATGATCCTCGAATCCATCTGGGGTTATGGATTCGAGTGCTATTCAAACCTGATCAACGTCCACATCAACCACCTGCGCAGGAAGGTCGACGGCGATCGCCCCGACAAGCTGATCCACACCGTGCGCGGAGTGGGATTCATCATGGAGCTGCGAGCCGATTCGGAGTCGGTCGACTCCGAACTGCGCTGTGCCGGCTAGCGACGCGGCGATCGCTGCCGCGCTTCCGACGTGGGCGCCCCAACCGCTGGGTGCCCGGCCGCGGACAGCGCGCCGGAGCCTCTCGCTCGGCGCGCGCTGGGCGTTGTGCTATTCGATCGCAACCACCGCGCTGATCGGAATCCTGAGCTTTCACCTGTACCGGCAGATCGAATCCCAGATCCTCGGCGAGGCGGCGGCCGAGCTCGAGCGGCACGCGATCGCGGTCAGCAAGGCGATCACGCGCCTGCCTGAGAACCCGCTGGCGCTGGAAGCCTTGCTCGAGCTCCAGATTGCGGGCGTGAACCCGGATCTGCGCCTCGCGATCGATCTCTGGGACACCGCCGGGGAGCGGGTCTTCCCGCGCGACATCCGCGCGCCCTTCGAGGGCCCGCCGTCCCAGTGGCCGCCGAAGCAGGCCGGCGAGCTGCAGTACTACGAGATCGAGCGCGGCGAGCCCTACCCGACCTTCGCAGTGCTGTCCCGGAACGGCCGCGGCACGACGCGCGTCTCGATCTACGGCGAGCGCTACCTCGAGAGCACCGCGCAGATCCGCAACTCGTTCCTGTTCTCGATTCCGCTCTTGATCCTCGCGATCGGCGTCGCTGGCTCCTGGCTCGCGCGCCAGAGCCTGCGCCCGATCGCCGAGATTGCGGCGACCGCGCGGCGCATCAGCGCGTCTCCGAGCGGCGAATCGATCCCGGTGCGCGGCTCGGGCGACGAGCTCGACGGCCTGGCCGTGACCCTGAACGAAATGCTCGCGCGGATCCGCGGGAGCATGAAACGGATCCGCGAGTTCTCCGCAGACGCGGCGCACGAGCTGCGGACTCCGCTCTCGGTCGTGCGCACCCGGATCGAAGTCACGCTCGAAATGCAGCGCTCCCCCGAGGAGTACCAGCGCGTGCTCGAGGAATCCCTGGGCGACCTCACGCTGCTCGCAGAGGGCGTGGACTCGGTGCTGCGACTCGCGAGCTCCGAAGCGGGACTCACGCCGGAAACCCTCGAGCGGGTCGACCTCGCCGAGCTCATCGCTAGCGTCGTCGAGTTCTTCGAGCCGATCGCCGAGGAGCGCCAGATCCAGCTCCAGTTCCAGCGGCCGGGCCACTGCGAGATCTCGGGCAACCGCGTCTGGCTCGCGCGGCTCTTCTCGAACCTGGTCGACAACGCGCTCAAGTACTCGGACGCGGGCGGCGCGGTGCGCCTCGGCGTCGAGAGCCACGCCGACCACTTCGTCGTCTCGGTCCTGGATTCCGGGGCCGGGATTCCGAGCGAGTCTCAGGGCCGCATCTTCGAGCGCTTCTACCGCGGTGAAACACCCCGCGGCGCCGGTCTCGGGATCGGCCTCCCGCTGGCCCAGGAGATCGCCCGCGCGCACGGCGGGATGATCGAGGTCGAGAGCCGCCCCGGCAGCGGCTGCCAATTCCGCGTCCGACTGCCGCACGAGCTGCCGGTCGCCGGCTCCGCAGCAGCGGCGTAGCTGCGGAGCCAGGTTCGCCTGCCCCTGCCTGCGCAGGCCAGGAGTCCTGGCCTCCCGCCGAGATCCCTTCGATCCGGCGTTCCCGCACCGCGCGCCTCTATTCCGATCCCCGGCTGTGCTAGGGTGAGGCGCCGCAGAAATGGGCGCCGGGGTGACCCAGGTGTCCGAGATTCCAAGCAGAATCCACCTGTCCCAGGGCCCCCGCGCCGGGAGGAAAACGTGGACTTCGAATTCAGCGCCGAGGAGAACGCCTTCCTCGCGGAAGTCGACCGCTTCATCCACGAGCATTGGGATCCAGAAGTCTTCGATGTGACGCGCGAGAACATGGCGCAGATCGTCGACACACCGAAGCGCCGCGCGTTCATGCGCAAGCTCGCCGAAAGGAAGTGGCTCGGCATCACCTGGCCGGTCGAGTACGGGGGCCAGGATGGCAAGGGCGTCTACGAATATCTCCTGAACGAGCGCCTCGCCTACTACGGCGGCCCCCAGATCGGCAAGGGCGTCGGCATCATCGGCAAGACGCTGATTCGCCACGGCAGCGACAAGCTGAAGCGGGAATTCCTGCCGAAGATCCTGAACGCCGAGATCGAGTTCGCGGTCGGCTACAGCGAGCCGCAGGCCGGCTCGGACGCGGCGAACATGCAGCTGCGAGCCGAGCGCGACGGTCTCGGCTGGCGACTGAATGGCCAGAAGATGTGGACCACCTCGGCCCACTTCGCAGACTGGTACTGGGTCGGCGCGCGCACGGACCAGACCAAGAAGCACGACGGCATCACGCTGTTCCTGATTCCGATGAAGCATCCCGGGATCGAAGTCCAGGGATTGCCGACGATCGGCGACGAAATCACGAATCAGGTCTTCTTCAACGACGTCTGGATCCACGACGACTATCGCGTCGGCCAGCTCGGAGCGGGCTTCACCTACATCTCGGAAGCGCTCGACCTCGAGCGCTTCACGATGTTCACGTTCTCGCCGATGCTGCAGCGCCTCGAGCTGCTGATCGACTACCTGAAGACCGCGAAGCGCGATGGCGAGCCACTGCGCGAGGATCCCGAGCTGCGCGCCCAGATTGCCCACCTCGCGACGGAGGCCGAGGTCTCTCGCGTGCTCGGCCTGCGCTTCGTCGATGCCGCCAGCCGTGCGAAGGCCGGCAAGCCGCCGACGAACGAGGCCTCCGAGTACAAGCTGTTTGCGACCGGATTCTCGAAGAAGCTCGCGAACGCGTCGATGGACATCGGCGGCAGCGAGGCCCAGCTGCGCGTGCGCACACCCGATGCGCCGCTCCAGGGCCGCGCCGAGAGCACGTATCGCTACACCGTGATCGACACCATCGGCGGCGGCGCCTCGGAGATCCAGAAGAACATCATCGCGCGGCGCAAGCTCGGGCTGCCCAAGAACTTCTGATGCTCGCGGGGATCACGGTCCTGGATCTGTCCAGCGTGGGCCCGGCGTCGCGGGCCTCGCGCTGGCTGGCCGACTACGGCGCGCGCGTGGTGAAGGTCGGACCGACCGCGAGCCGCGCGGGCGCGCTGATCGACCCGCCCTTCTACAGCTACGGCGCCGGCCGCGGCCTTTCGCGCCTGCGCCTCGACCTGAAGCACCCGGAGGGTCTCGAGGCCTTCTGCGCGCTGGCCGCGCGCGCCGACGTCGTGATCGAGAGCTTCCGGCCGGGCGTCGCCGACCGCATCGGGGTCGGCTATGCGACGCTGTCTGCGCGCAACCCGCGACTCGTCTACTGCTCCACCTCCGGCTACGGCCAGAGCGGCCCCTATTCGCAATGGGCCGGCCACGACATCAACTATCTCGGCGTCGGCGGCTTCCTGCACTGCAGCACGCCGCGCGCGGACGGCGGCCCGCCGATCCCGGGTGCCTCCGTGGCCGACAGCGCGGCCGGCGGGCTCCACGCGGTGGCGTCGATCCTCGCGGCACTGGTCGAGCGCGAGCGCAGCGGGCGCGGGCGCCAACTCGACGTCTGCGTGGCCGATGGCATGCTCGCACTGATGTCGCAACACGTCGACGAGTATCTCGCGCTAGGCACCCTGCCCGGACCGGGAAGCAACATCCTGACCGGCCGCTACGCCTGCTACGATTGTTATGCTACACGCGATGGAAAATGGCTCGCGGTCGGCGCAATCGAGCCGCACTTCTTTGCCAACCTCTGCAAGGCCCTCGGCCTCGAGCGCTGGATCCCGTTCCAGCAGGACGACGCGCGCCAGGACGAGATCCGCGCGGCCTTCAGCGAGGCCTTCCAGCAGCAGGACCGCGACAGCTGGGTCGCCCTGCTCGCGCCCGCGAACACCTGTGTCTCTCCGGTCTACTCGGTTCCGGAGCTGGTCCGGGATCCGCACTTCCGCGCGCGCGGCGTCTTCCTGCGCGCGCGCGACGAGCAGCGCGGCGACTTCGAGCTGCTCGCGCCGACTTTCGCCGGCGCGGAGCGGAGCCACCCGCTCCACTGCGTGCGCCCCGCCGCAGAGACGGATACCGAGGATCTGCTGCGCGCGGCCGGCTATGCGAGCGAGAAGATCGACGCGCTGCGCGAGCTGGGCGCGGCGGAATAGCGAGACCAGAGGAGTACGAGCGATGTCCGACCTGCCCGCCGAAGTCCAGGCCTGGATCGGCAAGGTGCGCTACGAGGAAGAGACGAGCTTCGAGATCGAGCGCGGCTACGTCTTCACGAGCAACGCCTCGGTCGAGAACGGCAATCCGCTGTATTGGGACGACGCGGTCGCGGCGGAGCTCTGCGGTGGCCCGGTGGCTCCGCTCACGCTGCTGTCGATCTGGTTCCGGCCGCACCACTGGCGGCCCGCTGGCGAGCAGGGGCGCATGCCCTACCAGATCCATTTCGACCTCAAGGCGGCGCTGCAGCTACCGGAGGCGATCATGACGGACAACGAGCTCGTGTTCGGGGTTCCGGTGCGCCCGGGCGACAAGATCTTCGCGAAACAGAGCCTCGCATCCGTGAGCCCGCTCAAGCACACCAAGCTCGGCATCGGCCGTTTCTGGGCGATCGAGGTCAGCTACAGCAACCAGCATGGCGAGATGGTCGCCCGCGAATCGATCACCGGGTACGGCTACCGGAGGAAGCACTGATGCAGGAGCCCCGCTACCGCGTGCTCTGTGCCGATCAGGTCGAGATCGGGGACCGGCTCCCGGAGCTCGCCTACGACGTCACCGCGACGACCGTCGTGCTCGGCGCGCTCGCGAGCCGAGACTGGCGTCCGATGCACCACGACTACGACTTCGCGGTCAACCGCAACGGCGTCAGGAACATCTTCCTGAATACGCCGAACCAGGCGCTCTGGTTCGAGCGTTTCGTAACCGACTGGACGGGTCCGCGCGGTCGCCTCGGGCGCGTGAAGTTCAAGATGATGGACTCGGTCTTCCCGGGCGACCGCATGGTCTTCCAGGGCAGTGTCAAGACACTCGACACCGACGAGGTGGGCTGCTGCTGGGCCTCGCTCGACGTAACGTTGCTCGTAGGCGAGAAGACGATGACGACCTGTGCGGTGCGGGTCGCACTGCCCGCGCACCGCGACGACAACCCATGGAAGCGCGCCGGCTCGGAATGGCGCCCCTGACGCGAATGCCCCGGGACGCGCAGTGCCTCGAGCGGTCTTGCCGCGCACACTGAGCCGCAGGCGAACGCAATTCACACGACAGGAGACTAGCATGGATCTCGATTTCAGCGAAGAGCAGGACATGCTCCGCGAGCTGGTGCGGAGTCTCTGCGCCGACCACTGCCCGCTCGATCTCGTTCGCAAGCTCGAGGACGACCCGCAGGGCTATTCCAAAGATTTCTGGAAGCAGCTCGCCGAGCTCGGGCTGACCGGCATGCTGCTGCCCGAGCAGTACGGCGGCGGGGGCCAGTCCTTGCTCGATACGGCGGTCGCCTATGAGGAGTTCGGCCGCGCGCTGGTGCCCTCGCCTCATTTCGTCTCGGCAGTGCTGTGTGCGGGCGCGATCCTGCGCGCCGGCAGCGAGGCTCAGAAGCAGGACTGGCTGCCGCGCATCGCGAATGGCGAGGTGATCCTGACGCCGGCATGGCTCGAGCCGGAGAACGGCTTCACGAGCAAGGGTGTACAGCTGCGCGCGATCCCTGACGGCGACGGCTTCCGGCTCTCGGGCCTGAAGCGCCACGTGGCCTTCGCGAGCGGTGCCGACCGCTGGCTGCTGCTCGCGCGCAGCGGAGCGGCGACCGACGCGATCGACCTCTTCCTCGTGGATCCGCAGGCTCCCGGCGTTGCAGTCCAGCAGGAGTTCACACTCGCCTCGGACACGCAGTACAAGCTCAGCTTCGAGAACGTGCGCGTGGCGGCCGCCGATCGCATCGGCGCCGCGGGCTCCGGCTGGCGCACCTGGAGCGACACGATGCACGACGGCATCGTGCTGCTCGCGGCGCAGGCGATGGGCGGCGCCGAGCGCGCGCTCGAGATCACGGTCGGCTACGCGAAGGAGCGCAAGCAGTTCGACAAGCCGCTCGGCGCGTTCCAGGCGATCAGCCACTACCTGGCCGACGCCGCGACCGCGATCGACGGCGGACGCACGCTCGTCTGGGAGGCGGCCTGGGCGCGCTCCCAGGGCAAGCCAGTGAACAAGCTCGCCCCGATGGCAAAGCTCTTCGCCTGCCAGACCTACCGGGACGTCACCGCGATGTGCCAGCAGGTCTGGGGCGGCGTCGGCTTCACGATCGAGTACGACATCCAGCTGTATTTCCGCCGCGCCAAGCAGCTCCAGCTCTCGTGGTGGGATACGCGCACGCTCGAGGAGCTGGTTGCAAGCGCGGTGCTGGATTGATCCGAGCCGGGCTCGCGCTCGCGCTCGGCTTGCTCGCGGGGGACTCCGCGGCGGCCGGCAGCGACGCGCGCCCGGAGCTCCGCGTGCTCGCGGCCGCGAGCCTCAGCGACGTCGTCGAGGCGCTCGCCGCGCACTTCGCCGAGGCCCGTGTGCGCCCCAGCCTCGGCGCCTCGAGCGAGCTCGCGCGCCAGGCCGCCGACGGCGCGCCGGGCGACGTCTTCCTGTCCGCGAGCCCGGAGTGGACGCTGTACCTCGCCGAGAAGCAGGCGCTGATCGGCCCCGCGCGCGACTTCGCCGGGAATGCGCTCGTCTGCGTGACCGGGCGCCAATCCCCGCTCGCGCGCGCGGCGGTCGCGGATGCAACGGCGCTGCTGCAGCAGACGACCGCAGCAGACCGCATCGCGCTCGCGAATCCGGGCGTTCCTGCGGGCGACTACGCGCGCGAATCGCTCGCGGCACAGGGAGTCCTGGCAGAGCTCCTGCCTCGGCTCGTCGGCCTGCGCGACGTGCGCGCGGTGCTGCGCGCAGTCGAGACCTTTGAAGTGGTCGCGGGATTCGTCTACGCGAGCGACGCGCGCGCATCGGACGCCGTCCTGCTGTTCCGCGTGGACCCCGCCAGCCACGCGCCGATCACCTACACGGCCGCGCTGCTGCGACAATCCGAGCAGCCGGAGCTGGCACGGCGCTTTCTCGCATTTCTGCACGGCGAGGTGGCTCGCGCGCTCCTGCTGCGCGCGGGCTTCTCGGTTCCCTGACAGCGACCCAGGTCGCTGCGGAGCGGCAAGCAATGGACGCCGGCGCGGCCGAGCTCGAGATCCTGTGGCTGTCGATGCGCGTCGCGGCGCTGGCACTCGCCGCAAGCCTCGTGCCGGGCATCGCGATCGGCACCCTGCTCGCGCGCTGGACCCATCCGCTCCGCGCGCTGCTGCAGGGCCTCGTGATGTTGCCACTCGTGCTGCCGCCCGTCGTGACCGGATCCCTGCTGCTCTGGCTCTTCGGGCGCAGCCGACCGCTGGGCCGACTCTGGTTCGAGTGGACCGGCACCCACATCGCGTACACGACCGGCGCCTGCGTCATCGCTGCCGGCGTAGTCGGTTTTCCGCTGTTGGTCGAGAGCGTGCGCCTCTCGCAGAGCGCGATCGATCGCCGCCTCGAGCAGATCTCGCGCACGCTCGGGCGCGGCGCGCTCGACACCTTCCTGCGCGTGACGCTGCCGCTCTCGCTGCCCGGCCTGCTCGCGGGCGCTGTACTCGCCTTCGCGCGCGGACTCGGCGAGTTCGGCGCCACGATCGTGCTCGCCGGGAACGTCGCGGGCGAGACGCGCACGATCCCGATCGCGGTCTACAGCCTGCTCGCGACCCGCGGCGGCGAGCCCGCTGTCGCGAGACTCGTCGCCGCGAGCGTCGCGCTCTCCACGCTCGCGCTACTCGGTGCGGGCTGGCTCCAGCTGCGCCAGCGCCGGCGCGAGGGCCACTAGCGTGCAGATCGAGGCCCGCATCCGGCACGGCTTCCGCGACTTCGCACTCGACGTCGAGATCGATTGCGAAGGCCCGGTGCTCGGCATCTCCGGGGCTTCGGGCAGCGGCAAGACGACGCTCTTGCACGCGATCGCGGGCCTGCTGCGCTGTGATGAAGCGCGGATCCGCATCGGAGGAACGCTGCTGTGCCAGCGGCCCGGCGGACTCTGGCTGCGGCCCGAGCGGCGGCGGATCGCGCTCGTGCCCCAGGACCCGCTGCTGTTTCCGCACCGCAGCGTGCGCGGAAACCTCGAGTTCGCGCCGGGCGCAGCGGGGCGCCTGGCCGCAGCAGCCGGGGAGCGGATCCTCGAGCTGCTGGGTTTGCGGTCGCTGCTCGAGCGACGCGTCGAGCAGCTCTCGGGCGGCGAGAAGCAACGTGTCGCCCTCGGCCGCGCGCTGCTTGCCGATCCGCGGCTGCTGCTGCTCGACGAAGCCACGAGCGCTCTCGACGTCGAGCTCGCGCGCGAGGTGCTGGCGCTCTTGCACCGCGCGAAGCACGAGCTCGGGATCCAGATGATCATCGCGACGCACCGCACCGCCGAGCTGCTCGCACTTGCGGACGACTGCATCGTGCTCGATGGCGGCCGCATCGCCGCGCGCGGGGCGCCGCTCGAGGTCCTCGCGCGACCGGCATTGCTTCCGGTCGCGAGCCTCGCCGGAGTCGACAATCTGCTGCGGCTTCGCGTGCTGCGACACGACGCGGAAGCCGGAGTCACCCAGCTCGACCTCGGTGGAGGGAGTCGCCTGGCCGCCCCCAGTTGCTCCGCAGCGCCCGGGAGCTTGCTAAGCGTGGGCTTCTACGCGGACGACGTGATCCTGTGCACGCAGCGACCGGTCGGCGTCAGCGCGCGCAATCTGATCGATTGCCGCGCAGAGCGGATCGACGCCGTGGGATTCGACGTTCTCATAGCACTCCGCGTCGGGGAGCAGGAGATCCGCGCCCGCATCACGCGCGCAGCCGCGCGCGAGCTGGCGCTCGCGCCGGGGCGCGCCCTCGTCGCGCTGATCAAGACCTCCGCTGTGCGTCACCTCGGCTGAACTCCACTGCGCCAGCACGACCTGCAGAGTGGGAGCTGCGCAGCGGGTGCCTAACGCACGCTCCAGCATGCGGAAGACACCCCGACGAGAACGGAAGTCCCGAATCGTTTCGCTTGACAGTTCCTGCAGCTCGATTACACTGGTTCCCTTCCCAGCCCAACCGATCTGCCGCCTCGGTCGCGCAACCGAGCGGCCCCAGGGAAGCGGCGTTCCGGCTTTCGATCGCCGGACTCCCGAGTTCCGCAGCGCCGAAGCACGAGCCGCGTTCCCGATCTGGACGCGCGAATCCGGGGAGGATGCCGAATGCTGCGAGAGCGCTGTGTGAATGCGAATCACGCGCGAAGTGTGGTGACGGTCCGCCATTGCCCGAACTGCGGCGGCGTCGTGAACGCGAGCATCGCGGTTCGGGGCTGCGGCGATCAGAAGCACGCCGCGATGCGCCGCGCGCGCAGCGTCTTCTGCGTGGACTGTGGCGACCGCCTGGTCCAGGAACGGGCGGGCCGATGAGCTCGCACTCGAGGATTCCGGGGCCTTTGGCCGCGCAGGGGGTCGCGTCCCGGATGGAGATGGAGATGACGCTGCTCGTCGCGGGGGCACTGCTGGTGTGGCGGCGCTGTCGGCTCGAGAGCACCGATTGAGTCGCCGGCAGCGGTGGCCTGCGCGCAGCGCCGAGCCCAGCGCATGAGCAGTCTCCGCGTCTTCGTCAGCTTCGACCTCGAGCACGACCGCGATCTCTTCGACCTGCTGGTGGCCCAGTCCGCGAAGCCGAGCGCCGGCTTCGAAATTGCCGGCGGCTCCGAGGCCCGGGAACGACCGGGCGGTTGGGACGACGAACTCCGCCTCCGGATCCGCGAAGCGGACGAGGTGATCTTCCTTTGCGGAGAACACACCGGAGACTCGATGGCGATGCAGTCCGAGCTATCGATCGTCCGGGAGGAGCGCAGACCCTACTTCCTGCTCTGGGGCCGGCGCGAGATCATGTGCACCAAGCCGGCCGGGGCCAAGCCAGCCGAGGGGATGTACAGCTGGACGCCGCGGATCCTGCAGGATCAGCTGACGATGGCGCTTCGGAACGCGCGAGCCGAGGCCGATGCCGAGGAAGCGCTGAAAGCCGTGAGCCGAGCCAAGGCACCAGCGAGCGGCTGAGAACTCCGCGCGCGGTCCTGCTCGCTGCGGAGGGCCGGGGCCGCGGCTGGGGAGCGGCGCTACACGTGGACCTGCCAGGAACGTGCGTGTCATGCATCGACGTCGCGGCGCGACTTCGCAAAGCGCAGATCGATCGGCGGGCCGATCGTGTGGAGGTGCAACGGCAACTGCGTCTCCGCGGCCGCGCGCCAGAGCCCCTCGAATTCCTCGCGCCAGAGCGGCATCAGCCCGTGTGTGAGCGCGAGCTCGACACCGGAGAGCCCGAGCGCCGCGCAGCGCCGGAGCTCGAGCACGGCCTGCTCGGGATCGCCCGACGGTAGGCATGCCACGCCCGCGAAGCGCTGTGGATGAGCTTTCACGAACTCGTCGGCCGAGAGCACGGGATGCGAGAACACGCGAGGATCCTCCTGCCGCGCGGGAACTTCTCGGCCGTCGCGCGCACACCCGCGACTATAGTGCGCGGCGTGGAGCGCTCAGGGCAGCACGACTTCCAGCACCGAGGTTTCGCCCGGAACGCCGATGCGCAACGGAAAGCCGTAGAAGCCGGTGCCGCGGTGCACGTAGAGCAGGCTCGCGCCGCGCGCGAAGAGTCCGTGGTCCGGCCAGGCGCTGCGGCGCAGCACGGTCCAATCGAAGCCCAGCGAGACCAGGCCGACCTGCCCGCCGTGGGTATGGCCCGAGAAGGTCAGATCGACCTCGCCCTCGGGCACGTGCGCGTAGGCCGAGGGGTCGTGGAGCAGCAGCAGGCGCGGATGCGCCGCGCGCCGCGGATAGCTGCGGAAGAGCTGCTGCAGCTGCTGTTCGCGATCGCGCCAGACGCAATCCGCTCCGAGCAGCTGGATCGGGCCGACGGGCGTCTGCGCGATCGCCTCCTCGTCGACTAGCAGATTGATTCCGATCGAGCGCAGCGCATCGCGGACCTCGCGCGGCGACTCGTGGTCGTGGTTGCCGAAGACCGCGAAGCAGCGCTCGGACACCGCACGCAGCGGTTCCAACGCGCGCGCGAGCGCCCCTGGCGATCCGCTGCTCTCCATCGTCAGGAAATCCCCGGTCAGGAGCACGAGGTGCGGATCGCAGGCGAGGAGTTCCTGAAGCGTGCGCTGCAAGCGCTCGACCGGCTGCCAGGGGCCGAGGTGGGTGTCCGACACCTGCACGACGCGCAGCACGCGCTGGGAGCCGGCCGGCGCAGGCCCGCGGCGCCGCTCGACCCGCACGCGCACGAGGCCGTGCGCCGCGGAGCTCTCGCGCTGCTTCGGAGCTGGCGCGGTGTCGGAGCGCACCGGGCCGAGGTGAACGCGCACCCACTCCGCGAGGCGGCGCTGGGAGGTGCCTACCGAGACCAGCGCGAGCGCGAGAGGCAGCAGGTCGAGCCAGCGCGTCGCGCGCTCTGCGGCGCCGAGTTCGAGCAGCCTGAGCGCTCCGCGCAGCGGCCAGAGTGCCAGCTGCCAGAGGCCCGCGAGGAAGCCGGCCGCGACGAAGGTCTGCCCCGGGATGCTCACTGCGATCCGGAACAGCGGCGAGCGCAGCTGCGCGCGCACCAGGTGCACGAGATGCAGTGCGCTCGCGGCCATGCAGCAGGCGAAGGCGAGATCCCACGCCAGCGCGACCCCGGGCACGGCCCAGCTGCGCAGCCGCGCGTGCAGGACGAGCGCGCCGGGAAGCGAGATCCCGAGCAACACGAGCGCGAACACCGCGTAGCCGCGCCCGCGGACGCGCCAGGCGTAGAGCGGGACCGCGACGGCGCAGAGCAGCGCGAGCGCGGGAAACGCGAGCGAGAGGTCTACGGCTGCGCTCCCGCTGCCGGCGCGGAGTCGGCGGCGGCCGCGGGATCGCTCGGCGGCGAGCCTCCCGGCGCCGGCACGGCGCCAGCGCCCGCAGCCTCCGGGGCCAGCGGCGCGCTCGGCCCCTCGATCGGATTGCCCTTCGCGTCGACGCGCCGCATCACGATGCCGTGCGCTCTGCGCCATTCCGCAACGAGCCCACGCGCCCGACCGAGCTGGTTCTCGTCGAGCTCGTCGCGGAGCGTGTCGCGCAGCGCGATGCCGTCGGGCTGCGACAGCGCGTATTGGTCGGAGAGGATCAGCCACATTGCGGCGCGCACGTTGTCCTGCGGCACACCGCGGCCCTCGCGGTGACGTTTGGCCAGCGCGAGCTGCGCAATCGGGTTGCTCTGTTCGGCCGCGGCCTGGTACCAGCGCGTCGCCTCGTCGCTGCTCGGCTCGACGCCGTCTCCCTCGTCGTAGCGCCGCGCGACATCCTGCTGCGCGCGGTGGTCGCCGCCCTGCGCCGCCCGCAGCGTCCAGCGGAAGGCCTTCTGCTGGTCCTGCTCCACGCCGCGCAGGCCGTTGGCGTAGGAGTGCGCGAGGACCAATTGAGAGTCGCTGCCACCGAGCTGCGCCTTGAGCCAGATCCAGTCCGAGCTCAGGTAGGCAGCCACGAGCAGCGCGGCTCCCGCCGCACCCAAGCCCATCCGCACACCCTTGGTCACGCAGTCCTCCTCGCGCATCGCCTGCGCCGCTGGCACCCGCGCGGCGGCGAAGGTTACCGCAGCGCGCCTGGGGCAAGCTCGGCAAGCAGGCGCCGCAACTGTGTGTGCACTTCGGGCCAGCGTTCGGGTCGGTGCTCGAAACGACGCATCTCGTTCTGCGCGCGCTCGAGCGACCAGCCATCGCGCCACACGCGCAGGGCCGCAACCGTGTAGCCCGTCCGATCGGAACCCGATGCGCAGTGCAGCAGTACGCGTTGCCCCGAAGTGAGGATGCCCAGCACCTCCCGGAACTCGGCCGGCGGAGGCAGCGTTTCGACCCGCCAGCTGTACACCGAGACGCGCATGCCCAGGCGCCTCGCCTCGTCGTGGACCGCGGCGGCGCCGCTCAGGCCGACCACGTGTTGGATCGCATAGCGCCGCTGCAGCCAGTGCAGGAAGCGCGCATCCGGCAGCGCCGAGCGGAATCGAGCTGAATCGATGCGGCCAAAATTGTAGGCGGGCTCGGGGGCTCCGACCCACCACGCGAGCTGCTTCCCGGCGGCTGGATAGGGGCCGCGCAAGCAGCGGGACTCGAGCAGCACCCGCAGGCCCGAGGGCGCGGCCAGCGCGAGCGCCGCGGCGGCGAGCGCGGCCAGGCCGATGCTTCGGATCTGGCGCGAAGCCTACTCCTCGGGGATCAGCGCGGCATCGAGCACGATGACCGAGATCTCCGAGCCCTGGTCTCCGCGGTCGTGCACCATCACGGCGAGCGAACGGCTGTCCTTCTCGGCAAACAGGGCCTGGCCGTCTTCGGCCTTGTTCTGCTGCACCACCCAGTCGTTCTGACGCAGCTCGCCGAAGAGGTGGTCGGCGACGCGATCCGCGGGGTCCGGAGTCAGAAAGATTGCCGACTGATTGCCGGGCGTGTCCCCCGCGACCTCGGAGACCTCGGCGCCCGGGTAGAGCGGTACGTCCTGCGGCAGGTCGATCCCAGCGCTGCCCTGCGACTCTGCAGGAGCAGCCTCGGGTCGAACCGACTCGGCGGCCGCCTGCGGCGGAGGCTGGCGCAGCGGCGCTGCGGAGGGAGCCGCGGGTGCAACCGGAGCGGGCGCAGCCGCGGCCGGGGCCTCGGCTTCCGGAGCCTCTTCGCCACCGCAGCCGCTCGACAAGCCGAGCAGCATTGCGCCGGCCAACGCCGTTCCGCGGGTCCAGTTTCGAGTTCGACAGAGCATGGCTTCGTCCTCCGGGTCGCCGATCATAGCGCCCGAAACAGGCCCGCCGGCCGGCTGCCCCACGCCCCCTCGATCGCCCGGTTCCCGGCTCCTGCCCGAAGTGAGCTGCTTGCGGATCCCGACCCGGGCTGGTTCCCTGCCGTCCGTGGTCAAGCTCGCAATCGACTACGAACACCGCTCGCGGCTCTGGTGGGAGAGCGGCGGGCAGGAACTCTGGGACGCAGTGACCGAGAGTTTCGAGCGGGGTTCGGTGATCTTGGACGACGACCTGGCTGCGTCCTGGCTGGCAGCGGCCGGAGCGATCCCGGGCTGGAGCGACGGACCCGAATACGCGCCGCACCCGCTCGCGGTGCAGGCGCTCGCCGAGGACGATCCGGAGGCCTGATCAGGGCTCCGAGCTGGAATCTCCCTCGCGCCCGGCCTCCCCCTTGATCCAGCGGAAGGGTGGACTCGTGAGCCAGCGCCGGAAGATCTCCGGCGGTGCCGGCCGGCCGAACAGGAATCCCTGCATCCGGTGACAGCCGAAGGACGCCAGCATCAGCAGCTGCTCCATCGTCTCGACGCCCTCGGCGATCGTGGTGAGCCGCAAGCCCTGAGAGAGGCGCACGATCGTCTTCGTGATCGTGACGTCCGCCGGATCGGTCGCGAGTGAGCGGACGAAGGATTGGTCGATCTTGAGCGTATCGATCGGAAGCCGTTTCAGGTACGAGAGCGCCGAATAACCTGTTCCGAAGTCGTCGATCGCGATCCGCACGCCGAGACGCTTGAACTCCTGCAGCGTGCGCACGGTCGCCTCGACATCTTCGAGCAGACAGCCCTCGGTGATCTCGAGCTCGAGGCGCCCGGCGGGCAATCCGGTGTCTTCGAGGGTGTCGCGCACGAGCTCCGCGAGCGCCGCGTCGCGGAACTGCTGCGGGGAGACGTTCACCGAGATCAGGAGCTCGCGGTGGTCCTCGGTGCGCCAGCGCGAAGCCTGGAGACATGCCTCGCGCAGCACCCATTCGCCCAGGGCGAAGATCGCCCCGCTCTCCTCGGCCACGGCCATGAACTCTCCTGGAGCCAGCGCGCCGAGCTGTGGGTGCTGCCAGCGCAGCAGTGCCTCGGCACCGACGATGCGCTCGCGCCGCACGTCGAACTGCGGCTGGTAGCAGAGCAGTAACTCGCCCTTCTCCGCGGCCTCGCGCAGGCCCGTCTCGAGCGATGCGCGGCGCAGCACGGACGCGTTCATGTGCTGCGTGAAGAGTGAGTAGGCGTTGCGGCCGCGCTCCTTGGTCGCGTACATCGCAGTATCGGCCTTGCGCAGCAGATCGTCGGGCTCCGAGCCGTCCTTCGGAAACAGCGCGATGCCGATCGAGGCGGTCGTCGCGAGCGAACGATTGCGCAGCGGGATCGGGCGATTCAGCGCCGCGAGCAGCTTCTCGGCGACGCGCTCCGCATCGCGCTCGGCCTGGATGTTGGGCAGCAGCACCGCGAATTCGTCGCCCCCGAGTCGCGCGGCCGAATCGCTCTCGCGCAGGCAGCTCGTGATCTGTCGCGCGATCCCGCGCAGCAGGCCGTCGCCGACCGCGTGGCCGAGCGTGTCGTTGATGTTCTTGAATCCGTCGAGATCGATGTAGAGCACCGCGACCTTGTGACGGCTGCGCCGCGCGACCGCGAGCGCGCGAGAGAGCTGATCGTGGAACAGCAGGCGATTCGCGAGGCCCGTGAGCTGGTCGTGGCTCGCGAGATGCCGCGCGCGCTCGCGCGTGGAGCCCAGCTGCAGGATCGTGCGGTGGCTCTCGAGCGCGTTCGCGAGCGTCGTCGCGAGCAGCCGCGGGCGCGCCTCCGCGCGCTGCAGATACGCGTGCGCTCCGGTCGCGAGCACGCGCATCGCCAGGGCCTCGTCGTCCGAGTCTCCGATCGCGACGACCGGAACGCTCGGGAAGCGCAGGCGCACCTGGGTCAGGGTTTCGAAGCCGGGCTCGGCCCCGAGGTCCAGCACGATCAGCTGCGCGGATTTCGCCTCGGGGTTTTCGACCGCCAGGGTCAAGCGGGCGATCCAGAGTACGGAAAAGCGCGTGCACCCCGAGCTCTCGAGCGCCTGGCGCAGCGCGAGCGCCGCCCGCTCGTCGCGGCCGAGCAGCAGGACCCGAACCGGGTGGGTGGCGTTGTTCGTGGGCTCTGCAGTTGCCGCCATCCAGACAGGTGCCTCGCTCGCTCCGGCAGCCGATCGGCAGCCGATCGGCACAAAGGGCCTCCGGTTCATCGGTCCGGGGTGAGGCTCGCTTGAACCGGGCCACGGCCGGACCCGGCCTGCGGTGAACCCGCTACCCTGCCGGCTGAACGAGCTTTGGACCCGCGGGCGAGAGCCCCGAGAAGGACGCAAGCATGGGCGCTGCACTCGACCAGGAGACCCGGAGCCGGATCGAGGCGTTGATCCAGACGCATCCCGTCGTGCTCTTCATGAAGGGCACGCGCGAGGCACCGCGCTGCGGCTTCTCGGCCACGGTGATTCGGCTGCTCGATCAACTCGTCGCGGACTACCAGACGGTCGACGTGCTCTCGGACCCGCGTGTTCGCGACGGCGTGAAGGAATTCTCGTCCTGGCCGACGATCCCGCAGCTCTACGTGCACGGCGAGTTCGTCGGCGGCTGTGACATCGTTCAGGAGCTCTTCGGCAGCGGCGAGCTCGGGCAGCTGCTCGGCGTGGAGCAGAGCGTGCCTGGGCCGCTGGATATCCGGATCAGCGAGGCCGCGGCGCACGCGCTGCGGCAGGCCGTGAAGACCTCTGGCGCGCCCGCGGGATCGGTGCTGCAGCTCGCGATCGACGCCCGCTTGCAGAGCAGCCTCTCGATGGGCCCGGCCGATGCTGCGGACGTCGTCGTGCCGTCGGCAGGGATCGAGTTGCACCTCGACCGCATCAGCGCCACCCGCGCACAGGGCGTCTCGATCGACGCGGTCGAGACGCCAGACGGCCTCTCGTTCCAGATCGACCATCCGAACGCCGCGCGCGCCCAGTCCTAACACACGCCGCCCCTCCGCAAGCCGCTCCCTCCGCAAACCGCTCCCACCGCAAGCCGCTTCGGCGCGCAGCGAGGCGAAGCCGAGCGAAGAGCGGGTGGGGCCGGGCCGTTCCCGGACCGGGACCCGCAAGGCCCGGCGCGCAGCGAGGCGAAGCCGAGCGAAGAGCGGGTGGGGCCGGGCCGTTCCCGGACCGGGACCCGCAAGGCCTGGCGCGCAGCGAGGCGAAACCGGAGTCCGCTGCACGAACCCCGGGTTGAGCGACTACCCAACTGCGTCCGGTCGGGCCGTGGCGCAGCCTGGTAGTGCACCGGAACGGGGTTCAGGGGTCGCTGCTTCGAATCCAGTTGGCCCGACGAGCGAAATCGAGCGCTTGCACCGATCTTCAACAGCGCGGCCCGGGTCGAGTGGGCGCAGAGTCGGCGGCCCCTTCACGGACTGGGAATCGGCAGCCTGGAACGCCCGGACACCGGCTGCCGTGAACTTCCGAGTCGACATCGGGCTGGCCGTGGGAGAATTCGGCATGCGGATGGATGGGCTCCAGTTCTACGCGCAGCTCCCCCGGGCCGCGACCCGCGATCTGATCGACCGAATCGGCAAGCTCCAATCCGCATGGGGAGTGGTTGGCTTCGCAGCGCCGGCGTTCGACCGGCCGCCTGGCCGGCGAATTCTGCAGCCGGACTACGGCCGCTCGTAGCTCCTGATCCATGCCTGCGTCGCTCGGCAGCTCCAATCCCAGCATCCGCACGCTGTTGCTGTGCGACCTCGTGGCCAGTACGCAGCTCGTCGAGCGAGTCGGAGACAGGGCGGCTGCAGATCTGCTGACCCGCCACGACCGCTTCGCTCGCGATCTCCTGTCTGCCTGCAACGGCCGCGAGATCGACAAGAGCGATGGCTTCTTGTTGCTGTTCGAGCGACCCATCGAGGCCGTTCGCTTCGCGATTGCCTATCAAGCCAAGCTGCGGGAGTTTGGCGCCACATTCGATTCGGCAATGGCCTCGCGCGTCGGCATTCACCTGGGCGAAGTCGTGTTGCGCGAGAACCCGCCGGACGATGTCGCGCGAGGCGCGAAGCCCCTCGAGGTGGAGGGGCTCGCCAAGGCGATCGCAGCGCGTGTCATGTCGCTCGCGGGCAACGGACGCATCTTGCTCACGCGTGCCGCCTACGACTTCGCGCGGCGCGCCTCGGTGGGGATGAAAGAGGAATCGCCGCTGCGCTGGGCGGTTCATGGACGCTATCGCCTGGCGGGGGTGGAGGATCTCGTCGAGATCTGCGAGGTCGCGGAGCCCGGCGCAGCAGCGCTCACGCCGCCGGAAAGTTCGGAGAAGGCACAGCGCGCGGACGGCGAAGACACCGGCCAACCGGTCAGGGGTGCTGCGTCGGTGATGCCGACCGCTGCGAGCCCTGCCATGCAGGCTGGGCCCAGCGAGCCCATTCTCGCTGTCCTGGCCTTCGACAATCTGTCGAGCGACCCCGAGATGCAGTTCTTCTCGGACGGGGTCAGCGAGGAAA
>CAYTJA010000032.1:0-10382 GCA_964437835.1 uncultured Spirochaetales bacterium
GCCGTGGAGACAGCCCGATGGCGCCGACCATACTCGTCGTCGACGACGAACCCGATCTCGTGGAACTCCTGCGCGTGAACCTGCGCCAGGCTGGCTTCGAGGTCAGCACCGCGGCGACGGGCCGCGAGGCGCTGGATGCGCTGCGACGTTCGGTGCCAGACCTCGTCGTGCTCGACCTGATGCTGCCGGACCTCTCGGGCACAGAGCTGTGCCGGCGCGTGCGAGAGAGCCCGGAGCTCGCGCACCTGCCGATCCTGATGCTGACTGCACGCGCCGAGGAGGTGGACCGCGTCGTCGGCTTCGAGGTCGGCGCCGACGACTACGTGACGAAGCCCTTCAGCCCGCGCGAGCTGGTGCTGCGCGTGCGCGCGCTGCTGCGCCGGCGCAGCGAGCCCTCGCGCGACGCCGCACCGCTCGAGCAGGCTGGGCTGCGCCTCGAGCCCGAGCGCCACCGCTGCTTCGCGGACGGCGCCGAGATCCCGCTCACGGCCAAGGAGTTCGAGCTGCTGCGTGCGCTGATGGGCCGCCCCGGCCGCGTGATGACGCGCGATTTCCTGCTCGACCGCGTCTGGGGCTCGGACATCACCGTCACCGCACGCACCATCGACACCCACCTGAAGCGCCTGCGCGAGAAGCTCGGGAAGGCCGGGAATCTGATCGAGACCGTGCGCGGCGTCGGCTATCGCTTCTCGGAATAGGCCGGCACCGCGAGCCTCGGGCGAGCGAAGTGGATCGGCTACGGTCCGCCTGATGAGGCTGTCCCCCGCGCAGCTGCGCCTGCTCGCCGCGATGGCCTGCGTCGCAGGGGTCGTCTCGCTAGTCGCGAACGCGCTCGCTCAGCGCGATCTGCAGCAGCGCGAGCTCGAGGGCCTCCGAGCCTCGCTGCTCGAGCGCGCGCGGCTGGCCGCGGAGGTGCTCGAGGAGCACCCGATCGATTGGAGTGCGCGCGCGGAGCTCGACGCGCTCGCCGACCGCGCGGGCGACGCCGCAGGTGCGCGCGTGAGCCTGATCGACCCCGCAGGCAGGGTCGTCGGCGATTCCGAAGTCCCGCTCGATCACCTGGACGGCCTCGACGACCACGGTCATCGTCCCGAAATCGAGCAGGCACGCCGCCACGGCGTAGGCAGCAGCCAGCGCCGCAGCGAGAGCGTCGGGCGCGAGCTCTTCTACCTCGCGATCGCCCTCCCGCACGGCGGCTGGCTGCGCGCCGCGACGGATCTCGCCGGCATCGAGCAGGCGCAGGCGCAGCTGCGCTGGCGCATCGCAACGGCCGCCGCCGCCGGGCTCGTCGCCGCGATCGCGCTCGCGTACGGGCTGAATCTGCTGCTGCAGCGCCCGCTGCTGGAGCTGCGGCGCGTCGCGGCGTCGCTCGCCGGGGGCGATCTCGACTCGCGGCTGCCGCTGCACTGGAGCGCGGAGCTCGGCGCGATCGCAGACTCGATCCACCGCATGGGGGAGCAGCTGCGCCAACGCCTGGCCGAGACCACCGAGGAGAAGGAGCGCCTGCAGGCGGTGCTCGACGCCATGGTCGAGGGCGTGCTCGTGGTTGGCGCGGGCGGTGCGCTCGTACTCGCGAACGACCGCTGGCGCGAGTTCTACGGCGTCTGGGGGGAGCTGCGCGGCAAGCGCCTGCTCGAGGTGCTGCGCGACACCGAGCTGCACGATCTGCTCGACGAGGCCGGCGCGGCAGACGAGCCGGTCGCGCGCGAGCTGCGTGCGACGCGAGGTACGCCGCGCGCGCTGCGCGTCCACGCGACGCGCTTTCCGGTGGCGGGCCGCGAGCGCCTCGGCACGGTCGCGGTGTTCCACGACGTCTCCGAGCTCGCGCGCCTCGAGCAGGTGCGGCGCGACTTCGTCGCGAACGCCTCGCACGAGCTGCGCACGCCGCTCGCGGCGATTCACGGCTTCGCGGAGACCCTGATCGACGGCAGCGGACTCTCCGAGGCCGATCGCCGCTCCTACCTCGAGATCATCGATCGCCACGCGCGCCGGCTCGCGAACATCGTGAACGATCTGCTCGACCTGGCCCGGCTCGAGCGCCCCGAGTACAAGCTCGAGCTCGGCGAGGTCGACGTCGGCGTGGTCGTGCGGCGCATGCTCGCCGACGCCCGCGCGCGCTTCGAGGAGAAGCGCCTCGTGGTTGCGCAGCGGATCTCGGGCGACCCGCGCGCGTGGGCCGACGCGGGCGCGCTCGAGCAGGTCCTGCAGAATCTCATCGACAACGCGATCAAGTACACCGATGCGGGCGGGCGCATCGAGCTCGAGGTCGAGACGCAAGCCGACGCCGTACAGGTCCGCGTTCGGGACAGCGGCGTGGGAATTCCCACTCAGGATCTCGACCGGATCTTCGAGCGCTTCTACCGCGTGGACAAGGCGCGCTCGCGCGCGCAGGGCGGAACCGGTCTCGGGCTCTCGATCGTGAAGCACCTGTTGCAGCGCATGGGCGGCACCATCGCTGTCGAGAGCGCGCTCGGCGTGGGCACCTGCATGAGCTTCCGGCTGCCGCGGCCGCCCGCGATTCCGTAACCGGAACGCCACACGAGCGACCGCAGCCTTTCACACAGTACACATACCCTGATGCCGAAACGTCACGGGTCAGGCGCGATCCGCGTGGATCGCGCGCGATCCAGCCACCAGGAGGTCGATTTCATGAAGCATCGCAATTCCGGTCCCTGGCAGCGCGCGCGAGCCGCGCTCGCCGTCGCCGCAGTGCCGGCCCTCGCGCTGGCTGCGCCTGCAGCCGGCGCAGCCGGCGAAGACGCGCTCACGCTGAAGTGGAAGGACGGCCTGCGCATCGAGTCCGCCGACGGGAAGATCCAGGCGAAGATCGGCGGCCGCATCCAGCTGGATGCGCTGGCCGGCAATTTCGACGACCAGGCGGAGACCGAACTCGGCCTGAGGGACGGTGCGGGCGTGATCTTCCGGCGCGCGCGCATCAACCTCGAGGCGAGCTTCTCGGACTACTTCTTCAAGGCCGAGTACGACTTCGCCGGCGGCACCGGGGACACCAACTTCCGCGACGTCTACCTCGGCATCAAGGGCCTGCCCTGCAACTCGAGCCTGCAGCTCGGGCACTTCAAGGAGCCCTTCTCGCTCGACCAGCTCACGAGCGACAACTACGTGACCTTCCTGGAGCGGAATCTGGCCGACAACTTCACGCCCGCTCGCAACACCGGCATCATGTGGACCACCCTGCCGCTCGAGGGACGCATGACCACCGCGCTGGGCGGCTTCCGCGAGACGGGCGACTTCGGCGACGATTACGATGACAACGAAACCTGGAACCTCACGACCCGGATCACCGGCCTGCCGATCGCGAACGAGGACGGCTCCCGGCTGCTGCACCTGGGCGCCAGCTATTCGCACAAGTTCATGGACATCAACGAGAGATACCGGGTGCGAGCGCGCCCCGGAATCGGCAGCGGCGATCGATTTTTCGACACCACTCCCGGCACGCCGCCCGCCGGCTTCCTCCAGACCGACAACGTCGACCTCTTCGGCGTCGAAGGCGCCTTCGTGTTCGGGCCCGCCTCGCTGCAGGCCGAGTACATCCACTCGCTCGTCGACGGCCACTCGGGGCTCCAGAGCGACGTCGACTTCTGGGGTAGCTATGTCGAGGCCAGCGTCTTCGTGACTCCCGGAGATCATCGCGGCTACAAGCGCGAGGCGGGAGCTTTCGATCGCATCAAGCCGAAGAGCCCCTTCTCGCTCTCCGGCGGCAGCGGCGCGGTGCAGCTCGCGCTGCGCTTCGACGTCATCGACCTCCAGGACGAGAATGTTTCGGGCGGCCGCGGCTGGACCGTGGGACCGGCGGTCAACTGGTACCTGACCTCGAACCTGCGCCTGATCGGCAACTACGTGCACGGCGACCGCGAGGGCGACGGCACCTTCAACGGCGGCGGCGCGCGCTTCCAGATCGATTACTGAAGTAGCTCCAGGATCCCTCCGCGGTCGTCACCGTTTCGTCACACGGACGTCGGCGGCGATTCACGGAGGACTCCTAGTCTCGTCTTCGAACCTGCAGAGAAACGCAAACGAAGGCTCGTCAGGAGCCTCACTGGGGAGGCCTACCCATGTTCCAGAATCGCATTCGGAGTGCCGCCGCCGCCCTCGCAGTTGCCGGCCTGCTGCCGGCCGCGGCCCAGGCGCGCGACCAGATCCGGATCGTCGGATCCTCGACCGTGTACCCCTTCTCGACCGCCGTCGCCGAGGAGTTCGGCAGCGCCGGTCGCTTCAAGACGCCGATCGTCGAGAGCACGGGCACCGGAGGCGGTCTCAAGCTCTTCTGCGGCGGCGTCGGCGAGGCGCATCCGGACATCGCGAACGCGTCGCGGCGGATCAAGAGCTCCGAGGTCGAGCTGTGCGCGGCGAATGGCGTCGCGCAGATCAGCGAGGTCATGATCGGCTTCGACGGCATCGTGCTGGCGAGCTCGAAGCAGACCGCGCCGATGCCGCTCACGCTGAAACAGCTCTTCCTCGCGCTCGCGAAGCAGGTGCCCGCGAAGAACGGCGCGCTGATCCCGAACCCGAACCAGATGTGGAGCGACGTCGACCCCTCGCTCCCGAAGCAGAAGATCGAGGTGCTGGGCCCGCCGCCGACCTCCGGCACCCGCGATTCCTTCAACGAGCTCGCAATCGAAGGTGGCTGCAAGACCTTCCCGGATCTCGCCGCACTCGCGGACAAGGACAAGCCGAAGTTCGAGTCGATCTGCCGCGCGGTGCGCGAAGACGGCGCCTATGTCGAGGCCGGTGAGAACGACAACCTGATCGTGCAGAAGCTGGTCGCGAATCCGAAGGCGGTCGGCGTCTTCGGCTACAGCTTCCTCGAGCAGAACGCAGACGTGATCCAGGGCAACAGCGTCGATGGGATGGCTCCCAGCTTCGAGAACATATCGAGCGGGAAATATCCCGTCTCGCGCACCATGTACTTCTACGTCAAGAAGCAGCATCTCGGCGCGGTTCCGGGCCTCCAGGAGTACGTCACCGAGTTCACGAGCGAGAAGGCCCTCGGCGACGACGGCTACCTGGCCGACAAGGGGCTGATCTCGGCGCCGAAGGCCAGGCGCGACGAGGTCCGGGCCGCGGCCCGCGTTCTCGCGCCGCTGGATCTCGCGAAGAAGTAAGGGCGGTCGCACTTGCGCAACCGCGCGCTGCAGAGACGGGTGGAGGCCGCGATGCGCGGCCTGCTCTTCGCGGCCTCCGCCCTGACCGTGCTGATCACGCTCGGGATCGTGCTCTCGCTGATCTTCGAGTCCGTGCGCTTCTTCGCGCGGGTTCCCCTCTCCGATTTCCTGTTCGGCCTCGAGTGGAGCCCGCAGACCGCGCTGCGCGCGGACCAGGTCGCCAGCGCGGGCTCCTTCGGAGCGGTGCCGGTCTTCGCGGGCACGCTGCTGATCACCGCGCTCGCACTCGTGGTCGCGGTTCCGATCGGCCTCTACTCGGCGATCTTCATGACCACCTACGCGCCGCCGGCGCTGCGCGCGTGGATCAAGCCCGCGCTCGAAATCCTGGCCGGCGTGCCGACGGTCGTCTACGGCTTCTTCGCCGCACTCGTGGTGGCGCCGCGGGTGCGCGAGGCGGGGATTTCGCTAGGCCTCGACGTCGCCTCCGAGAGCGCGCTCGCCGCGGGCCTGGTGATGGGCGTGATGATCATCCCGTTCATCTCGTCGCTCTCCGACGACGCGATCGCGGCGGTGCCGAAGGCGCTGGCCGACGGCTCGCTCGCGCTCGGCGCCACGCGCTCGGAGACGGTGCGCAACGTCGTGCTGCCGGCAGCGCTGCCCGGGATCATGGGCGGCGTGCTGCTCGCGGTCTCGCGCGCGATCGGCGAGACCATGATCGTCGTGATGGCGGCGGGCCTCGCGGCGAATCTGAGCCTGAACCCGCTCGACGCCGTCACCACCGTCACGGTTCAGATCGTGACGCTGCTCACTGGCGACCAGGAATTCGACAGCGCGAAGACGCTCGCGGCCTTCGCGCTCGGGCTGGTGCTGTTCCTCGCGACGCTGCTGCTGAACGTGATCGCGCTGCGAACGGTCCGGCGCTTCCGGGAGCAGTATGAGTAGCCGGGAGGCCGCCGCGACCGCCCGCGACCGCTGGTCGAGCCCCGACCTCGTGGCGAAGCTGCGCCGGCGTCACGCAGCCGAGCGCCGCTTCCGCGCGGCCGGCGCTTCGGCAATCGGCGTCGCCCTGTTGGCGCTCGCAGCGCTGCTCGCGGGCGTGCTGTGGAATGGTGCCCCTGCGTTTCGCGCGACCGAGATTCGCCTCGACATCGCCTTCGACCCGGAGGCGCTCGGGATCCCGGCCGACGCCGCGCCGGCCGCGCTGCCGGAGCTCGCCGTGACGGCCGACTTCGCGGCCCCGCTGCGCGCCGCATTGCAGGAACTCTTTCCAGAGGTCCGCGAGCGGCGCGAGCTGCGCCAGCAGAGCGCGCTGTTGTCGAGCGGTGCGCGCGGCGAGCTGCGCCAGCGGCTGCTTGCCGAGCCCGCGCTGCTAGGCCAGCGCGTCTCGCTGTGGCTGCCGGCCGACGACGAGGTCGACATGCTCGCCAAGGGCCGCACGCGCCGCGACGTCCCCGAGAGCGACCGCCGACTCTCGGACGCGCAGCTCGGCTGGCTCGACGCGCTCGAGCGCGACGGACGCCTGCGCACGGGCTTCTCCAGCGGTTTCCTCGCGCACGGCGACTCGCGCGAGCCCGAGCTCGCGGGCGTGCGCGGCGCCGCGATGGGCTCGCTCTTGACGCTGCTCGTGACGCTCGCGCTGGCCTTCCCGCTCGGCGTCGCGGCGGCGGTCTATCTGGAGGAGTTCGCGCCGCGCAATCGCTTCACGGACCTGATCGAGATCAACATCAACAACCTCGCCGCGGTGCCCTCGATCATCTACGGCCTGCTCGGCCTCGCGCTGTTCCTGAACGTCGCGGGGCTTCCGCGTTCGGCGCCGCTGGTCGGCGGCATGACGCTCGCGTTGATGACGCTGCCGACGATCGTGATCGCGGGCCGCGCGGCGGTGCAGGCCGTGCCTGCCTCGATCCGCGAGGCGGCCCGCGGCATCGGCGCCTCGCCACTGCAGGTCGTGCTGCACCACGTGCTGCCGCTCGCGCTGCCCGGGATCCTGACCGGCACCATCATCGGCATGGCCCGCGCGCTCGGCGAGACTGCGCCGCTGCTCATGATCGGGATGGTCGCCTTCGTGGTCGACGTGCCCGGCGGCTTCCGCGACGCCGCAACCGCGCTTCCGGTGCAGGTCTTCCTGTGGGCCGACAGCCCGGAGCGCGCCTTCCTCGAGCGCACCGCGGGCGCGACCCTGGTGCTGCTGGTCTGCCTCGTCGCGATGAACGGGGTCGCGATCGCGCTGCGCCAGAAATTCGAGAGGCGCTGGTGAATCCCGCTACCGGCACCTATCGTGACTCGATGGCCGCGGCCAAGATGAGCGCCCGGGGCGTCGACGTCTACTACGGCGAGACGCACGCCGTGAAGAAAGTCGACCTCGACATCCTCGAAGACGAGGTGACCGCGCTGATCGGGCCCTCGGGCTGCGGCAAGTCGACGCTGTTGCGCTGCTTCAACCGCATGAACGACACCATCCCGGGCTGCCGGGTGATGGGCCGGATCGCGATCGACGGCGAGAACGTACTGGGCGACGCGATCGACGTCGTTCAGTTGCGCGCGCGCGTCGGCATGGTGTTCCAGAAGCCGAATCCGTTCCCGAAATCGATCTACGACAACGTCGCCTACGGGCCGCGCATCCACGGCCTCGCGCGCAAGGGCACGCCGCTCGACGAGATCGTCGAGCGCAGCCTGCGCCGCGCGGGGCTCTGGGACGAGGTCAAGGACCGGCTTCCGGAAGCCGGAACCACGCTCTCGGGCGGCCAGCAGCAGCGCCTCTGCATCGCGCGCGCGATCGCGGTCGACCCGGAGGTGATCCTGATGGACGAGCCCTGCTCCGCGCTGGATCCGATCGCGACCGCGCGCATCGAGGAGCTGATCTACGAGCTGCGCGGGCGCTATGCGATTGCGATCGTGACGCACAACATGCAGCAGGCCGCGCGCGTCTCGCAGCGCACGGCCTTCTTCCACCTCGGCGAGCTCGTCGAGTACGGCAGCACGGAGCAGGTCTTCACCGATCCCAAGGTCGAGCGGACCCGCGACTACATCACGGGGCGCTACGGATGAGCCGAAATTCGACTACAGGAGGCGCGAGCGCGCGATGACCCGTCCCTTCGACGACGTGATCCGGAGGCTGCGCGAGCGCTCGCTGCGCATGGGCAGCCTCGCGGAGGCGATCCTCGCCAAGTCGCTGCGCGCGGTCTTCGAGCGCGACCGCTCGCTCGCGGAGGGCGTCGCCGCGGACGATCTGCCGATCGACCGCCTCGACGTCGAGATCGACGACGCCGTGCTGAAGGCGCTCGCGCTGCAGGCGCCGGTCGCGACGGACCTGCGCGAAGTCGTGGCGATCAAGATGATGGCCACCGATCTCGAGCGCGTCGGAGACATCGCGCGCAACATCGCGAAGAGCGCGATCCGGCTCTGCGCGCACCCGGATGCGGCATTTCCGCCCGAGCTCCGCGGCCTCGCGGACGCCGCGCAGAGCCTCCTGCGCCAGGCCCTCGACGCCTTCGCGCAGTCCGACGCCGCCGCCGCGCGCCGCGTGCTCGACCTCGACGACCGCATCGACAGCGCGCAGGACCAGATCGTCGCGAGCGCAGTGATGAGCATCCCGGCGCACCCCGAGCTCGCCTCCGAGGCGATCGACGTGATCTTCGTCGCGAAGAATCTCGAGCGCGTCGCGGACCACGCGACGAACATCGCCGAAGACGTCATCCTCGTCGCCGAGGCCCGCAACGTGAAGCACGCGTCGAAGCTGCGCTAGGGATCACACCCCGCCCAGTGAGCCGGCGGCGGACGTAGCTTCCGCGGCTAGACGAGCGCTGTTCTCGACCGGGCGGACCCGGACCGCTGAGTCGGTTGCAAGCCTGCCCGACGCAGGCGTATGCTGGCCGAGCCACCCGGGGGAACCTCCCATGGCGCTCGCTCCCGTACATCGGCGGGATGCGCGCTCCGCGCGCGCAGTCGAGGTTCACGCGGGTCCCCACTGGCTGGCCGATCGCCGTCCGGCGCGTCGTTCTCCGGACTCCCATTTCACTCGAATGATCGCCAAGCCGCTCCCCGAAATCCGGGGACGCGAGCTCTGAGGTTCCACATGCAGGCCTTGCTGCGAATCACTCTGATCGCGATCTGTGCGCTGTTCCCGCCTTCGACGGCGGGTGCGATTCCGTTCTACTCGGTCGATCTGGCATCGCCGACGGTGGGGTTCATCTATCCATTCCTCAGCAACTCCGACGTGTTTGCGCCCGGACCGCTCGGCGGCCCCCCCGCCCTCGCGGTACCGGCCGGCGCAATGGGTCTGCTGGGCGCGCCCTTCGACGAGCTCGATGCCATTACCAGCGGCGGACCCGTCGGGCTGCTGCATTTCTCGGTGAGTCGCTTCTCGTTCGGCGTCCCGGTCTTCCATCCTTCGGTGTTCTCCGAGGCGGGTGTCGGGCAGCAGGCCGGCGACGTCTACATCGCGGGAGCGCTGCCGACGAACGTGCTGGCCTTCAATCAGGACTTCCTGGGCGAGTTTCCACCGGTGCCGGCCGGCATCCCAGTGCCGCCGCCGATCGACGATCTGGATGCCCTGGATCTGGCCGGGCCCTTCCCGATCGCGTTGAGTCTCACGGGCGGACACCCGTACCTGGGCGCGAGCGGATTCTTCGGCTGCGGCGGCGATCTCTTCGCGCCCGGGGTCGGACCGCCGGCGCCGTTGCTGCCTTTCTTTGCGCTCGGCCTGGCGGCCTGTGCCGATGACGTGGATGCGTTGCACGTCGTGCTCCCGGCGGGAGATTCCTACTTTTCGCTCGCCCCCGGCTCGCCGTCGCTGTTTCCCGGTTCGCCGATCCCGGCCTGCTTCTTTGCGGGCTGCAGCCCGGCGGACATCTTCGTGGCGCCCGGCACCGCGGGCTTCGCCCTGCTGTTCCGGACGGCCGCGTCGCTCGGGCTGCTGCCCGGGGACAACGTCAACGCGCTCGCAATGAGCCCCTGCTTGGCGCCGATCGCAGTCGATACCGACGGCGATGGCGTCGACGACGGCTGCGACAACTGCACGTTGGCGGCCAACCCGACCCAGTTCGACGGCGATGTGGATGGCTACGGCAACCTCTGCGATGCCGACTACAACAACACGGGCCTCACGACGATCGCGGACTTCGTCATCTTCGCAGCGACGTTCCCATCCGCTCTCGGATTCCCCGCCTATCGTCCGGACGTCGATTTCAATGAGAGCGGCGCCATCACGATCGGAGATTTTGCCTTCTTCAGGCGCCGGTTTGCGCTGGGAGCTCCAGG
>CAYTJA010000033.1:0-5978 GCA_964437835.1 uncultured Spirochaetales bacterium
TTGTCGGGGTCGTCCGGTGACCGCCACGGTCGCGGCATGTCTTCGATCCGGCGATAACGAGTGACGGTCAACCCAGCCGCCGGAACTCGACCTTGGGATTTCGCTCCACGCAGTAGTCGACGTCGCGCAGCGTGCGGAAGAGTACGACGAGGCGCCCGGCGCCGTCGTGGAGCTTCGGCACGCCTTGATAGGGCCAGAGCACGTTCTCGATCGCGGCCGGGTCGGCGACCACCCAGCGCGCCGCCACGTAGGGCAGGCGTTCGATCGCCGCCATCACGCCGTATTCGCTTTCCAACCGCGAGACGACGACGTCGAACTGCAGCTCGCCCACGGCGGCCAGAATGACGTCGCGCCGGCCGCCGTCCGCGGCCACGAGGAGCTGGATGGCGCCTTCCTCCTCCAGCTGTTTCATGCCGCGATGAAACCGCTTGGACTTGTCGACGGCGACGCTCCGGATGACCGCGAAACACTCCGGCTCGAACTTCGGGATGGCGTCGAAACGAACCGACGCATCCTCGCTGACCGTGTCGCCGATCACGAACACGCCCGGATTGACGACCCCGACGACGTCGCCGGGAAGGGCCTCTTCGACCGTCTCTCGATCGCGGGCGAACAACCGGTGCGGCCGGGTCATCCGGATCTCGCGATCGAGGCGCGCGTGATGGACGAGCATGTCCTTACGGAACCGTCCCGAGCAGACCCGCATGAAGGCCATCCGGTCGCGGTGCTTGGGATCCATGTTCGCCTGGATCTTGAAGACGAACGCCGAGAAGGACTCGGTCGTGGGCTCGACGATCCGGCCGCCGCTCCGCCGTGCCGCCGGCGGGGGCGCGAGATCGGTGAGCGCGGAGAGAAAAGGCTCGACGCCGAAGTTGTTCAGCGCGCTGCCGAAGAAAACCGGGGTCGATCTCTCTTTCAGAAAATCCTCCCGGTCGAACGCATGGCTCGCGGTGTCGAGCAGGGCGACGTCGTCGCGAAGGGCCCCTGCGGCCTCGTCGCCGAGCTCGTCCACGAGCCGCGCATCGTGGAGCGGCACCGCGACGACCGGCGCACGCCGCTCGTTGCGCTCGGTCCGCTGGAACCTCAGGACTTCCTGACGGTCGCGGGCGTAGACGCCCTGAAAGCGGGAGCCTTGGCCGATCGGCCAGTTCATGGGGACGGCCGTGATGCCGAGCACGCGCTCGATCTCGTCGAGCAGATCGAGCGGAGCGCGCCCCTCCTGGTCGAGCTTGTTGATGAAGGTGAGGATCGGCAGCCCTCGGGTCCGGCAGACCTCGAAGAGCTTGAGGGTCTGCGGCTCGATGCCCTTGACGCTGTCCAGGACCATGACCGCGCTGTCGACGGCCATCAGCGTGCGATAGGTGTCCTCGCTGAAGTCGCGGTGGCCCGGAGTGTCGAGGATGTTCACGCGGAAGCCGCGATAGTCGAAGTGCATCACCGAGCTGCTGACCGAAATCCCGCGCTGGCGCTCGAGCTCGAGCCAGTCGCTGGTCGCATGCCGGCTCGCGCGGCGCGCGCGCACCGCGCCGGCTTCGCGCAACGCGCCGCCGAAGAGCAACAGCTTCTCGGTCAGCGTGGTCTTGCCGGCGTCCGGGTGCGAGATGATCGCGAAGCTGCGCCGGCGCCGGATCTCGCGCGCGAGTTCGTCCTGGGGGGAGGGGTCGGCCATGGCATGCAGTCGCCCGGGCGTCGCGCCCGAGCGCGCGTCAGCCCTCGATCGGCAGGCCCGAGCGTCGGGCCAGGAGCGCGCTGCCGCCGGCCGCCGCGCGCCCGCCGGTGGAGCTCCGCCGCCGGCCGCTCACGCGGCTCTCGTCGCTCGCGCGCCGCGCTCCGTTCGCGCGTCGCCGATCCGTCGCAGCCAGCGCTTCGATGCGCTGTTGGAGATAGGGCGCGAAGTGGCCGTGGTAGCGCAGCTGCAGCTCGGGCCGGCGCCAGTCGTCTCCGCGAATGCGCTTGCGGCACTGGACGCTGGCGCAGCAGCAGTCGAATTCGTCGTAGTCGCAGCCGTCGCTGGTCGCGTAGTCGAAGCAGATCTCTTCGCCCGGCTCGATCTCGCGCAGCGCGACGAGCGAGACCTGCCCGAGCAGGCCCGCGTTGGGCGCGCAGCTGTGGTTGATCCAGTCGGCGGGGCCTTCGCAGGTCGAGAGCAGGAAGTGGTCTTCGTCGATCTGGAGCACCAGGCGCTGGCATGGCGGCTGGCGGTCGAGCTCAGCCCGTGTGAGGACGTCGCCCCCCCAGACGGCCAGCAGCGTTCCCCTGCGGATGGGTGTCGCCGCGAAGACTCCGCGGCCCTTGCCATCGGGGGAGGCGCCTCCTCGCAGAGCTGGTGAGAGGAAGCTGTTCGGACGCAGCAAGCGAGGCTCCCGACCCTTGGCCCCCCGGTGCGGCGGGCCCCCAGAGAATGGAAGGCTCCTCCGCCCTGTCAAGACACTCGAGCCAGATCCAGCCCGATCGCGCCGGCTGCGTGCTATTGATCGGGGCTCCGGTCCGCATCGATTCCCATTCTCCAGGAGGTCCATCCATGCAGCTCCGAAACGCCGTTATCGTCGACGGCCTGCGCTCGCCCTTCTCCCGCGGAGGCAAGGGAAAGCTCGTGGCGACGCGCCTCGACGAGCTCGCCGCGCAGGTGATCCGCGCGCTGCTGGCCCGCAACCCGAAGGTCGGCGGACACCGGATCGAAGACCTCGGCCTCGGCAACGTGAGCGGGCGCGGGGAGTTCATGCTGCTGGGCGCGGTCGCGCGCCTGGCCGGTCTGCCATTCGAGACCTGCAATTTCATCTCGAACCGCCAGTGCGGGTCGAGCATGGAGACGCTGCAGCGGATCGCGATGTCGATCATGGTCGGCGCGAGCGACTGCGGGCTCGCGGTGGGGATCGAGCGCATGGGCCGCGCGCTCGGCGCTTCGCTCAACAAGGAGAATCGCGTCACGAGCTTCAACCCGCGCCTGCTGCAGCAGACGCCCGAGCAGCGGGCGATGGCGCCGGATCACGGTGAGTATTTCTCGGTCCCGTTCCCGGAGTTCATTCTCGAGTCGCCGCCGGTGCTCTCGATGCTGCAGACGGCGCAGAACGTCGCCGAGACCTACGACCTGAAACGTGCCGATCTCGACGCCTTCGCGGCGGAGAGTCACGAGAAGACGCAGCGCGCCTACGACAAGGGCATCTACGAGCGCGAGGTGATGGCGCTCGAGGTCGAGGACCCGACCTACGACGAGCAGGGCAATTGGCTGCCGGACCAGGTCGGAAAGCAGGTCCGCTTCGACCGCGACGAGTGCATCCGTCCCGGCACCACGCCCGAGAAGCTCGCCGCGCTGCAGCCGATCAAGGGCATCGTGAGCTACGGCAAGCGCGAGATCCTGATCACCGCGGGCAACTCCTGCCCGACCAACGACGGCGTCTCGGCCGCGCTGATCATGAGCGAGGAAAAAGCGCGCGAGCTCAAGCTCGAGCCGCTCGCGCGCATCGTCGGCATCGGCGTCGGCGGCGTGAAGCCGCAGCTGATGGGCATCGGTCCGATCGTGTCGACCAAGAAAGCGCTGAAACATGCGGGCAGCCGCGCGGAGCAGATCGACCGCGTCGAGTTCAACGAGGCCTTCGCCGCGCAGCTGCTTCCGTCGGTACGCGAGCTCGGCATCCCGATGGAGCGCGTGAACGTGAACGGCGGCTCGATCGCGATCGGGCACCCGCTGGGGGCTACCGGCGCGCGCCTCGTGACCACGGTTGCGATGGAGCTGCGCCGCAGCCGCACGCGTTACGGCCTCGCGACGCAGTGCATCGGTGCGGGCATGGGCATCTCGACGATCCTGGAGCGCATGGACTGACTCAGCGAGCACGGACGTCAGATTGTAGAGATAGTCAGATTCTCCGCGGGGCTGTACTCGGCATGGAGCAACCGGTGGAGAATCTGACTATCTCTACAATCTGACGTCCGTGCTCGCAGGGAGCTGTCGGTTTGCGCCGACGCCTTCGGGGGCGGCGCATCCGGGGACGCTGCTCGCGGGGCTGCTCGCGTGGCTGGATGCGCGCAGCCGCGGCGCGCAGTTGCTGCTGCGGCTCGAGGACGTCGATCCGCTGCGCTGCAGCCCGGAGCAGGGCATCGAGATGCGCGCAGCGCTCGCGTGGCTCGGTCTCGATTGGGACGCCCTGCGGATCCAAAGCCAGGCGCGGGCGCGCCACGAGGCGGCGCTCGACGATCTCGAGCGCGGCGGTCATCTGCATCCCTGCGCGTGCAGCCGCAGCGAGATCCGGAGCGCCGGACTGCCCGCGGCCGATGGGGGCTTCCGCTACCCGGGCCGCTGCGCGGATCGCGCGCTCCCGCGCGGGGGCTGGCGCGCGGCACTCGCGGCGGGCGAGGCGCTGCGACTGCTGCTGCGGCCGGGGCGCATCCTGCTCCGCGACGAATCTGGCCTCGACCTCTCCCAGGATCCCGCGGCCGAGATGGGCAATCCGCTGCTGGTCCGGCGCGACGGAGCGATCGCGTATCAGCTCGCGGTCGTGGTCGACGACGCCGAGCAGGGCGTGACGCGCGTCGTGCGCGGCCGCGACCTCGCGAGCTCGACCGCGATCCAGGTCGTATTGCAGCGCGCGCTGGGGATTCCTACGCCGCGCTACCGGCATCACCTGCTGCTGCTCGAAGAACAGGGAGGGAAGCTCGCGAAGCTGCACGGTGCCGTCGGTTGGCGGGAGCTCGCGGCGCGCTACTCGGGGCCGGAGTTCTGCGGCTGGCTCGCGGCGCTGCTCGGACTGCGCGCGGCGCCCGCGGCATTGACGCCCCGCGAGCTGCTGCGCAGCTTCGACTGGGAACAGGTCCGAAGCCGCGACGCCGTGTTGCGCTGGAGCGCCGCCGGACTCGAAGAGATCTAGTCCTGCGGGTCCCGGTCCGGGAGCGGCCCGGCGCTCCCGCTCGCCTTTGGCTCGCTGCGCGCCGGGGCGGCTTGTTTTCACTCCGCTCGCCTTTGGCTCGCTGCGCGCCGAAGCGGCTTGCCCGCCCTGCGCTTGCCTACGCGCCGAAGCGGATTGCGTTAGGTGGCGGCCAGGAGTGCCGGGAGCTCTGCGAGGTCTGCGATCTGCCAGTCCGGTCGCGATTCCGGGTGCTGAGCGAGCTTCTGCGCGGGGTCTGCGAGGCGACGCGTGATCCAGACTGTGCGCATGCCGAGCGCCGCGGCGCCGGCGACGTCCGCGCTCAGGCTGTCGCCGACGTGCACGCATTCTCCGGGCAGGGCGCCGAGCCCTGCGAGCGCGGCTTCGAAGATCTCGCGGCGCGGCTTGCGGATGCCGACCGTTTCGGAGATCGCGATGCTCGAGAGGTGCTCTGCCAGGCCCGCGCGTACGAGCACCTCCTGCGCGGTCTCGGCATCGCTGAAGTTCGAGCAGAGGCCGAGCCGGTACTGCGCGGCGAGCTCCGCAAGCAGCTCCGCGTGGTGGGGGGGCGCGGGGCTGTGCGCGCGGAAGAGCGCCATCTGCGTCCGGGTGAGCTGCTCGGGAAGCCTCGGGTCTTCGATGCCGAGCTCGCGCGCCAGCTCGGCGAAGCGAACGCGCGTGGGCAGCTCGACGTGCAGGTCGCTGTAGGCGGGCCGCAGCCGCTGATCGACGCTGGCCATCGCCTCGAGGAAGGCGTCGAAGCCGATCGCCCGGCGCTCGCAGACGACGGCGTGCAGCTGGCGCGCGGAGGATGCGACGCGGCGCCCGCGGATTTCGAGCTGCGGGAACTCCTCCCAGCGCAGGTCCACTAACGTATCGAAGAGATCGAAGAGCAGCGCGCGCACTCGCATGTGGCGCGGACGATAGCCGAGCGCGTCGCGGTCCTCGCCGCTCGCGATCTCGAGGGCGAGGGTACGTCCAACGAGGCTCCGCCTCAGACCGACGAGACATGCAAGCCGACGAAGATCGCAAGCCGCTTCGGCGCGCAGCGAGGCGCAGCCGAGCGGAGTGCGGGTGGGCCGGGCCGCTCCCGGACCGGGACCCGCAAGGCCCGGCGCG
>CAYTJA010000034.1:0-2872 GCA_964437835.1 uncultured Spirochaetales bacterium
CAGGCGGAGCTCCGCCGCGTGCCGAGCGTCGTCGGCGACGCCGAACGCCTGCAACAGCTGTTCCTGAATCTGTTCCTGAACGCCGCGGACGCGATGCCCGAGGGCGGAACGCTGCGCGTCCAGCTCGACACCGAGGCGGACGCCGAGGTCGTGGTGCGAATCGCGGACACCGGCCAGGGCATCCCCCCCGAGGACCTGGCGCGGATCTTCGACCCCTTCTTCACCTCGAAAGCCGCCGGCCAGGGGAACGGCCTCGGCCTCACGGTCGCGAAGGGAATCGCGGGCGATCACGGCGGCGTGCTCTCGGTCGAGAGCGCGGTCGGGATCGGGACCGAGTTTCGCGTCCGGCTCCCGAGCGCCGGGCGAGTGCACGAACCCCGATGATGATCTGCGCTCTTTAGTCCCATCTAGTCTGAAATTTGTGGCATAGTGGTACATTCTCTATTCCACTCGCCAGCCCTCGATCCGCAGACTGGCACGCAATCTGCTTTCAGGTTGAGCATGACGACTTCGCGCCATCTCCTCGTAGTCGATGACGACCCCGCGATGCGGGACATGCTGGTTTCGCTGTTCCAGAGCAGCGGGTATCGCGCGACCCAGGCGGCGAGTGCGGACTCCGCGCTGGCGCTCTGCGCCGAAACCGAATTCGACGCCGTGCTCTCGGACATCCGGATGCCCGGGCGCAGCGGGATCGAGTTGGTCGGCGAGCTGCGCCGGCTGCGGCCGGAGACGCCGGTGGTGCTGATGACCGCCTTCGGCAGCATCGACTCCGCGGTCTCCGCGCTGCGCGCGGGCGCCCGCGACTACGTGACCAAGCCCTTCGAGCCCGACGCCGTGCTGCTCGCGATCGAGCGCGCGCTCGAGCACCGCTTTCTCGAGCAGGAGAATCGCGAGCTGCGCCGCGCGCTCGACCGCACCAGCTCGCTCGGCGAGCTGGTTGGCGCGAGCCCCGCGATGCGCGACATCTTCGCGGTGATCCGCAAGGTCGCGAGCAGCCGCGCGAACGTACTGATCACCGGCGAGAGCGGAACCGGCAAGGACGTCGTCGCTCGCGCGCTTCACTATCACGGCTCCGGCCAGGGCAAGCCCTTCGTCCCGATCAACTGCACCGCGATTCCGGAGGGGCTGCTCGAGAGCGAGCTCTTCGGGCACGCGCGCGGCGCCTTCACGGGTGCGCACAGCTCGCACCGCGGCCTCTTCGAGAAGGCGAATGGCGGCTCGCTCTTCCTGGACGAGATCGGAGATCTCCCGCCCGCGCTGCAGGCCAAGCTGTTGCGCGTGCTGCAGGATCGCGAAATCCGGCCCGTTGGCAGCACGCAGAGCGTGAAGGTCGACGTGCGCGTGATCGCCGCGACGAATCAGGATCTCGAGCGCGCGGTGCGCGACGGCAACTTCCGCGAAGACCTCTTCTACCGGCTCAACGTGATCCGGATCCAGATCCCGCCGCTGCGCGAGCGGCCCGAAGACGTGCCGGTGCTGGCGGAGGCCTTCCTGCGCCGGCGCGAGCCAAAGCGCCGGCTGTCGCAGGCCGCGCTCGAGCGGCTGCGCGTGCACCCGTGGCGCGGCAACGCGCGCGAGCTCGAGAACGCGCTCGAGCGCGCGCTCGCAATGACCGACGGCGAGCTGATCCGCGCCGATGACCTCGTGCTCGACGGCGACGAGACGAGCGCGAGCTCGCCGGAGCGGCTGCTGCAGTCCGCGGTCGATCGGCGGCTCTCGCTCGACGAGCTCTCGGATCAGTACATCGACCAGATCCTCAAGGAGACCGGCGGCAACAAGGTCAAGGCCGCGGGCATTCTCGGGGTCGACCGCAAGACGCTCTACCGCCGCGCCGAGCGGCGCCAGGCGCGCGTGGGCGGCCTATCGGGCCGAGCGGAGCCGGACGAGACGCAAATCGCGGCCGCGTCCCGCTAAGCGGGCTCAGTGCGCGGCTGCGGGCTTCGCGGCGCGAATCAGCGCATCGAGCTCGACCAGCCGATCCCAATCCCAGCTCTCGGTCTCCTCGCCTTCGGAGCCCGTGTGGCTCGCGACCTCGAAGCTGCGCAGCAGCTCGAGCGCGTCGCGCGCGTGCGGGCCGCCCGGCGCGAGGCGGATCGCGCGTTCGAGCAGCGCCGAGGTCTGCGAGAGCCAGAACGCGCGACCGACGCGCGACTCGACCAGCCCGAGCCAGTAGTGCGCGTTCGCCTGCTCGATCACGGGCAGATCCTTCGACTCCAGCACGCGGTGCAACATGCCCGACGCGGCGAGGTAGTAGACGAGGCCCGGCCGGTCCCAACCTTTCTCGCCGGCGGACTCCCCCGCGCGGATCCAGGCCTCCGCGCGCGGGACGCTCGGAGCCGCAGGCGGCGCCGACGCGAGCTCGGAGAGCGACTGCGTCCAGCTCCCGAGACTCCCGCGCAGCGACTCCGAGGTCTCCGCACGCGAAGCGAGCGGCAGCAGCGCGCGCCGCGCGCGCGCCGGATCCTTCGAGACGTGGATCGCGAGCTCGAGATATTCATCGATGCGGCCCGACAGCTCGAGATCGTCGGGGTCGCGAGCGGGATCGGCGAGCAGTGCCTCGTAGGAAGCGAGCGCGCGGTCGAACTGGCGCGTCGTGAATTCGAGCTGCGCACGCTCGTCGAGCGGGAGCTCGCGCAGCGCCGGATTCGCGAGCAGCTCGTCGGAGAGATGCGAGCTCTGCGCCGGCAGTCGCGAGTGACACGCAACACAGCCTTCGGTCAGCTCGAGCAGCAGGAAGCGCGCCTCGTCGAGCTTGCCGGCTTCGAAGCGGCGGTGGATCCGGCGCGCCTCGTCGGCGAGCGTCTCGGAGAGGAACACGAAGCTCGCGTCCCGGCCCTTGCCGTGCGACGCGACGCGGTCGGCGCCGCGCGCG
>CAYTJA010000035.1:0-23217 GCA_964437835.1 uncultured Spirochaetales bacterium
TGCACAACGCGCGGCGCGCGGCAACGCCGATCCTGAACGTCGTCGGCGACCACGCGCGGCATCACCTGCAGTACGACGCACCGCTGACCTCGGACCTGCGTGGCACGGCGGCGCTCCACTCTGCGTGGGTGCACACCTCGACGAGTGCTGCGAACGTCGCCGCGGACGCCGCGCGCGCGGTGCAGGCCGCGCTCGCGCCGCCGGGCCAGATCGCGACGCTGATCCTGCCGGCCGATACCGCATGGGAAGCGGCCGAGCGCGAGGCAGCCCCGCTCGCGCCGGCGACACCGGCCGCGGTCGGCTCGGACACGATCGACGCTCTGGCAGCGAAGCTTCGCGCGGGTGCGTCTACGGCGTTCCTGATGCGCGGCGCGGCGCTGCGGCCCCGGGGCCTCGAAGCGGCCGGGCGCATCGCGGCCGCAACCGGCGCGCGCCTGCTCTGCGACACCTTCGCGCCGCGCCTCGCGCGTGGCGCCGGGATCGTTGCGGTCGAGCGCCTGCCCTATTTCGCCGAGCAGATCGTCACCGCGCTGGAAAAGCTCGAGCGTCTCGTGCTGGTCGGCGCGCAACCGCCCGTCTCTTTCTTCGCCTATCCGGGAAAACCGAGCTGGTGCCTGCCCGAAGGCTGCGACGTGCAGGTGCTCGCGCAGCCCCACGAGGACGGCGTTGCGGCACTCGATGCCTTGGCCGATGCGCTGCGCGCGCCGCGCGAGCCGCAGGCGCGGGCGCAGCTCGTGCGCCCCGAGCTCGCGCAGGGCGCGCTCGACCAGACGAGCGCCGGCCGCGCGATCGCGCACTACCTGCCGGAGCGCGCGATCGTCGTCGACGAGGCCGCGACCTCGGGGCTCGCTCCCTACGCGCTGCTCGGCCAGGCCCCGCCACACGACCACCTCTCGCTCACGGGCGGCTCGATCGGGATGGGGCTTCCGCTCGCGGTCGGGGCCGCGGTCGCGTGTCCGGAGCGCAAGGTCCTCTGCCTGCACGGCGACGGCGGCGCGATGTACACGCCGCAGGCGCTCTGGAGCATGGCGCGCGAACAGCTCGACGTCGTGAGCGTGATTTTTGCGAACCGCTCCTACGCGATCCTGAATCTCGAGCTCGCGCGCGTCGGCGCGGGCGCCGGAGGGCCGAAGGCGCGCTCGATGTTCGACCTCGGCCACCCGCCCCTCGACTGGGTGCAGCTCGCGCGCGGCATGGGCGTCGAGGCGTCCTGCGCCGAGAGCGCCGAGGCCTTCAACGACCAGCTCCGCTCGGCCCTCGCCGCGCGCGGCCCGCGCCTGATCGAGGCCGTGATCTGAGCGGTGGCCTTCGCTCTTGCTCCGACTAGCGCGGGGGCAGGCGCGTTGCGGCGTCGAGCCGGATGCACTCGCCGTTCAGGTACGGGTTCTCGACGATGTGTCTGACCAGCGCCGCGAATTCGCTCGGGCGCCCGAGGCGGCGCGGCATCTGGATGTCCAGGACGATCTTGTCGACCGTCGCCTGCGGCAGCGCCTGCATCATCGGCGTCTGGAACAGCCCCGGCGCGATCGCGTTGACGCGGATCCCGAGCGAGGCGAGGTCGCGCGCGACCGGCAGCGAGAGGCCGACGATGCCGGCCTTGCTCGCCGCGTAGGCCGCCTGCCCGACCTGCCCGTCGAAGGCCGCGGCCGACGCGGTATTCACGATCACACCGCGCTCTCCGTTCGCATCGGGCTCGTTCTTCGCAATCTGGGCCGCCGCGAGGCGCAGCACGTTGAAGCTGCCGATCAGGTTGATGCGGATCACCTTCTCGAAGAGCGCGAGCGCGAAAGGCGCGCCGCGGCTCAGCGTCTTCGCGGCGTCGGCGACTCCCGCGCAGTTCACGCAGATGTGGAGCGCACCGAACGCTGCGACGGCCTGCGCGAGACCTGCCGCGACCGACGCCTCGTCCGTCACATCGACGTGCGCGTAGAGCGCTGCGGGGCCGAGTGCCTCGGCTGCCTGCTTGCCCCGCTCCTGCTGCAGATCGAAGATCGCGACCCGGGCGCCGGCCCGGACGAACTCCTCGCAGGTCGCGAGACCGAGCCCCGAAGCGCCCCCGGTCACCACGGCCACCTTGTCCCGCAGCTCCACGCGCAGTCCCCCTTCCTTAGGAGTCATAAAATGCTGGGCGGCCGCATCCTACCCGATCGCGGCTCCGGCCTCGCCCGCGCCCGCTTCCGAGGCGTACACTGTTCGGATCCGCAGCGAGGTGCCCCATGAAGATCGGCCAATCGGAAATCGCGATCGTCGCCCTCGGTGGCCTCGAGTTCGAGATCTCGGCCCGCGAGATCGTCGAGATCCCGAAGCTCCCGGACGACGGTGGGATCACGATCGGCGTCTACGGCGACGCCGGCGGCGAGCGCGCGCAGGTGCTGCGCTTCGACTGCTTTCGCAGCGGCCCCCACTACCACATGCCGCCCTCTGCGCCCGGACAGATCGAGCTCGATGGGGCGGCAGTCGGTGACGGCCTCGAGTGGACCTTCGCCTGCATCCGCGACGAGCTTCCGGCGATGATCGCGAAGGCCGGCTTCGCCGAGCTCGCGATGCGCGTCGACGCAGCAGTGCTGCGCAGGGATTGGCAGCGCGTGCGTGACGCAGCCCAGCGCTGCGCGGGCCTACCGCTCAGCTTCAAGGAATTCGATCCCGCCGTGATGGCGCAGGCACAGGCCCAGCCTGCGACGGCCGCGGGCGGCGTGCGGCACTAGCGAGAGTCGCGGCAGGGAAGCCCCGACCACGATCCCGATGTCGGATCCGAACCAGGAACAGCGGCGCTACTGGAACGAGCAGGCCGGGCCGCGCTGGGTCGCGACGGGTGCCGAGCTCGATCGCCAGCTGGTCGGTCTCTCCGAGGCGCTGCTCGCGCGCGCCGCGGCCGCCCCGGGTGAGCGCGTACTCGACATCGGCTGCGGCACCGCTTCGACTACGCTCCTGCTCGCGCACGCGGTCGGCCCTGCGGGCCACGTCACCGGCCTCGACATCTCGGCGACGATGCTCGGCGCTGCGCGCGAGCGCGCGGCCCGCGAAGGCGACGCGAGCCTCGCCCCCGTCGAGTTCCTCGAGGCCGACGCCCAGACGACCGAGCTCGGCGCCGCGCGCTTCGACCTGATCTTCTCGCGCTTCGGCGTGATGTTCTTCGCCGATCCGGAGGCGGCGTTCCGCAACCTGCGCCGCAGCCTCGCGGCAACGGGAAGGCTCTGCTTTCTGTGCTGGCAGTCACCCGCCGCGAATCCGTGGGCCTCGCTGCCGATGCAGGCGATCGCCCCGCATCTCCCGCCCGGACCGACAGCTATGCCCGGCGCGCCCGGCCCCTTCGCGTTCGGCGACGCGGAGCGCCTGCGCCGGATCCTCGCCAGCGCGGGCTTCGCCGGGATCCAGATCGATTCGCTCGAGTCCGATTTCCCGTTTCCGGCCGGAGGCGTGGACGCCGCGGTCGATTTCCTGCAGCGCATGGGTCCCTGCTCGGCGCCGCTCGCGCAAGCGGAACCCGCCGCGCGCGCAGCCGCGCTCGAATCCCTGCGCAAGGCGCTCGCGCCCCACGTCGCGGGAGATCGCGTCTCGCTGCGCAGCGCGACCTGGCTCGTGACCGCGCGCGCGGCCTGACGCAGGCGCAGCCGACCCTGCGCGCTCGAGTCCGCCTACGTCACGGGCAGGGCGTCTCGCCCGCGCAGCTGAGCCCCGAGGGTCCGGGAACCTGTTGGCGGAAGAGACGGCGGAACTGCATCAGGTCGCCCATCGTGATGCTGCCGCTGCCATCGTGATCGACGACCGCGTCCCAGCTCGGGTCCCCAGCAACGCTGCCCCAGGCGCTGCGCAGGCGCAGAAAATCCGCGACCAGCACGAGCCCGCTCTGGTCGTAGTCGGCGTCGCAGGCGTTACCGAAGCCATCCGCATCGGCGTCGAGTTGGTCTGCGTTGGCGAGATCCCGGCAGTTGTCGGCGTCGTCGCAGACGGCGTCCGCATCCGCGTCTTCGCACTCGACGATCTCGATGCGCTGATCCGCCGCGATGCCCTCCACGCGCTGCACGCGCCCAGAGGGCCAGCGCACCTCGATCGCATCGACCGAGAGCGCGGATCCGAGCCCGGAATGGACCGGCTGCGCGGCGTGCGTGCCGCTGTGCAGCTCGCGCAGCTGGCTGCGCCCGCCGGCGTCGACGCGCACGCGCGCGCCGTAGGCGTCGGGATTGCTGGCCGTGCCCCTGAGATCGAGCATCAGCCAGTGCGCGCCGCGGCCCGCCAGGTTGCGCAACAGGCCGCCCTTGCCGCCGAAGCCGAGCGCGCCGGTGGGTGCGTAGAGATCGAGGCTGCCGTCCGCGTCGAAATCGCCCACCGCAGCAACCGCGCCGCCGGGTGCGATCTCGCTCGGGAACGCGAAATCCGCCAAACGCGTGAACTGCCCGGCGTCGTTGCGATACAGCTGGTTGTCCGGGAAGCGGCCCGTGAGATCGTCCGTCACGTAGAGATCGAGATCTGCGTCGTTGTCGAGATCGAAGAACTCGTTGCCGCCGTTCAGTCCCGTGACGTCGTAGAGGTCGGCGCCGCCGAGCAGCAGCGTCACGTCCTCGAAGTTGCCGTCACCGCGATTGCGCAGCAGCACGCTGCGCTGGTCAGTCGAGAGCTCGCGCCCGACCGCAGTGTAGAAGAGATCGATGTCGAGATCGCCGTCGAAGTCGCCGGCCGCGACGCCATAACCCCGGCCGCCGGCGTGGAGCACACCGCTCGAGGCTGTCCAATCTTCGAAGCGACAGCCCGGCAGCCCGCGCAGCAACATCGGTCCAGTCTCATAGCCGGCGATCGCCGCATCGGAGAAGCCATCGCCGTCGGCGTCCAGCACCGCGATCTGGGCCGTCGAGGGCACCGGAGACGGCGGCAGGCCAGGCGAGTCCGCGCTGACGTCGGCATAGCTCCCGTCGCCCTGGTTGCGCAGCAGGAAGGGCGTCTCGCCGAGACCGAGGATGTCCGTCCAACCGTCGAGGTCGCAGTCGAGCGCGGCGACTTCGAGCGCGTTCAGGTCTTGCACGCCGGCGCGGCTGCTCACGTTGCGGAAGAACCCACCGCTGTCGCGCTCGAAGAGCAGGCTGCCGATCCCGGTGCGCCCGACGAAGAGATCGAGCGCGCCGTCGCGGTTCCCGTCGAAGGCAAGGCCGCGGAAGACCGCGAGCCCACCGAGGTTGCCGAGATGCGCGCTCGCGGACACGTTGGCGAAGCGCAGGCCGCCTTGGTTCTCGAACAGCGCCTGCTCATCCCAGCCGACGAAGAAGAGATCGAGCTTGCCGTCGGCGTTCCAGTCCGCGGGCTTCGCGTCGCTCGGAATCAGGTCGATGATCGGGAGCGAAGAATCGCGCGAGAGGTCCTGGAACAGCGTCACGCGCAGTTCGATCGGGAGCTCGCGGTGGAAGCCCGGCGCGTCGAGCGAGAGCAGCAGCGGAATCCGTTCGCCGAGCGGAATCGAGGCATCCAGCGCGAGCCCGAACGGCGCGAGCTCGTTCGACGCCCTGGAGCCGATCGGAAGATCACCGAAGCTGCTGGCTGCTACCGGCACGCTGACCAGCGGGTGCAGGCTGCGCAGCGCTCCCTCGATTCCGAGCACGCCGGTCCAGAAGTTGCGCAGGTCGACGAGCAGCTGCGTCTGCGCACCCGGGACCAGGTCGGGCGCCGAGGTGTTCGAGATCGAGACCAGCGGTTCCGGCTGCGCGACGAGAGAGTCCTGCGCATTCGCGCGGCCGTGCCCCAGCTTGTGCTCGAAGCCGGGATTCAGCGCGTCGAGCGGATTGCCACCGGCGAGCAGGCGCCCGCGGATTTCGTCCGCGCTCTCGTCGGGAAACGCGCTCATCAAGAGCGCCGCGACGCCCGCCGCGTGGGGACAGGCCATGCTCGTGCCCGAGAGCACGAGATGCAGCGCGTCGATGGCGAGGTCGGGCCGCGTGCGCACGATGAAGTTCGCCCCGCCGTTCGCATTCAGCGACAGCACGCGCACGCCCGGTGCCGAGATGCCGATGCCGAGCCCGTAGTTCGAGAAGGGCGCGCGCGTGTCGTCGCGGTCGAGCGCCGCGACCGCGATCACCTGCGGCAGGTTCGCGGGGCTCGTCGTGCGCACGTCGACGCTCGAGTTTCCGGCTGCCGCGAGCGAGAGCACGCCGTGGGCCGCCGCGTACTCGAAGGCCTCGCTCACCGAGCGGCTCTGGAACAGACCGCCCCACGAGTTCGAGAGGATGTCGGCGCCGTTGTCGACCGCGTAGACGATGCCCGCGGCGAGAGCGTCGGAGCTGCCGCGGCCGTCGTCGCCGAGCCCGCGCAGGGTCATCAGGCGCGCCCAGGGCGCGACGCCCGCGATGCCCTGCGCGTTGTCCGCACGCGCCGCGATCGTGCCGGCCACGTGCGTGCCGTGGCCGTTGCCGTCGCGGACGTTGCTGTGGTGATCGACGAAATCCCAGCCGAGCAGATCGTCGGGAAATCCGTTTTCGTCGTCGTCCTGGTAGTTCCACGGAATCTCGCCCGGGTGGGTCCAGAGATTTGGTGCGAGGTCCGGATGCGTGAAGTCGACCCCGGTGTCGATGACGGCGACGATCACGCCCTCGCCCGGGCGTCTCTCGTCCGCATCGAAGTGCCCGTTTGCGTTGCGGTCGAAGTGTTGAAACGCCTCGAGCACGCGCATGCGCTCGAGCCCGTAGAGGTCGAGCACGCCCTCGCGCACGCTGCCCTCCGACCAGTTCGCTCCATCCGCGCTGACGAAAGGATCGTTCGGCAGGTAGGGGAGATCCGGAAGCGGGGTGGCGCTGGTGGAGTAGAGGTAGTTCGGCTCGGCGTAGGCGACTTCCGGGCGCGCGCCGAGCGCGGCGACCGCAGCGGGCACGTCGCTGCCCTCTGCCAGGTCGAGGCGGTAGAGCAGGCGCAGATCGGGCGCGGGCGCGGCGCTTGCCGCCGCGGCGCCAGCCCCCGCCCCGCTGCCGCCGGCACCCGGCACCGCGACTCCGATGTGCACCGCTTCGGAGCGCAGCACCTGAAGCTCTTCGAGCAGCGTGCCGAGCACGCTCGGCGCGATCACTCCGGCGCTGCCCGCGGCGCCTGCACCGCCGCCCGAGGCGGTCGACTGGAGTCGGACGAGCACTTGATCCGGGACATAAAGGCCGGAACCGCCGTTCGCGCGCCCCGCCTGGAGCGCGGCCGGCGGTGCAGCCCCTGCGGGGGTCGCAATCAGCACGACCGTGCTCAGCAGCGCCGCCGCGCGCACCGCGCCCGAATTCCACCCCGCTGCCCGCACTCGCCCGAGTATACGATCCGTGCCGAGCCCCCTCCTCCCCCCTTCGGGCGAGAGAGGGGAGCGCAGCGCGAGGTAGGCTCATAGGGATGGAATCGGAATGCGCTCGTCGGCGGCCCTCCGGATGACGCCGCGCGCGCTCGTCCTCGGCTGCTGCGCAGTGCTGCTCGCGGCGCGTGCCGGCGCCGCCCCGATCGAGCTGCTCCAGAACGGCGGCTTCGAGAGCGGCGATTTCAGCTTCTGGGAAGTCAGCGACCCGCCGGCCTTTCCGGGCGGCTGCAATACGCCGTGGAACGTGAGCGCGGTCGGCGGCGCGGCCGCAACCGGCTGCCAGCCCGGCATCAGCGGCCTGTATCCCGGCGCGCCGATCGAGGGCAGCTTCGCGGCCTATCACAGCTTCGACGGCTTCGACACGCCGACCTCCCTGCGCCTGCGCCAGGAGTTCCAGATCCCGGACGTCGTGTTCCAGGCGACGCTCTCGTTCCAGGAGACCGTGAACATCGACTTCGAGATCGGAAATCCCGCCACGCAGCCGCGGCGCTTCCAGGTCGATCTCGTCGCTCCGGGACGCGTGCTCGCACGCGCACACGAAGAGCTCTTTCCCGGCGAGCCGCCCTTCGACGACGATCCGAGCGTCTTCGATTTCGATTGGACGCGGGTCGAGACCGACCTGACCGCGCTGTTCCAGGAGCACGTCGGCGAGACCCTGGCGCTGCGCATCACGCACACGATCCCGCAGACGCAGACGGGACCCGGCGGCTTCGGCCTCGACGCCGTCTCGATCCTCGTCGTGACCCCCGAGCCGAGCACTGCGGCGCTGCTCGCGGCCGGCCTGCTGCTCCTCAGCGGTCGCCGCCGTGATCGCGGGGGCGGCGGCGGCGTGCGCCGCGGAAGGGACCGCGGATTTCGTAAGTGACACCGAGTCCGAAGGCCCCGCGTTGCGAGCTCAGGTAGAGCCGCTGGCCCGAGGGATCGAAGGCCGGGCCCGCGAGCTCCGAGCCCGGCTGGTTCTCGATCTGCAGCAGCGGCGCGACCGTGCCCTCGCGCGTGATAGACACCAGCTCCATGTTGCCGCCGTCTTCGGCAATGATCACGCCGCCCCTGCGGTCGCCAGTCGCATTGTCGACTCCCGAGAGCAGCGCGCGAGGATCGAGACGCGTCGCATACAGCAGGCGCAGCGTCTCGCTCGCGAGGTCGTACTGCCAGACGCTGTCGTCGTGCTTGGTCGTGAACACCACGCGCCCGCGCTGCACGACGATGCCCTCGCCGCCGCGGAAGGGCGTGCTGCGCGGAACCTGGTGTCGCGTCGCGGTGTCCTCTGCTCCGGGCTGCGGGTTCGGAACCAGGTGCCACAGCACGCGGCCCTCGGCGTCGAGCTCGGCGACCTCGAGGCTGCCCGCGGAGAGCTCGCGCCACTGCGCCGGAGTGAAGCGGTAGAAGCGGCCGTCGAACTCGTCCTCGGTCAGGTAGAGCTGGCGGCCGCGCGCGTCGACCGCGACGGCCTCGTGCCGGAAGCGGCCTAGCGCCGGCCGCGCAACGGCCGGGCGCTGGCCCTCCGGATCGCATTCGAAGACCTGGCCGTCGGAGACCTCCTCGCACGAGAGCCAGCTGCCCCAGGGCGTCGCACCGCCCGCGCAGTTGCGGCGCGTGCCGGAGAGGATCGAATAGGCGGCGCGGATGTTGCCACTGGAATCGAAGCGCAGTGCGCTGGCGCCGCCGGCCGGGAGCTCCGCGTTCGAGACGTAGATCCAACCGTCGCGCGAGCGGAAGCAGGCGCCGCCGTCGGGCGCGCGATGCCAGGTGTAACCCGTGCCCGCGACCTCGAAGCCGCCCATGGCCAGGATGCGAGAGCGAAAGCCTGGCGGGAGCCGGATGCCGTTCTCGTCGGCCGGGAGCAACGCGCCGTAGGGCCCGTCGGGGCCGAAGCCAGGGTCGCGTCCGCGCGCGCCCGCCGGCGCGCCGAGCAGCGCGCGCGCGAGCAGCGTTCCGCCGAGCCCGGCTGCGCCGAGCAGCAGATCGCGCCGATCGAGCGGAGTCATCGGAGTCTGGGAGCCTCCTCGCCCTCGCCTACCATACCGTACGCCCGCCGTCGATCACGTGCTCCGTACCCGTGATGTAGCTCGACGCGTCCGACGCGAGGAAGACCGCGAGATTCGACACTTCCTCGCGGCGCCCCGAGCGGCGCAGCGGCACGGCTGCGTCCATGCGCGCGCGCTCTGCGGGGTCGCCGGCCGAGCGGTACATGCCGGTCTCGTCGATCGCACCCGGGTGGATCGAGTTGACCCGGATGCCGAGCGGCCCGAGCTCGTTCGCCGCGCTCTTCGTGAGCCCGCGCACGGCCCACTTCGTCGTCCCGTAGCTGCTCAGGTGCGGAATCCCGCGCAAACCCGCGATCGACGAGAGATTCACGATCGAGCCGCCGCCGGCTTCGCGCAGCGGCGCGACGAGCTTGCGGATGCCCCACCAGGTGCCGACGACGTTCACGCGCCAGATGCGCTCGAAGCGCTCGAGGCTCTCGTCCGCGAGCGCGCAGCTGTGGTAGATCGCGGCGTTGTTGATCAGCGCGTCGACGCGTTGGAAGCGCTCGCGCGCGGCGGCGACGGCGGAGTCCCAGTCGCGCTCCTGCGAGACGTCGAGACGGACGAAGAGCGCGGAATCGCCTAGCGAACGCGCGAGCGCGCGGCCGGCCTCTTCGTCGACGTCGCCGAGCACGAGTCGCGCCCCCTCGGCTGCGAAGACGCGCGCGTGGCACTCGCCCATGCCGTGCGCTGCGCCGGTCAGGATCACGACCTTGCCGTCGAGCTTTCCCATCTGCGTCTTGCCTCCCTGCGCTGTGATCAAAACGAGAGTCCGAGCCCCGCGGTGAAGCGCATGCCGTCCTTCGAGAAGCCGAGGTCGGCCCGGAACGGGAACGCGCGCTCGAGGCTCGCGATCAGGCTCACGCCGTAGCTGTGCTGGACGCGCGCATGGAAGAGTGCCGCGGCATCGTCGCCGACCGAGCCGAGCTCGTAGAAAGCCGCGATGCCGACGCGCTCGACGCGAAAGGGAGGGCGCATCCCGAAGCCGCGCTCGAGCAGCCAGACGCGGTACTCCGTGCGTCCGAACCAGCTGGCGTCGTCGCGGAAGCGGCCGGTCACGAAGCCCCGCAGCGACTCCGGACCGCCGAGATCCGGCTTCAGGGTGAAGGGCAGATCGCCACTCGTGAGCAGTGCGCGAAAGCCGACGAAGAAGGTATCCGTCGACGGATTCTCCTCGTCGGAATCGCCGTCGTGCAGCAGCCCCGGCAGCGGCAATATCCAGCTCGCGTCGAGGGCATAGCGGCCCACGAGCTCGCCGCCGTGGAGCAGCGCGCCGCCCTCGATACGGGCTCCGACGTGGAAGCCGCGATAGGGATTGCGTTGGCTGTCGCGCGTGTCGTAGCGCAGGCCGCTGCGGGCCCAGACGACATCCTGGTGCTCCGCTGCGTCGAAGAGCGCAGGAAAACCGAGCAGCGGGTCCTTCGTGTCCGGATCGTCTCCGAGGCCGCCGGAGAGCTCGTGCAGGTCCAGCACGAGTCCGCCCGAAAGCACGAGCGCGTCGCCCGGCTTCGGCCAGGCGAGATCGGAGCCGAGCTCGACCCACACGTTGTCGTCGGTGTAGCGCGTCTCGTCGTCCTGATCGGTGCGGGAGCCGATGCCGAAGAAGCGGCGCGTGCGCGTGCGGCTGTAGCTGGCGAGCGCCTGCAGGAAGCTGCGCTCTTCCTGCAGCACGCCGCCCTCGGGCAGCTCGCGGTGATGCAGCCAGCGCCTCCACGCGAGGCCGTAGCTCTGCTGTTTCTCCTCGCTGTAGGTTCCGAAGAGTGCGAGGTTTTCGCGGCGGCGCTGGTTGCGGAAGTCGAGATCGCCGATGCCGAGACCGCCACCCCAGCCCGCATCGCTGCTCTTGAACAGCGTCGGAAGTGCGGCACTCGTGACGAGGAAACGCTGCCAGAAGCTTCCCGGAGGAATCCGGCCTTCGGGGATATAGCGTTAGCGATCCGGATTCGGGAGGTCCGCGGGGCGCTGCGCGCGCGGAATGCGGCCGTCGAGCTGCATGCCGGCGCCCGCCTCGTAGCGGCGCGGGAGGTCTGCGCCGGGATCCGGCATGCGCGCTCCCGCGCGCGCGGAGCTGCACGCGAGGACCAGGATCGCGAGCGCTGCGACGAGCCCCGAGGATCGGGACGCGCTCAAAACCGGAACTGCAGGTTTCCGCCGACGGAGAGGTACTGCAGGTCTTCGACCGCGCCGGTCGGAAGCAGGTAGCTCACACCGAGCGACAGCAACAGCTTGCGCGTCGCGTAGAGATCGACGCCACCGCCCAAACGCGCGACGTATCCCGCGTTGGTTTCGCCGTCGCTCTGCGACTGAAAGGCGCCCACGGCGCCCCGCATCAAGCCTCCGCCTATCAATACGAAGGGTTGCACGCGCCTGAAGGGCAGCAACAGCTTCGCGTTCGCGGTCAGGCTCAGCACGTCGATCGTGAGGGCCCCCTGGCACGTCACAGGGCCCGGCCTGGTGTTGCAGGTTCCCGTGAAGTACCCGGGGTCCGAGAAGTCGCTGTTCCAGTCGAAGTGACCTTCGAGCGCGACGTTCGGGCTCAGGCGATAGCCCGCGACCGCGTCGATGCCGCCGGAGTCGCCGAAGTCCCCGCCGTCGATCTGCTCGAATGCCGCGTGGCCGCCGATGCCGACGTACCAGCCGCTGCGCGCGTAGTCAGTGGCTCCGGCAGCTGCCTGCGCGCCGGCCGGAGCGGCCAGAGCGATCGCCGCGAGCGATGCAAGCACCGCGCTGCGCCAGCCGCGGAACTCCACGCGTACTCCCTCCTGGCAGCCCGCAGGGTTCGCGGGAGCGGGCCATTTCGCATCATCGGCCCCGTGCTGTCAACACCCGTCCGAGCGTGCGCAGGAAGCGCAGAACCCCCGGCCGGAGGGCCCGACCGGGGGTTCGCGGAGCGCGTGCCCGAGCAGCTAGCGCTCGCGGCGGCGTCGCAGCGCGGTCAGGCCGCCGAGCGCGAGGCTGCCCGCGAGCAGCGCGCTGCCGAGCAGCGGCAGCGCCGGAACGGTTCCGTCCTGCGCTGTGTAACCGCGCGCCCACATCTGGGTGTTGCCGAAGGTGTTGGTGTTGTAGGAGGTGATGACGGGCTGGCCGAGAAAGCCCGTGCCGTGGAAGGTCCAGGTGCCGAGGTCGTAGAAGTCCGAGTTGAAGCGCGGATCGACGCTGGCTTGATCCATCCCCATCGCAAGCGAGCAGATCACCCCAGGAATGGACTTGCACCAGAAGGTTCCCGAGATCGTCCAGCCGGTCACGGTGCCCCAGCGGATCGACGATCCCGAGCCGTTGTTTCCGCTGCCGGTGAAGTAGGGCGGCGCGTTGCCATGGATCGAAGCGATCGCCCCCGGACCCTCTCGGAAGTTGTTGCTGACGAAGATTGTCGCCACGAGGCTCGGCACCAGCGTCGTGACCGTCGCATCCGCGGCGCGCACGAAGCGGCGCAGGACCGGATTCGGGCCCGCGGAATTCTCGATCACAGTCACGTGCTGATTGCTCTGGACCAGCGCCAGCGCGAAGTCCGGATTCGGGGTGACGTTCGGAGAGTTCGTCGCGTTCCGGAGAATCATCCCGTACTTCTTGAGGGCCGCGGCCGCGGGAGCTGCGGACAGCGCGCTCGCGCCGACCAGCGCCAGCGCCGCGATCAGGATTCGGGTCTGGGTCTTCATGTTCGTCGGATTCCCTTCTGATATCTGTTCAAAGCGATTTCGACGCTCTCCTCATGCAGTCTGCGTGCCAAGCCGGGCAGGTCGGAAAATTGCTTCGATTCAATGGGTTGCGGCCGGTGCACCGGCGAGCGCACAGCGGCGCCGCCGCTGCGGCCTGCGCCGCATCCCGCAGCATCGGATGCCAAGTCATTGATTTCGTTGCATTCGACGTGGATCGACCGTCCGGCGCGTTCTGCACCAGCGCAGCCGAATTCCGCCGCTCGGACTCCCCCCATGGAGCGGCCGGAGCAGATGCAAGCGCCCTGCCACTGGGCCGGATCCAACCCCGAGCCCCGTGATTCCGAGGGCTCGAGCGCGCGCGCTGCGCTGTCGCTGCGCTCGCAGCACAGGCGCAGCGTGGCGACCTGTGGCCCCAAATTCCCTGCGCCGGAATCCGCGCGGCGTACTCTTTCGCGCGGACCCGGAAACCCAGCGTGAAGCTCCGACCCCTCATCACCCGCGCGGCGCTCGCTTGCGCGCTCGTCTCCGCACTGCTCGCGCCCGCCCGTGCGCAGGAGGGCGGCAGCGCCCCGCCTGCGCCGGCACCGCGCGAATCGGAACCCGAGGAGCTCGGACGCAGCCGCGAAATCCTGCTGCAGACCGAAGCCCACGATCAGCAGGCCGGCGCCGAGGCCGCGCGCGAGGTCGAAGCGGAGTTCGGGCTGGTGCAGCAGCCGGAGCTCCTCGCCTACGTCTCGGCGGTCGGTCAGCGCCTGGTGCGCTTGGCGCTGGATCGCAGCTTCGCGTACCAGTTCCAGATCGTCGACCAGGAAGCGCCGAATGCGTTCGCTCTTCCGGGTGGCTATGTCTACATCTCGCGCGGCCTGCTCGCACTCGCGAACAGCGAGGCAGAGCTCGCCAACGTGCTCGCGCACGAGGTTATGCACATCGCACTCCGCCACGCAGCAGCTCAACAGCAGCGCGCGCTCGGAATCCCCGGTCCTTTCCGATTCTTCTCGCTCGCGACCCTGATGCAGTACTCGCGCGACCAGGAGCGCGAGGCCGACAGGCACGGCCAGGTCCTCGCCGCCAAGGCCGGCTACGACCCGCGCGGTTTGGCGAGCTTCCTCAAGGATCTCGATTACACCGAGCGGCTTCGCTTCGGCGTCTCGAGGCTGCCGAGCTTCTTCGACACACACCCCGCGACCACGGAACGCGTCGCGACTGCGGCCTCGCGCGCGGAGCTGTCGAGTTTCCGACCGGTCCCCGGGATCGCGGCGAGCCGCGCCGACTATCTGCGCCGGATCGAGGGCCTCACGCTCGGCATCAGCGCCGCCGAGGGCGTGTTCCAGCAGAACCAGTTCCTGCACGCGGATCTCGATCTCGCGCTGCGCTTTCCGGCCGGCTGGGAGACCCAGAACACGCGCCAGGCCGTCGGCGCAGTTTCGCCCCGGCGTGACGCGATGGTCTTCCTCGAATACGGCGGCACGGGCGACGACCCCGAGGCCGCCGCACGCGAGTATCTCGAGAAGGAAGGCTCTTCGATGGGATTGCGCGTGCAGAGCTCGCAGCCGATCACGATCGGCGACGCCAAGGCGTGGCGCGCGAAGGGGACGAGCGGATCGAGCGGAATTCCCGGCGCCGCGGCCGAATCCGCGCACTTCGTGCTCACCTGGATCGCGCGCGGAGGCGTGATCTTCCGGCTGACGGGCGTATCCGCGCCGGGAATCCGCGACCACCACGAAGGCAGCTTCCTGAACGTCGCGCGCAGCTTCCGTGCGCTCTCGAGCGAGGAGCGCAGCTCGATCCGCGAGCGCGCGCTGCACATCGCGCTCGCGAGGCCGGGCGAGAACCTGACGGACCTCGCCGCGCGCGCCGGCAACCAATGGGACCTGCAGCAGACCGCGGTCATGAACGACCTTTTCGCGAGCGACCGCCTCGCGGCCGGCCAGCTCGTGAAGGTCGCGGTGCTGCGCAGCTATACGCCCGATGCAGTTGCACAGGCCGCGCCGCCCGCCGCCGGCCACGCCCCCGAAAGACAACCGCCGCCCGGATCCGGGCCACAGCCCTGAGCAAGCGGCCTTGCCGCGCGCAGCGAGGCCCAGCCGAGCGAAGTCGACGAAACCTGCCGCCCCGCCGCACACAGCGAGCCAAAGCCGAGCGAAGTCGATAACGCAAGCGGCCCGGCCGCGCGCAGCGAGGCGCAGCCGAGCGAAGTCGATAACGCAAGCGGCCGGGCCGCGCGCAGCGAGGCGCAGCCGAGCGAAGTCAATAAAGCTACGCTCGCGCCGCATTCGATCCCCGGCCAGCGCGCGTGTACCCGTCGCGGCCCCAACAGGAGCCTGTGCCCATGTCGACCCTGGATTCGTTCCACCGCTTTCGCGGCACCGACGGCTACATCGCGAGCCAGGCGCTCTGCGACGCCGTCAACTGCGCGATCGCGCTCGAGCGCCCGCTGCTGATCAAGGGCGAGCCCGGCACCGGCAAGACGCTGCTCGCGCGCCATCTCGCGGCGGGCCTCGGCCTCCCGATCGAGTCCTGGCACATCAAGTCGACTTCGAAGGCCCAGGAGGGTCTCTACGTCTACGACACCGTTCAGCGCCTGAACGACGCGCGCTTCGGCGACGGCGACGTGAAGGACGTGCGCCGCTACATCCGCTACGGGCCGCTCGGCCGCGTCTTCCTCGCGGCCGAGCGCCACATCCTGCTGCTCGACGAGATCGACAAAGCCGACCTCGAGTTTCCGAACGACCTGCTGCGCGAGCTCGACGAGATGCGCTTCACGGTCATGGAAACGAGTGACGAAATCGTCGCTAAACAGCGCCCGATCGTGATCATCACCTCGAACAACGAGAAGGAGCTGCCCGACGCATTCCTGCGCCGCTGCGTGTTCCACTTCATCGAGTTTCCGGACCGCGAGCTGATGCAGGAGATCGTCGCGGTGCACCACCAGAACCTCGACGCCACGCTGCTCGACCAGGTGCTGGTCAAGTTCTACTGGCTGCGCAACCAGCACGAGCTGCGCAAGAAGCCCTCGACCTCCGAGCTGATCGACTGGATCGCGGCGCTGCTGCGCTCGGGTCTCGGGGTCGAAAAGCTCGAGCAACACCTGCCCTTCCTCGGCACGCTGCTCAAGAACGAGCAGGACAGCGACGCACTGCAGCGCTACCGCGACGGCGGTGGCAAGCTGCCCCAGAGCTGGAAGGAGCTCGGCTCGCGCTTCGCGCAATAGCGCGGGCGCCAGCCGATGGCTCGCGCGAGCCCGGAGGCGGCCTTGTTCCTCGATCTCTTCTATCAGCTGCGCGAGGCCGGCGTGCCGGTCGCAATCCAGGAATGGATGATGCTGATGCGGAGCCTCTCGCTCGGCCTGCACGTTTCGAGCCTCGACGGCTTCTACAACCTCGCGCGCGCGACGCTAGTCAAGAGCGAGACCTACTTCGACGCCTTCGACCGCGTTTTTGCGCACGTCTACCAGGGTGTCGAGGGCTCGCTCACGGCAACTGAGGAGCTGCTCGCGTGGCTGCGCGACCCGAAGAACTTCCGCGAGCTCAGCGAGCAGGAGCGCGCGCTGCTCGAGCGCCTCTCGAGCGACGAGCTGATGAAGCGCTACCTCGAGACGCTCGCAGCACAAGACGAGCGCCACGACGGCGGCGGCCGCTGGATCGGCACCGGCGGCCGCTCGCCTTTCGGCCACGGCGGCGAGCACCCGACGGGCATTCGCGTCGGCGGCGCGGGGCAGCGCCGCTCGGCGATGAAGGTGGCCGAGGAGCGCCACTTCCAGAACTACCGCACCGACCAGGGCCTCGACCTGCGCAGCATGCGCGTGGCCCTGCGCCGGCTGCGCCAGCTCACCCGCCAGGGCCCCGAGACGGAGCTCGACCTCGACGAGACGATCGACGAAACCTGCAGGAACGCGGGCGAGATCGAGCTCGTGTTCCGGCCCGAGAAGCGCAACAACGTGCGCCTGCTGCTCTTGATGGACGTCGGCGGCACGATGGACCCCTACACCAAGCCCGTGAGCCGGCTCTTGACCGCACTGCACGAGGAAAAGGGGCTGCGCGAGCTGCGCTCCTACTACTTCCACAACTGCATCTACGAAAACGTCTACACGGACGCGCGGCTGTTCCGCCGCGATGCGCTGCCGACGGGCGACCTGCTGCGCCGCCTCGACGACCGCTGGAAGGTGCTCTTCGTCGGCGACGCCGCGATGCACCCGAACGAGCTGATGGGGGCGCGCGGCAACATCGATCCGAGCCGCGAGACCGACACCCCCGGCATCGAGTGGCTGCAGCGCATCCGCGACCACTTCGAGCGCTGCGTCTGGCTGAACCCGGAGCCGCTCCGATACTGGGACAGCTACCAGACCACGCGCGCGGTGCGGCGCCTGTTCCCGATGCACCCGCTCAGCGTCGACGGGATCATCGACGCGGTCGCCTCGCTGATCGGCTCGCGGGCGATCGGAACAATCGCGTAGAATGCCGGCAAGCGGTCTTGCCGGGCCGGCGTTTCGACATCCACCACGATCTTCGAGGAGCCATGCGATGAAGGCAGCGATTCTCTGGGAGAAGGACAAGCCGCTCGAAGTGCGCAACGACGTATCGCTCACCGAGCTCGGGGCCTCCGACGTTCTCGTCGGCATCAAGTCGAGCGGCGTCTGCCACTCGGACGTCTCGGTACAGAACGGGACGATCCCGTCGGGGCTGCCCTGCGTGCTAGGTCACGAGGGCGCCGGCGTCGTGCAGGAGGTCGGGAAGAACGTCACGGGCGTCAAGCCGGGTGACCACGTGATCGTGTCTTTCGTCCCCGCCTGCGGGAAGTGCAAGCCCTGCCTGCGCGGGCAGTCGCAGCTCTGCGACGGCATGGCCGCAATGGCGACGACGCCGCACTTCATCGTAAAGGGCCAGAAGATCGCCGGCATGACCGGCTGCGGGACCTTCGCCGAGCAGATGATCGTGCCGGAGAGCGCCGTCGTAAAGATCGACGCCGACATCCCGCTCGACATCGCCTCGCTGATCGGCTGCGGCGTGATGACGGGCGTCGGCGCCTCGATCAACACCGCGGCGATCAAGCCCGGCTCTTCCGTCGTGATCTTCGGCGCCGGCGGCGTCGGCATCGCGGCGATCCAGGGCGCGCGCGTGGCCGGCGCGGCCGAGATCGTCGCGGTCGATTCGGTGCTCGCGAAGGCGGAGCAGGCCAAGCGCTTCGGCGCGACCCACGCCTGCACGCCCGACGGCCTCGGCGACCTGCGCTCGTCGATCACGGCGAACGAGGGCTTCGACTACGCGCTCGAGTGCGTCGGCCACCCCGCGACGATCCGCGCCTGCTACGACGCCGCGCGCCGCGGCGGCACGGCCGTGATCGTCGGCGTGGGCCGTCTCGATCAGATGGTGCAATTCAGCGCCTTCGAGTTCTTCTACGGCGACAAGAGCCTGAAGGGCTCGATGTACGGCAGCGCGAACGTGCGCGTCGACATGCCGAAGCTGCTGCGCCTCTGGAAGTGCGGACGACTCGACCTCGAGGGCATGATCACGCGCCGGCTGAAACTCGACGACGTGAACGAGGCCTTCCGCGCGATGCAGGCCGGCGAAGTGATCCGCTCAGTACTCGACTTCAACTAGCGCGGAGGCGGAAGTCCATGGCGAAACTCAAGCTCGGCGCGCAGTTCGGCTACTGGGCCTCCGGACCGCCTGCGAACCTCGTCGAGGCCGCGCGCGAGGCCGAGCGCCTCGGCTTCGACTCCGCCTGGACGGCCGAGGCCTGGGGCTCGGACGCGTTCACGCCGCTCACCTGGATCGGCGCGCATACCTCGCGAATCAAGCTAGGCACCGCGATCGTGCAGCTCTCGGGCCGCACACCGACCTCGACCGCGATGCACGCGCTGACCCTCGACCACCTCTCGCAGGGGCGCGTGATCCTGGGGCTCGGCGTCTCGGGCCCGCAGGTCGTCGAGGGCTGGTACGGCCGACCCTTCGACAAGCCGCTCGCGCGCACGCGCGAGTACATCGACATCATCCGCCAGGTGCTGCGCCGCGATCGGGCCGTCTCGAGCCCGGGCCCGCACTATCCCCTGCCCTACACGGGGCCGGGCGCGTGGGGCATGGGCAAGCCGCTGCGCCCGATCACGCATCCGCTGCGCGCGGATCTGCCGATCTACCTCGGCGCCGAGGGTCCGAAGAACGTCGCGCTCGCGGCCGAGATCTGCGACGGCTGGCTGCCGCTCTGGTACTCACCTACCAAGCCGCAGGTCTATTCGGACGCGCTGCGCAAGGTCAAGCCCGGCTTCGAAATCGCGGTCACGACCAGCATCCGCGTGACCGACGACGTCGCCGGTGCGCTCGATTCGATGAAGGGCGCCTACGGCTTCTACGTCGGCGGCATGGGCGCCAAGGACCGCAACTTCCACAAGGAGCTGATGGCGCGCTTCGGCTACGAGAAGGAGGCGCAGCAGATCCAGGACCTCTTCTTCGCGGGCAAGCGCGGCGAGGCGATCGCGGCCGTGCCGCGCGAGTTCATCGACGAGATCAATCTCGTGGGGCCGAAGGCGCGCATCCGCGAGCGACTCGCGGCCTGGGAAGAGAGCGCCGTCACGACGCTGCTCGTGCCCGGCACCGACCTCGAGCAGCTGCGCGTGGCCGCGGAGCTCGTGCTGAGTAGTTAGGCCTGCGGAGTGCGTGCTAGCCGTAGTGGCCGTGAAGCTTCTGGCTCCGCATCCGATGTTGCTCCTCCAGTGGGCAGTGGCGATTCCGCCAGCACCACAGCTCTGCGTCGAGGCTACGCGACTCAGCGCGGCCCTCTGCAGGCGACCTCCGCGACCTCGTGACGCCGGGGCGGCTCGGGCCCCGGCGTGAGCGGAACCCAGGTGATCAGCATGCGCACGCGCTCGAGGCGGCGCTCTGGCGGCTGCCGCTGGTTCCACTTCCGGCACAGCCAGCGCAAGTAGTAACTGGGCAGCGGTCCGCGCTCGGTCGCGACGGCGTCGAGGGCGACGCGCATGCGGAAGGAGCGGTGGAAGCGCAGAACCTTGCGCCAGCTCTCGCCCGCCTCGACCTCGAGCAGATTCAGCGCGCTGCCGTCCGGCCGGCCGCCATAGATCTCGAAGATCGGGTCGAAGTTCGGGGGCGAGGGTGAGAACATCCCCCAGCTCTGCTCCACACCGAACAGCGCCGACCACGACCGCAGCTGGCGCGGCACGCGGACGATCGACAGCGACTGCAACGCCAGGGCCAATGAGGCGGCGAGGAAGAGCGCCGCCAGGCCGGAGGCGGCGCCGGCCGCCAGCCGCCTGGCGGTGCGCGCCAGCCCACCCGCCGCGGCCCCGAGCTCGGGCCTGGCGGAGGCCGAGGCCGCGAGCTGCGGCCAGCCGCGCGCGGCGAGACGCTCCCACAGCCAGCCCGGGAGCAGCGGCAGCGTCGCCGCCGTGCATACGAAGGGAAACAGCTGCAGAGGGATGCCGAGGCCCAGGCCAAACTGGAAGGCCCAGAAGGCGAGCAGCGTGAGGGTGCGGATCGGGGCGGTGTAGCAGGGGAAGAAGAGGCCTAACGTCCCAAGACGTTCGAAGTAGAGCACAATCGGTGTCAACGCGCGGAGCAGATCCGGGTGCTGGAGTAGCAACGGGGCGGCGACGCCGCGGCGCACCTGAACGGCCAGAGCGGTCTCGATCGCGGTTCCGTCGCTGACCCAGGCGGCACCCGTCTTGAGCAGGCCGGCGCCGATGTAGAGCATCGCGAACTGCAGCGTGAGTGCGAGGCTGGCGACGGAGAGGACCGCCGGGCCGGCAGCGGCCCGCTCGGGGCGGCGGGCGGCGTCGACGGAGACGCGCGCCCCGAGTGGCAAGAAGACCGACCAGCACAGCAGCATCCGCAGCAGGGCGTCGCCGCCGTTCAGCAGCTCGCTGTGGCGCAGTTGCAGCGAGCCCAGCAGCAGCCACGAGACGACGCTGGCGAAGCGCGTGAAGCAGCCCACGAGCAGCATCAGCGCGCAGACACCCGCCACACAGAAGAGCAGCGTCTGGACCCCGGCCGCGCCGCTCCACATGTAGAAGCTGAAGAGCGGCCCCGTGGAGCGAACCGCCGAGCGCGGCCAGCTCCCCGCATCCGAGAGGCTCGCGCCGATGAAGGGCCAGCGCAGGGCGAGGTCGGCCAGGATCAGCGCGCCCAGCGCAATGCGGAACAGCGCGAGCGAGCGCAGATCGATCTCAAAGAACTCGGAGAGCTTCGCACGCAGCCAAGAGCGCATCGCTGCCGCAGGACCCGCGGCGCGAACCACTTCGCCCGACACCAGCGGATCCTATCACGACCGCAGCGGTGAGAGCGGGAGACGCGAGGCGCCTGCTGCCTGCGGGTTTCGCGTAACCAGCTCGCGGACGCCAGCGCGCCGCGCGACACGACCCGTTGATTCCTGTTCAGCTGACGTCGCGCCGGGCCTGCAACCCGCACAAAGCGTGGTGATGCGCGAGCCACGAGAGCCCAGCGCTCGAGAATTAGCCTCCTGCGAGCAGGCCCGTGAGGGCCCCCGGCCAGCGGTGCGCCGAGATCTCGACAAACCCGGCTCTGAGAGCGAGCCCCGAGTAGCGTCGAACGGTCACCCGTGTCCCTGGACTAGAGTGTTCGCCATGTCCCCGGGCCGTACCCTGATCGGAGCCGCGGGCTGCGCGAGCGTGCTGGCTTGTTTCGGAGATCCGGCTTCGCTGCCGACGCGGAATCCCGCGGAGCGGAGCTGGCCGATGCACGCGATCGACGACCGCTACCGCGGTGCGAACGCGCTCGGCGCAGGCGACGTCGATGGCGATGGCCGCCTCGATTTCGTCACGAACTACGAATTCGATCAGCGCTACGTGATCTCGTTCAACCCGGGGACGGCGGGCGAAGTCCGCTCATTGTGGCCGCGCGTGACGACCTTCGTTCCACCGATTCTGGACTCAACCAGTGGCATCGACACCGAGACCGCCGCACTCGGCGACTTCGACGGCGACGGCAACCTCGACGTCGCAGCCGGCCAGGGCACGCACGGCGAGAAGACCGAATGGTGGGAGGGCCGCGAGCCCGGCTTGCGCATCGTCTGGGGTCCGGCGCGCGCGCAGCTGCGCGACGCCGCGGCGTGGCGGGACGGCGGTCTCGTGCCCGCGAGCGACGCCGCCGGGCACTACCACTGGGTGCTCGCGCGCGACTTGAACGCCGATGGCCTCGTAGACGTACTCGCGGGCGGACGCGTGAACATCGAGAACGGGCGCCGCGCGGGAATCGCCTGGCTCGAAGCACCGGCTGAGGCTTCGCAGCGGCGCGATCTCGCGAAGTGGACGCTGCACCCGATCGATCCCGACACGCTCGGGGGCCACGGGGTCACGACGGCCGACCTCGACGGCGATGGCGATCTCGACCTGCTGAACGCGAACGCGGACTTCGACACGCCGGACGCGGAGGAGACGATCGTCTGGTACGAGAATCCGGGCCCGGCCTCGCCCGCGCTGCGCAGGCCGTGGAAGCCAACCGAGATCTACCGCGGGCCCGAGTTCACCACCAAGCCTCAGCTCGCGATCGGCGACCTCGACCGCGACGGCCTCGACGATTTCGTGACGCAAGTGCGCGACGCGATCTACTGGTTCCGCGCGACGAGCCAGCGGCCGCCGGCGTGGGAGCGGATTGCGATCGAAAAGGCACCGATGGCGAAGGGGCTGTCGCGGCCGATCGCGCTCGCCGACCTCGACGGCGACGGCCGCCTCGACATCGTCGGGATGCTCGAGCACGAGCGGAGCGTGATCCCGCCCGACAAGGCCTCCGTCTACTGGATGCGCTACGAGGGCGAGCGCCCGCGCGCGGACAATTGGATCACCCGGCCGATCAAGTGGGGCTCGGGCCAGACGATGGCGATCCCGAGCTTCGGCGAGAAGTGGGACCAGCTCCGGATCACCGACGTCGACGACGATGGCGACCTCGACATCGTCGGAAACATCGAAGAGTGGTGGGTGCAGTCGCCGCACGAGATGGTTCCCTTCTACGACCCGCGCGCGAATCCGAGCAGCGTCTCGGTGGTGTGGTTCGAGAACCGCATGCGCGAGACACCCTTCCGGCACGCAGAGCAGGACGGAATCGCCGCGCTCGAAGCCGAGCGTCCGCTGCGGCTCGACGACGGAACCTGGGTCGAGCGCTCGCGCTACGAGGGCTTCGCGGGCCACGGCTACCTGCAGGCACACCACTCGCTGCACCCCTGGCTCGAGAGCCCGAGCGCCGCCCTGGTGCGCCTGCTCCGCCAC
>CAYTJA010000036.1:0-14132 GCA_964437835.1 uncultured Spirochaetales bacterium
TCGAGCGTGCCGCGCTCGATGTGGTCGAGCGCGCGGCCGGGGGTCGCGACGACGACCTCCGCGCCGCGCTGGAGCGCGCGCAGCTGCTGGCCGATGTGCTGGCCACCGTAGATCGGGAGCACGCTCGCGTGCTTCGCCCGGCCATAGCGATGCAGCGCCTCGGCCACCTGCATCGCGAGCTCTCGCGTCGGTACCAGCACCAGCGCACGCGGGCAATTCGGCTCGGGCTCGCCCGTGACGACACGCTGCAGGATCGGCAGCGCGAAGGCCGCCGTCTTCCCGGTGCCGGTGGCGGCCTGTCCGAGCAGATTGCGGCCTTCGAGCAGGGGCGGAATCGATTCGCGCTGGATCGCCGTCGGCTCTTCGTAGCCGAGGGCCTCGAGCGCGCTCGCGAGCGCGGGCTCGACGCCGAGCGCCGCGAAGCCGGTTGCGGGCGGTGCGTCTTCTTGGGTCATGCGGCACAGCGTAGGCGGTAATGCCGCGCTGGACCCACGCCGATCCCATTCCGCAACCGGAGAGCTCGCGGTGCTCACCGACCCGGAGGCGCTGCACGCCACCGCCGAGGCCGTGGCTGCCGCGGCAGGCGCGCTCGGCAGGGCCGCCGACGCCGCGGGCGAAGCGAAGGCGCACCCGGTGCACGCGCTCGCGCTCGGACGGCTCGGCAAGATCGGCGCGTGCGAGGCCGTGGCGCTCTCCTGCCAGACCGTGCTCGAGATGCTGCGCGGTCGCGCCGAGGCCGCACGGCCGAGGCCGAGGCCGTGGCGGTGAGTCACGAGAGCGCGGCACACGCCGGCGACGACTCGAAGGCCGCCATCGCCTGGCGCGGCGCGCGTGCCGAGGCGCTCGCGCGCTTCGACGCGCACTGCGCCGATCTGTCGTAGTCTGCAAGACCACTCGATGCGCGCTCAGGCTGCGCTCTGCCGCGGCGGCGTGAGCGGGCGCTCGACTGCAAACTACCTGGCATTGCAGCTAGGTGCGCCGCCCCCGCCGCAGCGTGCGCGCGACCTCGCGATCTTCTTCGCGCTTGCGGATCGTCTCGCGTTTGTCGTAGCGCCGCTTTCCGCGCGCGAGCGCGAGGGAGAGCTTGGCCCGGCCGCGGCTGAAATAGAGCTCGAGGGGAATGATCGTGAAGCCGCGTTCGGAAGCGCCCCCTTCGAGCACTGCGATCTCGCGGCGGTGCAGCAGCAGCTTGCGCTCGCGCAGTGGGTCGGGGTTCTCGCGGCCGGCCTGCAGGTAGGGCGGGATGTGGCAGCCGACGAGGTACGCCTGGCCGCGCCGCACCACCGCGAAGGCCTCGGCCAGGCTCGCCTTGCCGCCGCGCAGCGACTTGACCTCGGGCCCCAGCAGCGAGAGGCCCGCCTCGAAGGTGTCGAGGATCTCGTAGTCGAAGCGCGCGCGGCGGTTGCTCGCGATCAGCTTCCGCTCTTTGACTTCTGCTTTGGCGGTCACCCGGCGAGAGTATCGCTCTTGCGCGCGGCCCCCGACTCAGCCCGCGCAGGCGCGCGCGAGCTCGGGCGCGGGCGTCGGCCCCGCGATCTCGCGCGGCCGGTTCCGAGCGTCGACGAAGACGCGGATCGCCTCCCAGCCGCGACACTCGGCCTCGGACAGCTGGACGTAGCTGCAGATGATCACGAGGTCGTGCGGCTTGATCCGGTGCGCTGCCGCGCCGTTCACGCAGATCTCGCCCGAGCCGGCCTCGCCCTCGATCGCATAGGTGTGCAGGCGCTGCCCGTTCGTGCAGTCGTAGAGGTCTACCTGCTCGTAGGGGAGGATGTTTGCCGCGCGCAGCAGGTCGCGATCGATCGTGACGGAGCCCTCGTACTCGAGGTTGGCCTCGGTCACGGTCGCGCGGTGGATCTTGGACTTGAGCATCGTGCGGATCACGGTCCTGCCTCCTCGGAGGCCGGCGCGCCCCGGCGAGGGGCGGGCACCAGCACCCGATTGTCGATCAAGCGCAGCTCCTGCCCGGACTCGCGGGCGGGCAGGAACGCAGCCAGGGCCAGCAGCACCGGACGCTCGAGCTCGTCCGGCGCGGCCGCGAGCGTCTCCGGGTCGCGCAGCTCGGCGTAGTCCACGCGCAGCAGCGGGGACTTCTCGAGCTCCGCGCGAACCGCGCGCAGCAGCGCCTCGCTGCGGCGCTCGCCCGATCCCAGCTCGCGCTCGGCCGCATCCAGTGCGCGCGAGAGCGCGAGCGCCTGGCGCCGCGACTCCGGCGCGAGCCGCAGGTTGCGGCTCGAGAGCGCGAGCCCGTCCGGCTCGCGCACGGTCGGCACGCCGACGACCTCGAGGTCGAAGAGCAGGTCGCGCGCCATGCGGCGCACGACCGCGAGCTGCTGGTAGTCCTTCTGCCCGAAGACCGCGACCTGCGGCCGGGCCGCGATGAAGAGCTTCGCGACGACCGTCGTGACACCGCGAAAGTGCCCCGGCCGCGTCGCGCCGCACAGGGGCCGCGCGAGCGCGTCGACTTCGACGCGGGTCTGGTCGCCGTCCGGGTAGATCTCGCTCGCTGCGGGCGCGAAGACGGCGTCGACGCCGCGCGCGCGGCAGGCCGCGAGGTCTGCCTCGAGCATGCGCGGGTACGCGGCGAGATCCGCGCTGCGGTCGAATTGGGTCGGATTCACGAAGATCGACACCAGCACGCGCTCCGCGCGCGCGCGGGCCTCGTCCACGAGCACCAGGTGCCCGGCGTGCAGCGCGCCCATCGTCGGCACCAGCGCGATACGCCGGCCCGCCGCGCGCTCGGCGTCGGCCCAGGCCTGTAGCTGTCGGACTTCGCGGAAGTGCTGCACGGCGTGCGCCTCGCGCTGCGGGTTCGCCTAGCGGTACGAGTGCGCCTCGTCCGGGAACTTGCCGGCCGCGACTTCGTCGGCGAAACGCCGAGCCGCTTTCGAGGCCTGGGCTCCCAGCTGGGCGTACTGCTTCACGAAGCTCGGCGTCCAGTCCGAAAGGCCGAGCATGTCGTGCATGACCAGCACCTGGCCGTCGCAGCCGGCGCCGGCGCCGATTCCGATGGTCGGGATCGCGAGCTCGGCCGTGATCTCGGCCGCGAGCTCGGCCGGCATGCCCTCGAGCACGACCGCGAAGGCGCCCGCGCGCTGCACCGCGCGCGCGTCCTCGAGTACCCGCGCGCGGCCCGCGGCCGAGCGCCCCTGCACGCGGTGGCCACCCATGCGGTGGATCGCCTGGGGAGTCAGGCCGACGTGGCCCATGACCGGGATCTCGGCCGCGACGATGCGCTCGATCGCGGTGGCGACCGTCGTCCCTCCCTCGAGCTTGACCGCCTGCGCTCCGCCGTCCTTGACCAGTCGGATCGCGCTGCGCAGCGCGTCTTCCGGGCCGACCTGGTAGCTCCCGAAGGGCATGTCGGCGATCACGAGCGCGCGGCGCGTGCGACGCAGCGCGTGTGGTACACGACCTCGTCGAGGGTCACCGGGAGCGTCGTCTCGCGCCCCTGGACCACGTTGCCGAGTGAATCCCCGACCAGCAGCACGTCGATCCCAGCCGTATCGAAGATGCGTGCAAACGCGAAGTCATAGGCGGTGAGCATCGAGATGCGCTGTTCCCGCTGCTTGCGGCGCAGCAGGGCCGGAACGGTCACACGCTGCTCGTGGCTCGATTCGACGCTGACGGACGACATCGACGTCCTCCACGTCCCGGGAACCAGGCGGCTGTCGGGGCCCCGCGGCCCCAAGAAACGAAAACGCCTTCCGGAGGTCTCCGGAGGCGTGTGGCGATGCGGAGCGGGGTTCCCAGTGGAACCCGCGACCGCAGCTCACCTACCTGCCCCCGTCTCGGTCCCTCGCGGGATCCGAGCGTTTTGGAATGGGCGTCGGTCGGCGTCTTCTGTCGTGCGGCGCGCCTGCGCCTGGGGGGTTTCGCGATGGGGATCGCTCCCTGCGATTCCCCTCTCGGCCCGACACCCTACCCAGGTGCCCCGTCCAGGTCAAGCGGGATTCAGCAGCTCGCGCAGCGCGGGCGGCAGGTAGCGCTGCTCGAGCTCGGCTCCGCGCAGCTCCCGCAGCGCGCGCGCGAGGAATGCGATCCGCTCGGCGAGCGGGTCGGCGCCCGAGAGCACGACCCAGGTCTGACCGCGGACGACGCAAACCCCGCTGGCCGCCTGCGGCTCGAATTCCGAGCGCGCCGAGCCCCGGATCTCGCGCACCTGCAGCTGCACGGCGGCCGCGAGGTCCTGGAGCTCGCGCAGCTGCTGCTCGGGACTCACCCGGAGACCTCGCGGAGCGCGCGCGAGAGGCGCACGAACGCGTCCGGGGCGAGCGTCTCGGCCCGCGCGCGCGGGTCGAGGCCCGCCAGCCGCAGTCCTGCGTCGATCGCATCCGAAGCGAAAGCCGGCGCGAGCCCGACCCGGAGCGCGTTCGCGAGCGTCTTGCGGCGCGTCCCGAAGGCGGCCCGGACCACGCGCTCGACTGCCGCCAGCTGCTCCGGATCGAGCCGCACATCCCGGTGTGGAAAGCAGCGCAGAAAGCTCGAGCGAACCTCGGGCACCGGGTGGAAGCAGTGCGGAGACAGATCGCGGCAGTGCTCGATCCGGGCGACCAGCGCCAGCAGCACCGTGAGGGAGCCGTAGCTCCGGCTGCCGGGCGTTGCGCAGAGCCGCTGCGCGACCTCTCGCTGCACCATGACCGACCAGTCCTCGAGCCAGGGCGCGAGATCCAGGATCCGGCGCAGCAGCGGCGCCGACGCCGAGTAGGGGAGATTCGCGACCAGGCGCCGCGGCATTGGCTCCGCGCGCAGGCGTGGCAGCAGCTCTGCCGCGAGCGCGTCCGCGTGCAGCAGCTCGACGTTGTCCGGCAGCAGCCGCTCGGCGCGCAGCGCGCGCACCAGGCCCGCGTCGATCTCGATCGTGAGCACGCGGCGAGCGCGCGCGGCGAGCGCGCGCGTGAGCGCGCCGAGCCCCGTGCCGATCTCGAGCACGAAGTCGCCGGCGCCGACGCCGGCCGCGTCGGCGAGCTGCTCGGAACGCTCTTCCCCTAGCAGGAAGTTCTGGCCGCGCTGGCGCGAGAGCGCGAGGCCGTGGCGCTCGAGCACGGCGCAGAGGGCGGCGCGCTCCAAGCGCTCAGCGCCCGCGCGGATCCGGGCCCGCGGCGGCCGCGGCCCAGGCGGCCTGCTCGAGCGGCACGCGCGAGAAGCAGTCGAGCGCGAGCCCGTGCCGCTCGCCGCGCGCGAGCAGTCGCGCGCCCGCCGCGGCGATCATCGCGGCGTTGTCAGTGCAGAGCGCGGCCGGCGGAAAGAACGCGCGGAAGCCGTCGCGCAGGCCCGCGTGCTCGAGCTCGCGCCGCAGGCGCCGATTCGCGGCGACTCCGCCGACGACCGCGAGAGCGCCCAGGCCCTCGCGCCGGAGCGCGCGGCGCGCCTTCGCCACCAGGGCCTGCACGGCGGCGGCCTCGAAGCTCGCGGCCAGATCCGCGACCTGCTGCGGGCCGAGCGGCGCCCGCGCTTCCACCGCGAGCGCAACCGCCGTCTTGAGCCCGCTGAACGAGAAGTCGAGGCCGGGCTTCGCGAGCATCGGGACCGGCAGCGGCACCGCGTCCGCGCGCCCCGCTTCGGCCGCGCGCGACAACGCCGGACCACCCGGGAAGGGCAGACCGAGCAGCACCGCAACCTTGTCGAAGGCCTCGCCCGCGGCGTCGTCGAGAGTCTCGCCGAGCAGCACCGGTGCCGCGGCGCCCTCGCCCACGCGGTAGAGCGCGGTGTGCCCGCCGGAGATCACGAAGCCGAGATAGGGCGGCGCCAGCGCCGGATCCGCGAGCTCCGCCGAGATCAGATGCCCGACCAGGTGATGCACGCCGACCAGCGGCAGGCCGCGCGCAAACGCAAGTGCCTTCGCGAAGGAGAGACCGACCAGCAGCGAGCCGATCAAGCCGGGACCCGCGGTGACCGCGATGCCGTCGAGCTCGCCGAGACCGATTCCCGACGCCGCGAGCGCCTCTGCGGTGACCTCGGAAACCACGCGCACGTGGTCGCGCGACGCGAGCTCCGGCACCACGCCGCGGTAGGGCGCATGCAGCTCGGATTGTCCGCGGACGACGCTGGCCAGGATTTCGCGGCCGCCGCGCACGACGGCAGCGGCCATCTCGTCGCAAGAGCTCTCGATGCCGAGCACGAGCCCGGCGGCGCTCAGCCCGCGCGGCGCTCCTGCTTCTCCTGTTCCGACTTGCAATCGATGCACAGCTCGGCGACCGGGCGGGCCAGCAGACGCTTGACGCCGATGTCCTCGCCGCAGGTCACGCAGGCGCCGTACTCGCCCGCCTCGATCTTCTCGAGCGCCGCATCGATCTTCGCGAGCAGGCCCTGCTCGCGCTCGCGCAGGCGGCCCGTGAACTGGAGGTTCACCTCGGAGGACGCGGTGTCGATCTCGTCGGGGAAATCGTCGGGATCGAGGTGCACGTCGCCGGTGAGCGCGCGCTTTGCGTTGGAGAGGATTCGCCCCCGCTCCTGATTCAGGAGCTGGCGGAACTTCTCACGGTCACGCTTGTTCACGCTGTTCCCCCCTGCATCTCCCGACCCAACTCCGCTCCGGCGCGCGCGCTGCCTAACCTGCCTTCAGCAGATCCAGCTGCTTCTTGGCTTCGCCGACGCGCGCAGAGTCCGGATATTCCTTCACGACCCGTTCGAAGGCCGTCCGGGCCGCTTTGCCGTAGGTCGGCCCGAGCTTCTGCAAGGCCTCCCCTTGTCGGTAGAGCGCATCGGCCGCTTTATTGCCGGTCGGATACCGCTCTACGACATCGGCGAAGCGCAACACGGCCGATCGCAGGTCCCCGTTCTTGAAGTGACAGTCCGCCATCCAGTACGCCGCGTCGTCGGCGTAGGTCGAAGCCGGATGAGTTTGCAGAAAGCTCCGGAACTGGTCAATACAAGCGGCCACGTCTCCGCGGCTCCAGGCGCTGTAGCCGCTGCGGTAAGCCGCGAGCTCCTCGCTGCTCACCCCACCCGCGGCGCCGCCCTCGGCGGCCCCGGACTCCGGCCCCGGGCTCTCCGGCGGGGGCGCCAGCAGCGCGCCGCCTCCCGCCGCCTGCGCCCGAGCGGCCCGCGCCTCCCGCAGGGCCTCCTCGGTGTGGTGCTCGGAGACCTCGAGCCGACCCGAGAGCTTCTCGAGCTCACGCGCCTGCCGATCCACCTCGGCGCGCAGGTCGGCGACGTGCTCGCCGCCCGGCGCGTCCGGCCCGAGCGTGCCGGGCCCGGGACTCCCGCCGCGCTCCATCCGGATCACGCGCACGCGCAGCTTCTCGAACTCGGCCGGCGTGACGCAGCCCGCGAGCGGGCCGAGCGCGGCCAGCAGCGCGGCGCTTTCGCACAGGCGCTGCAGCTTTCGCTGGGACGATCTCACCCCCGAACCTCCTTTCCCCGCGGCCTCTGGCCTAACGCGGGAAGGGCCCCCACGCGGGGGCCTTGTTGTTGCCACCAGCCTCGGTCACGCGCAGCAGGCGCTGGCCCGAGAGATCGCTGACGTAGATGTCCGCGCGCCCGCGGCGCGTCGAGCTGAACGCGATCAGGCGGCTGTTCGGCGCCCAGCTCGGGCCCTCGTCGCCGCGCGGGTGCTCGACCAACGGCGAGCTCGCACCGCTCGCGGGATCCACCAGCCAGAGATCCATCTGTCCGCCGATGCGCGTCTCGTACGCGATCCAGGCGCCGTCGGGCGACCAGGTCGGACTGGTGTTGTAGCTGCCGGTGTAGGTCAGCCGCTGCGGGTTGCTGCCGTCCGAGTTCATCAGATAGATCTGCGGTGCGCCGGTGCGGTCGGAGACGAACGCGAGCTGCGAGCCATCGGGCGACCAGGTCGGCGAGACCTCGATCGCGCGGCTGTTCGTGAGGCGCTGGTAGCTCCCTCCGCCGAGGTCGAAGCGGAAGATCTCCTGATTGCCGTTGATCGTGAGCACGGCGGCGACCGTCTTGCCCGACGGGTGGTAGACCGCGCGGTACTGCTGATATTGCGCGAAGCTCTGCGGCAGCAGCAGGCCCGGCGGCCGCCCTCCCCCGCGCGTGACCTGGAACACGTGCGGCCGGTTGCGATAGCGATACGAGGTGTAGAGGATCGCGTCTCCGCTGGGCGACCAGCCCGGGAAGGTGTTCAGCGAGCGGTTCTTCGTCGCGGCGCGCGCGTGGCCGCCGTCGGCGTCCATGACCCAGATCTCCTGCTGTCCGACGCGGTCCGAGACGAACGCGATCTCGGTCGACGCGACGCCGCGCACCCCGATGAAGGCCTGCACGATGTCGTCCGCGATGCGCTTCGCGATCGACTCGAGCGACGCGCCCGCGGACTGGCGGTAGCGCTTGCGCAGCACGGCCTTGCAGCCCGCGGTGTCCCAGACGTGGAAATTCGCCGACAGGCCGCCGCCCGGCGCCGCCTCGAGTTCGCCCTCGACGAAGACGTCGGCGCTGATCTGCGTCCAATCCGCGCACAGCCAGTTCGGCTTCTCGAGCGAGGCGGTCTCGACGGGCGCGAGGTAGGCGGCCTGGTCCACGAGCTGGAAGAAAGTCGAGAACTCGAGCGCCTTGCCGATGTCGTCGCGGAAGCGACTCCCGCGACCGGCCGAAGGATCGGCCGAGCGCTCGGCGAAGCGCTGCAGCGCGACGCGGAACAACTGCGCGTTGCGATTCGGATTCACCACGACGGCGGGCGGCGACTGCGCCCACGCCGCAGAGAGTGCCCCGAGCCACCACAGCATCCCGATCCAGATTCCACGCCACACGAGCCCCGGTTGGATCACTCTCACTCCTGTGAATCGAACGCGATCGAATAGCTCCCGGCGCGCGGCGGCGGCGGGAGGGGGTTCGCGCGCTTGAGAGCGCGCTGCGCCTCCTCGTCGTACCAGGGGTTGCCGGAGGAGCGCAGCATGCGGGCCGCGCTCACCACGTTCCCGGCGGCATCCAGCTCCACTTCGAGGAGGGACACCAGGCGGTCGTGCGAGAACTGCGCGGGCGCGCGCCAGTCGCGCTGCAGATGCAACTTGACCTTGCGCATCCAGGCCGCGTCCTCGGGCGAGATCGGCGCGCCGTTCGGATCTCCGATCGGGAGCGAGCTCCCGCGGGGCGCGCTCTCGGGCGCTTCATTGCGCAGGTCCTCGAGCGCGGCGTCGTAGGAGGGCTTGTCGTCCTCGCGCAGCTCGTCGAGCACGTCCTCGTAGGACTGCTCCTGCTGCTTCGGCACCTCCTCGGGCCTGAGCTCCTTCCGCACGGGCGTCGGCTTCTTTGCCTCGGGCTTCTTCTTCTCGGGGGCGCGCTGGGCATCCTTCGGCAGCACGGTGGCCTTGGTCTGCTTCGGCGGCGGGGGCGGTGGCTTCGATTCCGGCTTCGCAGCGGCCTCGGTCTGCTTCGCGGCGGGCTTCGCTCTGCTCGCCGGGGGCGCGGGCATCCCGATGCTCAGGTCCACCGCGATCACCCCCTTCGGGAGCCTGATCTCCGGGCCCGGGCTGAACAGCAGGAAGCCGACCAAGCCGACGTGACCCAGCATCGAGAAGAGCAGGAAACGGCCCAGGCGCAGCCGGCCCGCGTCCGACGCGCCGAGCACCGCGGCGCTCATCCGCCTTCCGGCTCCGTGACCATGCCGAGCTTCGTGGCGCCCGCTTCGCGCGCGGCCGCGAGCGCCTTGATCACGAGCTCGTAGGCGGCCTGCTTATCCGCGCGCAGAAAGATCTGTTTGTCGTCGAGCCCCTCGAGGATCGCCTCGAGCTTCGGCCCGAGCTCCTTGGCGGGCACCTCGGTGCGCCCGACGAAGTACTTGCCGTCCGCCTTGACCGAGAGGATCAGCGGCTCCTCCTGGACGCGAAGCGCCTGGGTCGTGGTCTCCGGCAGATCGACGTCGACACCCTGCTGCATCATCGGCGCCGTCACCATGAAGATGATCAGCAGCACGAGCATCACGTCGACGAAGGGCGTGACGTTGATTTCCGAGAGCGGTCGGTCGATCCCGCCCGGCCGCGCGGCGCCCATCGAGCCCCCCTACCCGCGTGCGGCGCGAGGCGCCTCCGGCCGCTGCGCGACCAGGCGCTGGAGATCTCCGGCGTACTCCGCCGTAAAGATGTCGATCGATGCGCTGAGCTCGCGCATGCGGCCGAGGAATGCGTTGTAGAAGATCGTGGCCGGAATCGCCGCGAACAGGCCGATCGCGGTCGCGATCAATGCCTCGGCGATGCCGGGCGCGACGACCGCGAGCGATGCGGACCCCGACTGCCCGATGTTGTGGAACGCGTTGATGATGCCGATCACGGTGCCGAAGAGCCCGATGAAGGGAGCCGCGCTGCCGGTCGTCGCGAGCACCGAAAGACCGCGCTCGAGGCGCAGGCTCTCGCGCGTTGCGGCCCACTGCAGCTGCTTGTCGACGGCCTGGACGTGCGACGGATTCAGCGCGGCGATCGAGCGCTGCCCCGAGAAGCGCGCCATCCGGTTCAGCTCGCTGTAGCCGGCCAGGAAGATGGCCGAGAGCGGGCTGCCGTCGAGATCGCGCGCGGCTTCGTAGGCCGCATCCATCGATCCCTGTTGATAGACCTCGAGGAAGGCCTCGCTATCCTGGCGCGCGCGTGAGAGCTCGCGCCACTTGAAGGCGATGATCCCCCAGCAGAGGACCGACATTCCCGCGAGAATGAGGAGTACGAGCTGAACCGCCCAGCTTGCCTGAAGGATCAAGCTGAGGGTGTCGAGGCTCGCGAGACGCCCCCCCATAGCCGCCCCGACGAAACCCAACATGATTGTGCTTTCTCGTCAAAAAAATTGACCGAACTAGTCTAGGGGACACTGCGCCCAACTTCAACAAACGCCTCGGAATGCCAGGAGAAGTGATGAAGATCACAGTGGACGCGCGCCCTCCGGCGGAGCTCGATTCGGATTTCCTGGTGCTGCCGCTGTGCAAGCCGGAGAAGGGAACTCCTGCGCTGCCGGCGCAGCTGCGCGCGCTCGACAAGAGCGCCGAGGGGCGCCTTTCGGAGCTGCTCCGGCACGGGGACTTCCGCGCGCGCGCGGGCGAGTCACTCCCGCTCTTCCTGGGCCGCAAGGCGCGCCAGCGCAAGCTATGGCTGCTGGGACTGGGCGAGCAGCGCAAGCTCGATGCCGAGGCGCTGCGCAGCGCGGCCGGCAGCGCCGTCACTGCCGCGCGCAGCCACCGCGCGCAGCGCCCGGCGATGCTGCTGCCGGAGGGGCTCGAGCTGCCCGCGGAGGAGGTCGGCCAGGCGCTGGCCGAGGGCGCGCTGCTAGGCGCCTACCGCTTCGATCGCTACCGGACGAAGCCCGAGGACGAGGGAGGGCCGCTGCGCTCGCTCTCGCTGCACGGCGAGCGCGCGGCCGAGATCGCGAGCCTGCGCAAAGGCGCGGCGCGTGGCTCGGCGCTGGCCGAGTGCCAGAACCTCAGCCGCGAGCTCTCGAACCTGCCCGCGAACGACCTGACGCCGGCCGAGCTCGCGCGCCGGGCCCAGCAGGTCGCGCGCGAGGTCGGCCTGCGCGCGCGCGTGTTCGACGTCCCCGCCCTGCGGCGGCTCGAGATGGGCGCGATCCTCGCCGTGGGCGGCGGCAGCGTGCACCCGCCGCGGCTGATCACGCTCGAGTACAGCCCGCGGCGCGCGCGCGGCAAGCGAGCGGCAGCTCCGATCTGCATCGTGGGCAAGGGCATCACCTTCGACTCCGGCGGCATTTCGATCAAACCGGCCCAGGGCATGGACGAGATGAAGCACGACATGTCGGGCGCGGCCGCGGTGATCGGGGCGCTGCGCGCGTGTGCGCTGCTCGAGCTGCCGCGCCGCGTCGTAGGTGTGATCGGCGCCGCGGAGAACATGCCCTCGGGAACGGCCTACCGCCCCGGGGACATCGTGACCTCGATGTCCGGGAAAACCATCGAGGTCCTGAATACGGACGCCGAGGGCCGCGTCGTTCTCGCCGACGCGCTCCACTACGCGCGAACGGAGTTCGAGCCGGCCGCGATCCTCGACCTCGCCACGCTGACGGGCGCCTGTATCGTGGCGCTCGGCAAGCTGGCATCGGGCCTGTTCTCGAACCACGCCGCGCTGTCCGAGCACGTGCGCAAGGCGGGAGAAGTCACGGGCGAACGCGCGTGGCCGATGCCGCTCTGGGAGGGCCACCGGAAGCTCGTGAAGAGCTCGGTGGCGGACCTGAAGAATACGGGCGGCCGTGAGGCGGGCTCGTCGACCGCGGCGGCCTTCCTGCAGGCCTTCGTTGGGGAGACCCCTTGGGTGCATCTGGACATCGCCGGAACCGGTTGGACGAGCGCAGCGAGCGCGTATCAGCCCAAGGGCGCCACCGGCGTCGGCGTGAGACTGCTGCTCGAGGTGCTGCGGAGCTGGGACCAGAGCGGGGTTTGACGGGCTCTTTCGGCGTTCCTACCCTGCGCCGCCGTTCGCTCCCCCCGTCCTCGATCCCGAAATTTTCGGCGCGCGCAGCGCGGAGCTCCGCAGCTGCAGACGCCATCGCAAGGAGAAGCGCTTCGATGAGGATTCCGATCCGACACTTCCTGGGTCTGGCAACGGCTGCCGGGCTCGTACTCTCGCTCGCGCCGCAGGGCGCGCTCGCCGCGGGCGAGGCCGCCGCGGGCAAGGCGAAATTCGACATCTTCTGTGCCTCCTGCCACGGCGCGACGGGCGCGGGCGACGGGCCGGTCTCGGTCGCCGCGAACCCGCCGCCGCGCAACTTCCAGAAGGCCGACTTCAAGTTCGACACGGACGGCGACGGCAAGCTCGGCACCGATGCCGACCTCAAGGCCGTGATCAGCAACGGCGCCGGCAAGTACGGCGGAAACCAGCTGATGGCGCCCTGGGGCGGCACCCTCAGCGGCGCGGACCTCGACAACGTGATCGCCTTCGTCCGCTCGCTCAAGAAATAGCGACCGGCTGGGAAACTCCGGGGCGGAGGGGTCGCTCGCCGGCCTCTCCGCCCCCCCGCCGCCACCGCGGCTTCCCCTGCGACTCCCGGCCCGCGGCCGGGGGCCTCGGACTGCTACTCTCGCCTGGATGTCGCGCGGCCCCGCGCCCTCCGAAGCCTCTCCCGGCGATGCTGCGGCAGCAGTGCGCCGCACACCGGCCCCGAGCGGCGCCGCGCTGATCCCCGCTCGCCCGGCGGCCCGCAGTCGCGGCCTCGAGCCGACCGACACCCTGACGCGCTACATGGCGGAGCTCGCGCATCACGCGCCGATCTCGCGCGAAGCGGAGCACGAGCTCGCGCTGCGCTGGCGCGAGCACGGAGACAGCTCGGCCGCGCGGCAGCTCGTGCTCGCGAACCTGCGCCTCGTGGTCAAGATCGCGATGGAATACCGGCGCGCGTGGACCAACGTGCTCGACCTGATCCAGGAGGGGAACGTCGGCCTGCTCCAGGCGACGCACCGCTTCGACCCCTACCAGGGCGTCAAGCTCTCGTCCTACGCGGCCTACTGGATCCGCGCCTACATCCTCAAGTACATCCTGGACAACTTCCGCGTGGTGCGGCTCGGCACCACGCGCGCGCAGCGCAAGCTCTTCTTCCGCCTGAACAAGGAGAAGCGCCTGCTCGAGCGCGAGGGCTTCCAGGTCGAGCCGGCGCTGCTGGCCGAGCGCCTCGAGGTGACCGAGGCCGACGTCATCGACATGGATCAGCGCCTCTCGCACAGCGACCTCTCGCTGAACGCGCCGCTGCGCGCCGGCGACGATCGCACCGAGCTCGGCGACACCCTCTCGCTGCCGGCTCAAAGCGCCGAGGACAACGTGGGCTCGAGCGAGCTGCGCGAGGTCTTCGACAAACAGCTCGAGGGCTTCCGCCAGCAGCTCGAGCCGCGCGATCTCCAGATCCTCGAGCAGCGCATCCTGGCCGAGAACCCCAAGACCCTGCAGGAGCTCGCGGACGCGTTCCAGGTCTCGCGCGAACGCGTGCGCCAGCTCGAGGTGCGCATCGTCTCGAAGCTGCGCGACTACATGCGCGAGAATCTCGTCGACTTCGAGTACTACGCCTCGCCGCGGAGCTAGCCTTGCGGGTCCCGGGCCGGGAGCGGCCCGGCCCACCCGCACTTCGCTCGGCTTCGCCTCGCTGCGCGCCGAAACGGCTTGCGGTTTTGCGGGTCCCGGGCCGGGAGCGGCCCGGCCCACCCGCACTTCGCTCGGCTTCGCCTCGCTGCGCGCCGAAACGGCTTGCGGTTTTGCGGGTCC
>CAYTJA010000037.1:0-7524 GCA_964437835.1 uncultured Spirochaetales bacterium
AGCTCGGTGCCGGTGTTGTAGTGCGGCGGGTACTGATGCGTGACGAAGGCGACCCTCATGCGCCCGCGCCTCCCGCGCTCGCCAGGTACACGCTCTCAGACCCGCCGCTAATCAGCCACACGCGCCGGATCACCTGCTGCATCATGCCTCCCACGAACTCGTGACGGTAGGCTTCGGAGTTGGCGACTGTCCTCCCTCAGCGGATCAGTAGCCGGAGAATGTTATTTCCAGCCGCCCGTCGCGCCCTTCAGCATCGCGAAGGGCCCGACCGGCCAGCGGAAGCAGTCGACCATCAGCTGGTTGACCTGATCCTGGGTCGCGATGCCCTCGTCGACGACGCGGGCGGCCTCGCGCAGCATTGCGGCGTAGACCCGGTTCGCGACGAAGCCCCAGGAGGTCGCGGTGTCCTTCACGACGACCGGGTTCTTGCCGCAGGCGCTCGCGAGCTCGCAGATCGTCTTCACGGTCGATTCGCTCGTCTCGGGGGTCGCGACGATCTCGGCGAGCTTCATCACCGGCGGCGGCGAGGCCCAGTGCCAGCCGATTACGTGCTCGGGCCGATCTGTCGCGCCCGCGAGCGCCGCGATCGGGAAGCCCGAAGTGTTCGAGGCGAAGATCGCGTCCGGCTTTGCGCTCGCGTCGAGCTGGCGGAAGACCTTGAGCTTCAGCGCGAGATTCTCGGGCACGCACTCGACGATCACGTCGGCCTGCGCAGCCTCCTCGAAGGAGCCCGTGAAGGTGATGCGGGTGAAGGCGGCATCGGCCGCCTCGCGGGTCAACTTTCCGCGCTCGACGGCCCCCGCGAGGCCATAACGCCCGTGGCTCACGAGCTCGCGGGCCTGCTTCAGGGCCTCGGCCGAGAGGTCGTAGGACAGCGTGCGAAAGCCGCTCGCCGCGAGTACCTGCGCGATGCCGCTGCCCATCACCCCGGCCCCGATCACACTGACGACGCGCTCTGCCATTTCCGAGTCCTCCCCGCGGCCGGAACCTTGGCTCAGCTCTCCTCGATCCGCCCGCCTGGATCGCCGGCTGCGGAACCGAGCGCGCGTCCCTCTGCTGCGGTGGCGTCCCACTCGTGCAGCAGCGCGAGCAGTGCATCGCGCCGGTTCAGCTCCGGCTGCGCCTCGACGCGCTCGGCGAGAAAGCGCAGCGCGCGGCCGACCGCGGGGCCCGGAGCACAGCCGAGCTCTGCGATCACGTCGCGGCCGCCGAGCGCGAGCGCCGTGCGCGCGGCGTCGCGCGGGCGCCGGGCCGCTTCGATCGCGTCGCGCGCCTGGGAGAGGCGCGCATGCGCTTCCGGCGCCGCGCCGGGATCGGCCCCGAGCTCGGCCTCGCGCAGCGCCAGCAGCCAGTCGATTGCCTGGTCGCCGAGGCGGCGCAGCAGGCGCAGCGCGGCGCTGGGGAGCACGGCGCCGGACAGATCGATCGGGTGAAAGCGCAGCACGCGCTCGAGCCGCACGGCCTGTGCCGGCGGGACCTGCAGCCGCCGCATCGCGCGGCCCGCGACGCTGCCGCGCAGCCAGCCGAGCAGCCGCAGGGTCCGCTCCGCGGGCAGCGCGGCGACGACCTCGGGAGCGTCGCCGCGCGCTCCGGGCACGAGCAGCTGTTCGACGCCGAACTCGCGCAGCAGCGTGAGCCCGCGCGCGACCCGGGGCGCGAGCAGCAGGCGCGTGATCTCGCTGCGGAGCTCCGCTGGCGAGGCGGCGTCGAGTCGCAGCGGCGTCGCGCGCAGCGCGGCGTGCAGATCGGCGTCGGGCTCGAGAGCGTGCTCGGCGCAGAGCCGCGCCGCGCGCAGCGCCGCCAGCGGATCGCCCGCGATCCGCGACGCCGGGGCCACCGCCCGCAGGCGGCCTTCGCGCCAGTCGCGCAGCGCATGCAGCGGGTCGATCGGCTCGCGCGAAGGCAGCGCGACCGCGAGCGCTTCGATTCCGAACAGCGCCTCGCGCAGCACGCTTTCGAGCGAGCGCTGCGCGGGGCGCGAGAAGATCTGCAGCGGCGCGGAAACCCCGCCCAGCGCGAGCGCGAAGGGCGCGTCGCCGATCACTGCGGCGCGCGGGAACAGCGAGAGCAGCAGCGCCGGGGAGGCGTCGGTCGAGATCCGGAGCAGTCTCGGCTGCTGCCCGGCGAGCAGCTGCAGCGCGGAAGTGCCGATCGCGCAGGCATCGCAGCCGGCATCGCGCAGCAGCCGCACCGCCGCATCGAATCGGTCGCAGGGCACCGCGCGGAGTGTATCCGCAGCCTCCCGCGACGCGCGGCGGTATCGTCACAGCGTTTTTCATCTGGGGGGACGATGTCGCAGAACCCGCTCGGTGCACCGCGCAGCGCTGGCACGGAGGTGCCGCTGCTTCTCGAGGGCCAGACCGCGAGTGCCTATCTCGCGCGGCCGGCCTCGGGGCGGGGCCGCGGCGTGCTGGTGTTCCACGAGGCGTGGGGCTTGGTCGACTGGATTCGCGACGTCTGCGATCGGCTCGCGCGCGAGGGCTTCGTCGCGCTGGCCCCGGACCTCTACGGGGGCCGCAGCGCGGACACGCTCGAGGGCGCCGTGGGGCTGATGGGGGAGCTCTCGCCGGATCGCGTCAAGGTGCTCGTCGCAGCCGCCTCGGGCGCGCTCTTCGGCTGCGAGGCGACGGAGGGCGCGCGCATCGGCGCGCTCGGCTTCTGCATGGGCGGCCAGCTCGCGCTGTTCTCCGCCTGCCAGAACCCCCGCATCGCAGCCGCGGTCGATTTCTACGGCTCCTTTCCCGCGCTCCCGCTCGAGCTCGGGAGCTGCCGCGCCGCGGTGCTCGCGATCTTCGCGGAGCGCGACCCGTACATTCCGCTCGCCCAGGTCGACGCGCTGCGCATCGATCTCCGGCGCGCGGGGCTGCGCGCGAGCGTGCGCGTCGAGCCGGGGGTCGGCCACGCGTTCATGAACGAGAGCCGCCCTGACGCCCACGATGCCGCGGCCGCCGCCGCGGGCTGGTCCGCACTGCTGGCGTTTCTGCGCGCGGAGCTGAACTAGCAGGCCCGCTGCGGCGCCCGCGCGGCGGATGGCCCTCCCGCCCTTCACTCGCGATCCCGAGCTGCGATGCGTCGCTCTGCAAAGCTGCGGAGGGCTTCGCGGTAGGTTGCCCTCACCCAGTCGGGGACGGTGTTGCCGAGCTTCCGGATCCGTCCGGATTCGAAGGTCGCGACGTGTGTGAAGCCGTAGTCGAGTCGGCTGTTGTCGAAGACATAGGCAAGGTCGGCATGCTGGACCGCCTCTCGCATCAGCAACAGGGTGCGGGGATGACGCGAGATGATCTTCTCGACGGGCACGGGATGTCCCCCCGTGGAGACCCGGGTGAGCACGCGTTCGATTGCCAATTCCGGGGTCGAAACGTGGATGTGGTAGAGGATCACCTTGAAGCCAGAGGCACGCGCGCGGTCGACGAGCTCCAGCTTCGAGACATGCGAGAAGACGGTCTCCGAGACGAATGACTTCCCCGCCGTGATCAGCTCCTCGCGACGGCGCGCGGCGAGATCTGCGGCCTGATGGGAGTGCTCTCCTGCGGCGCCGGGCCAGTGACGCGCTTCGATCTCGTCGGCGTCGACGAACTCGGCGCCTGGAGTGCGGCTCTCGAGGAAGTCGTAATAGAAGCTGGTCTTGCCGGCGCCATTGATCCCGGCGATCAGATGCAGGACGGGCGGTGTCAGTGGGTGTCACCGGGCGGGCGGCCGGATCGCACGGTCAGCTTTCCAGCTTCGTTCTCACCCGCGATGGGATGGCCCGCGCGCTCGAGCTCGCGGATGCGCCGCGTATCCGAGCCGTCCAGTCCTTCGAGAGTATCGCCTAGCAGCTCGAGGTAGAGGCTCGTCTCCGCTGTGGTCAATCCGTGAACGGAGCCTGCGCCCGAGAGTGCGGCGTGCACACGTCGATGATCCACGAGACCGGCAGCCTCGACACAGCGACCCAGCAGCGCCCAGTACTCGACCTGGCCCGCGATCGACCGTTTCATGACAGCCGCCTCTTTGCGTGCGAAGGCGACGAGGGAATCCGAGAGCTTTACGGCGCTGGGCATGACTATTTCCTCCGGGCCGAAACCGACCTGGTAGATCGGTTGTATTTTGCGACTACTTTATACCAATAGTAGCATTTTGAAACTAGTACCCGGTGCATTCCCGCGGGAAATCAGCTGTTCTACTCGATGCCGAGACGGCGCATCTTCTTGTAGAGGCCTTCGCGGGTCAGCCCGAGCTCGCGCGCGGTCACCGCGCGCTTGCCGCCGTGCAGCGAGAGCGACTGGGCGATCAGCTGGGCTTCGAGGCGCTCGAGCATCTCGCGCAGGCCCAGGCCCGCGAGGGGCGCGATCGGAGCCGCAGTCGCCGCGGCCGCGGCGGGCTCTTCGCGGGGCGCCAGCGCGCGCGAGAAGTGCTCGGGCGCGAGGGCTTCGCTCGGCTCCGCGCAGGCGAGCGCGTGCTGGATCTCGTTCTCGAGCTCGCGGACGTTGCCCGGCCACGCGTGGGACTGCAGCATGCCTAGCGTTTCGTCTGTGAGCCTCGGCGCGCCTTCGGCCGGCGCGTGCAGGCGCGCGAAGTGCCGGCCGAGCAGCGGGATGTCGTCTCCGCGCTCGCGCAGCGGTGGGACGCATACTGGGAAGACCGCGAGCCGGTAGTAGAGGTCTTCGCGGAAGCGGCCGGCGGCGATCTCGGCGCGCAGGTTGCGGTGGCTCGCGGACACCACGCGCAGGTCTACGTGGCGCGGCCGCAGCGCGCCCACCGGGCGCAGCTCGCCTTCCTGCAGCACGCGCAGCAGCTTGGCCTGGAACGCGGGGGAGGTTTCGCTGACTTCGTCGAGGAAGAGTGTGCCGGTGTGCGCCTCCTCGATCAGGCCGCGGCGATCGCGCTCTGCGCCGGTGAAGCTCCCGCGCAGGTGCCCGAAGAGCTCGCTCTCGAGCAGCGTTTCGGAGAGTGCCGCGCAGTTGATCGCGACGAAGGGGCGCTCCGCGCGGCGCGAGTGCCGGTGCGGCGCGCGCGCCAGTACTTCCTTGCCGGTGCCGGTCTCTCCCTGGAGCAGCACGGGGACCTCGCTGCGCGCGGCGCGTGCGAGGCGCGTGAGCGCTTCGAGGAAGGGCGGACTCGCACCGATCACTTCGGGAAAGGGCGAGGCCTGGGCGCGCACAGCGGCCGGCGCCGCGGCCGGAGGGAGCAGCTCGACCTCGTGCCGGCCGGCCAGCGACGCCAGATCCTCGGCGCCGCCCGGCGGGAGCCACAGCAGCAGCGGCAGCGAGCGGCGCCGTTGCCACAGCATCTCGATCGCACGGCTGCGCGAGGCGCTGCGCAAATCGATGACCGCCGCCTCGAAGCTCGCGAAGTCGAGCTGACTCGCGCGCTCGGCGTCCGGCTCCCAGACGACGTCGAGATCCGGCGAGCGGTCGGCGATCTGGCTGGGGAAGTGTTGGGCGGGTCCGATCCAGAGCAGGCGGCGCGGTCCGGGCACGGCTCCTCCCGCGTCCCCCCGGCTCCGCTCGATTAGCAAGGGGCGTGCCAGCGCGCGCCGCGGAGCCTGCTCTCTGCGGCGCCTGCGTGAACGCAGCGGCGGCCACTGGCCGCCACTCCGCCTCACAGCGCAAGCCGCTTTGGCGCTCAGCGAGGCGAAGCCGAGCGAAGAGCGGGTGGGGACCGGGCCGCTCCCGGACCGGGCCCCGCAAGGCCCGGCGCGCAGCGAGCCAAAGGCGAGCGGAGTGAATACAAGCCGCCGCGGCGCGCAGCCAATCGCGGGCGAGCGCCGTGCGGGAGCGCCGGGCTTCGCCCGGTCCGGGCCCCGCAGGCGAGCTAGCCCGACTTCCGCAGTTCAGAGGTCGAGATCGAGCAAGATCAAGGGTTTGGGGTCAAGAGTCGGCACTACATCCGTGCCACGGAGGGGGTACGCGAAGCCGCTCGGGCAGTCGCAATCCGAGGCGATCGAGCAGCGCGGCCTGGGCGGGGTCGGGTCAGACGACACAACGGATTCGAAGCTCCCGGCCGGATGGATCGGCGAGCGGCAGCACGACATCGGTGCTCTGGATCCGGGCGAGTTCTTCCAAGATCGTACGCGGGCTGTTCCCGAGCCCGGCGCGCTGCTGCCACTGCTCGAGCGTCTTCCAGAGCAGCTCGACGGCGAGCAGCGAGAAGATCGCGGAACCGAGCAGCAGCGCGAGCTCGGCACGTCCAGGTGGGCGAAATGTCAATGGCTTCTCCTCGGTGCGCAATGCGCTCATGGGAACCTCTCCGCTCGGTCATCGCACACGCAGCAGAGCGACCATGATCACGGTCCACCAGGTCGCGTCGCACGCGGATTCGCGGGTCGGCCCACGTCTTACGGATTCAGTCTCTCAGCCCAACTCGCGATGCTTGCCGACGGCGGCAGGCGAATCCACAGCCAGCGGGACCACACTGTCGATCGCCGGGCGCCGGAAACGTGGCCCAAAGGTGTCCAGCGACGAATCGATCGTGATTTCAATAGGTTATCGAATTCGACGCCATCGAGTTCGGTCTCGACTCCATCCTCGACCGGATGTAGCCTACAGGCTACCTTTCGGTCGTGATCGAAATCCGAAAGTACCGCCGCGCGGACGGAACGATCCCATTCGACCGGTGGATGGAGAAGCTCCGGGACGAGCGGGCCAGGGCGCGGATCCTGGTTCAGGTCGATCGCATGCGGCTCGGGCTCGGCGGTGACTGGAAAGCCGTGGGTGACGGCGTGTTCGAGCTGCGGATACACGAGGGAAGGGGCTATCGCTTGTATTTCGGGCGCGATGGAACTGAGATCGTGATCCTGCTGTGCGGTGGCGACAAGGGGACGCAGCGCCGCGACATTCGCACGGCGAGAGAATATTGGCGCGCGCACCGGAGGTGAAGGTGAAGACCGCAGAGTTCAAGGCGGGCGACTATCTCAAGAGCCAGAAGCAGGTCGTCGCCTATCTCAATGCTGCGCTCGAGGACGGCAACCCGGAGGTCCTGCTGGAGGCGCTGCGCAACGTCGCTCGGGCAAGAGGCGGCATGGCAGCGCTCGCAAGGACGGCGGGCGTGAGCCGCGAGAGCCTCTACCGCACGCTCTCGCGGCGCGGCAATCCCAAGATCGACACCCTCATGCAGCTGCTGCGCGCCCTCGGCCTCCGGCTCGCCGTCGAAAGGCGCAGTGCAGCTTGAGCCGCGACGGCGGTGCGACACCTCGTGGCGCACTCCCACGCTGGAGGTGAAGGTCTGCGCGAGTCGACCCCGCCGTGGGATCGCGTAGCGAGGCCGGAACCGGGGAATGACGCTCGCAACACCCGCCCCCTTCGTATTCGACAACAGCTACTCGCGCGAGCTGCAGGGCTGCTATGTACCCTGGCAACCGTCGGCTGTGCCGGCGCCGCGGCTCTTGAAACTCAACCGAGCGCTCGCCGGCGAGCTCGCACTCGACGCCGATGCGCTCGAGACCGAGGCGGGGGCTGCGATCTTCGCGGGCAACCGCGTGCCCGAAGGCGCATCGCCGCTGGCGCAGGCTTATTCCGGCCACCAGTTCGGCGGCTTCTCGCCGCA
>CAYTJA010000038.1:0-11856 GCA_964437835.1 uncultured Spirochaetales bacterium
CAGCGCGAAGCTCGCACCCACGGCCAGATTCACGAGACCCATCGCAGCCAGGGTGACTGGGATCCCGAGCCAGGGAATCAGGAAGAAGCCCCCCGCCAGCGCTCCCCCGAAGGCTCCCAGCGTGTTGAAGCCGTAGACAGACGCGTGGAACCGCGTGGCATCCTCGAGGTCGTTGGCCAGAGCCTGGGTCAGGAGTGGAATCGTTCCTCCCATCAGCAGCGTCGGCGGGCCGATCAACAGCGTGGTGAGCAGCAGGTCGAAGGCGAAGCTCAGCGCTTGCGTCTCGACTGGCAGCGCGATCGAAAGCGCCCGCGCGGCCTCGAACAGACGCGGCCACGCGATCGCCCAGATGCCGATGCTCGCTTCGACGGCGCCGTAGACGAGCAGCAGGCGCCCCCGCGCGCCGCCGGGCCCGGCCTGCCCGGTGATCCGGCTCGAGACGCGACCGAACACGGAATAACCGAGCGAGAGCCCGCCGAGGAAGATCCCGAGCACCGCGGCGGTTGCCTCGCTGTGGGATCCGAGCAGGATCGCGAGGCCCTTCTGCCAGGTGACCTCGTAGACCAGGCCGCTGAAGCCGGTCAGGACCGTCAGGATCAGCACCAGGGCCCGCAGCATCGATCCGCCTGACGCGCTCGGCTTCAGTGGGCGGAAGCCGGCGGAAGACCGTCGGAGGGGTCCGGCTTCCGGGCCATCTCGCGCGCAGACTCAGAGAGCGGGGATCCGGCCAGCCAGGCTTCGGCCGCGGCTTCGTCCTGGCGGCGCCAGCCGTGTGCGATCTCGATCAGGAGCGCCTCGCGCTCGGAGTCGAGTTCGACGCGCCCGGCCCACTCGATCGCCTCGGCGGGCGAGGTCGCGGCGAGATGGCGCGCAAAGGGCCCGTAGAGCTTGCGGACCCAGGGCTGCGGCCCTGCGCTCTGCTGCTGCCGCATCCAGTCGAGCGCGGCCTCGCGATCCCGCTTGGCCCAGATCCCGTACGCAGCGACCAGGGTCTGGTCGTTGCTCGGCGTCTCGGGAGCGCGTGACACCCACTCGACCATGGATCTCCCGTCCCGACCGCTGTTCAGCCAGGTCGTGACGATCACCTGACGCATGCCCACCGCGTAGGGGCCTTCGCAATGCCTGTCGCACCAGCGCTGCGCGGCCGCCGGATCGAAAGCCGCCAGTGCGGAGGTGGCCTGGAAATACGCCGAGCGCTTGTAGGATTCGTCGTCGGTTGGAATCGCTTCGGCCCACCGCATCAGCGCATCGCTCCCCTCCGCCTGTACGAGGGCAATCGCGTAGACGAGCAGCGATGCTTCGCGCTCGGCGGTGCTGCCGAGGCTCTGGAGGTATTTTTCGAGCCCCGGCCGGTCCGACCGGAACCAGCCCCGCAGCAGCGCCAGCCGCGCAGCCTCAGCCGTGGGCACGTCGGCGCGCACGCTCGCCGCCGTGACGCCGGCCAGCGCCGCCGCGGGATCGGCTTCGGCCCAGAGTTCCACGGCCGTGTGGATCGCCGGAATCCTGTAGCGCTGCGCAATCAGACCGAAGGCCCAGGTCGCGGCCGAGCTGGGATCCTGCGACGCCCAGAAATGCACGAGCAGCTCGAACTCGGCTCCTCCGAGCCCAGCTCGGCTTCGGTCCAGCTTCCGCTTGACTGCCGGAATCGCCTCCGGGCCCAGGGTCGGAAGCAGCTCTGCGAGCTTTCTCGCTCGCGCGTAGGCGTCGGGATCGCCCAGCGCCGCAGCGAGGGCTGCGTCGGCGGACCCGGCACCCGCGAGATCGCCCCTGCCCTCGGCGGAAGGAGACTTCGCGGGATCCCTGCGCTCCGAAGCGGGGGTCGATCGATCGCAGCCAAATCCGATTCCCGCGAGCGCCGCAGCCAACAGCACCGCCAGCAGGCGCATCGCTTTCATCGCGGCTGAGAGTATCCCAAGGCTCTTCCGAGGGTCTAGAAACGCGCCGCTCGCGAGTGGAATTTCAGCGCTTGGGGTCGGCAACCCCAAAGGATAGAGTCGGCGCGCCCAGAGACCGAGTTGGAGAAACCGAGCCGCATGGACCCGCGTTTCCTGCTGTTGCTGGCCTGCTTCTTCGTGTCGGGCTTCGCAGCCCTGCTGTATCAGACCGTTTGGTCCCGCGAGCTGAGCTTCGTGTTCGGCACCTCGGAGCTGGCGGTCGTGGCGGTCCTCGCCGCCTACATGGGCGGGCTCTCGCTGGGCGCCGCGCTGGCGGCTCGCTTCGCGTCGAGGCTGCGCCGGCCGGTGCTGGCCTATGGAGCGCTGGAGCTGGCGATCGCCGTCTCCGCCCTGCTGGTGCCCTGGGGCATTCGGGGCATCCAAGCGGTCTACGTGGGCGTCCTGGGGGGTGAAGCGGCGCTGCCCGAAGGGGGCTTCGCGGTGACCCTGTTCCAGCTCGCCGGCGCCTTCGCAGTGCTGCTGCCCCCGACCGCGTTCATGGGCGCCACGCTGCCCCTGCTGGCGCGTCACGCCGTGCGACGCGAGGCGGAGATCGCGTCCCGGATCGGCCTGCTGTACGCGGTGAACACAGCGGGGGCGATCGCAGGAACGTTATGCGCGGCCTTCTGGCTGATGCCCGAGCTGGGGCTCCGCCGCACGGTCTGGTCGGGAGCGCTGCTGAACGCGCTGGTCTTCGGCATGGCCGCCCTGCTCGCGCGGGGCGCTCCGCTGGCTCCGGCCTCGCCTGTGCCGTCGGGCGGAGCCGCAGCGGCCGGTGCTGCCTTCTGGATCCTGCCGGCAATATTCGTCTCGGGTGCGATCTCCTTCGCCTACGAGGTGATGTGGACGCGGCTTCTCGGCCACCTGCTCGGAAGCAGCCTTCAGGCCTTCGCGAGCATGCTCGCGAGCTTCCTGCTGGGCATTGCGCTGGGGAGCGCTGCCGCCTCGCGTCTCGGGGCGACCCGTTCGCTGGCTGCCCTCGGCTTCGCGCTGTCCCAGCTCGGAATCGCCGCGACCTCCTACGCGGTGTTCGCGCTGTGCGACCGCCTGCCGGAGCTCTCGGCGTGGCTGGGCGCGGGCCCTGATGCACCTCTCGCGAGCGCTGGGGTCGCGGCAGCCGCGCTGCTGCCGATCACCCTGTGCATCGGTGCGACTTTCCCGCTCGCTGTGCGCGTGCTGGCGCAAGATCCCGACCAGAGTGCCGCGGCAGCGGCGCGCGTCTATGCCTGGAACACGTTGGGCGCGATCGCCGGCGCCCTCGGCGCCGGATTCGTGCTGCTCCCCGCGCTCGGCTTCGAGGGCCTGCTGAGCGTCGGGGTGGCCGCGAGTCTCGGCCTGGCGGCGCTGGCGGCACTGGCGGCGCAGCCCAGGCGGCGGGTCCTGGCCGCAGCGGCAGCCGCAGCCGGCCTTGCGCTTGCGCTCGCACCTGCGAGTCCGCCGTGGAAGCTGCTCAGCTCGTCTCCGCTGAGCTCGAACACCGGGCCGGTCGAGATCCTGTACTCGGCCGTCGGGCGCACCAGCAGCGTCATGCTGCTCGATCGGGGCACGCGCTTCCAGATCACGACGGACGGATTGCCCGAGGCGAGCGTCGATGTCGAGGGGACGCTGCCGGAGATCAGCGTCGCCCATTGGCTGGGGGCGCTGCCTGCGCTCGTGCGCCCCGAGGCGCGGGATCTGCTCGTGGTGGGGCTCGGCGGCGGCGTGGCGCTCGAGCTGGTGCCGCAGACCCTCGAGACGATCGACGTGATCGAGATCGAGCCGCAGGTCGTAGAGGCCAACCGCAGGATCGCGGCCGCGCGAGCGCGCGATCCGCTCTCGGACCCGCGGATCCGGATCCACCTCGGCGACGCCCGCGGCACGCTGCAGCTCGCCGCCAGGCGCTACGACGCGATCGTCTCCCAGCCCTCGCATCCCTGGACCGCCGGCGCGTCCCATCTCTACACGCGCGAGTTCTTCTCCCTGGTGCGTTCGCGTCTCGAGCCCGACGGGGTCTTCGTGCAGTGGATCGGGATCAGCTTCGTCGACGAGGCGCTGCTGCGTTCGCTGCTGTCCGCGCTGCTCGAGGCCTTTCCTCACGTGGAGCTGTTCCAGCCCCAGGTGTACGGGCTGTTGTTCATCGCGTCGGGAGCGCCGATCGATGCGCTGGCGGGTGCCGCGAAGGCTCTGGACGCCGCGCCCGCGGACTTCGCTCGCCTCGGACTGCATCGCCTCGAGGACTTTGCGAGCGCCTGGGCGCTCGACGAGGCCGGAGTGCGGGCCGTGGTGCAGCGTGCGCCCCCGAACACCGACGACCACAACCAGCTCGCGGCCCGCTCCGCGCGCGTAGGCAAGGCGAAGCTCGACGCTGACTCGGTCACGGCCCTGCTGGACGAACAGGATCCCCTGCCCGGCGCTCCGGGCCTCGATCGCTCGGCGCTGATCCGCGCGCTCTCGATCCGACATCTTGGCGCGCGCGCCACCGGCCTGGCGATGGCCGCGGAGGGAGCCAGCCAGGAGGCGGGACTCGGCTGGGTCGAGCTCGCCGCGGGTCGCTCGGTTCGGGCCGTCCGGCACTTCGAGAGGGCGCTTTCTCTGTCCCCCGGGAGCGACGGCGACGCGATGGGGGGGCTGATCGCGAGCCGGAAGTTCGAGCTGAGCCACGGGAACGACGTGCCTGGGGTGACGGACCAGGAAATCGGAACGCGCTATTCCGCGCTGATCGCGGGCTGGCGCGACAGCGAGGCGCGCGACTGGGCCTCGCTGGCGTCGCGGGACGCCGAGCTCGCATCGTTCCAGCCGGGAGATCCGTTATTCGAGGAGGCTGTGCACCTGCGCATCGCCCGGCGGCTCGCGGCAGGCGACCCGGCGGCGGCTGCCGAAGCTCAGGGGTTCGCGGAGCTGCTGCTGTTGCGCAGCGGGCAGCTACACGACCACCTGCTCCGCGCGCGCGCGGCGATCGGAGCGGGCCGGAACCGGGACGCCCGGGCCTCGCTGCAACGCGCGGCGGATCAGGTCACGGCGACCCGCAGCGGGCGAGTCCTCGCCGAGCAGGTGCTGGAGATCGCGCGCAAGCTGCCCGAGGAGGATTTCCGGGCGATCCAGGCCGAGCTCGCGCGGCCGGAGCGCGGCAGCCACCGGAATCCTGAAATCGAAGCGGCTGCGGGCGCCGGGATCAGAACGCGGCCAGCTCCGCCCGAAATGCCGTGAGGAAGCTGTCGAGCCGCTGCTTGGCGCGGTCCAGGACTAGGGAGCCGTCGTGCGGCGCGAAGGCGATCACTCGCACGACCCTGCGGGCCCGCTCGCGGCGGAACGGAGTCGCATCCAGGGCCAGCAGCGAGCGCCACGACTCCCGCCACAGGCCGAGGTCGCCCGGCCGCCAGCTGTAGACCACGGCGTGCTCAGCGCCGGGTCGTCGCGCAGCGATGCTCAAGTCTGCGTCTCGCTGCAGCGTCCACAGCGTGGTGCGGCTGCTGCTCACGACGTCCCAGTCCGGACCGGGCCATGCGAGCTTCGAGGAAAGCAGCTGGCTCCTTTCGGCGCTGCGGCTCGTCTCGAAGCCGACGAAGAGCTCCACCGCCTGCTCCGCCGCGCGCTGGCCTGCGCCGACGGGCTGGTAACGGCGGTGCAGCAGCTGTCCGCCTGTGCCGAAGAACATCAGATCGCCGATCAGGCGCTCGCTCTCCCAGCCGGCCGCCCGCTCTGGAAGCCCGCTAGCGCTGCGGGTCCCGGGCCGGGAGCGGCCCGGCCCACCCGCACTCCGCTCGGCTTCGCCTCGCTGCGCGCCGAAGCGGCTAGCCCGCTCGAGAGCCGCTGCGTCTGCTGCGTCGAAGGGAGGCACGCTCACCGAGACGACGGACAGGATCGCGAGCCCGCTGGCCGCGAGCCCCCAGACTGCAGCTGACACTGGGCCTGCGGCGCTCGCGTTCCCGGAGCGCTGGCCTCCGGCCCGGCCCGTCCTGGCCAGTGCCCAGCCGACGGCGTAGAGGATCGCCGTGCCCGCGATCAGCACGGCCAGCCCCTGCGGCGTGTGATCCCCCTGCATGCCGGCCAGCGCCTCCGGGTCGGGGCTGGTGGCGACGTACGCGATGCGCACGGCGTTCAGCGCGAAGCCGAGCGCGGGCGCCAGCGGCAGCAGCAGCCAGGCGCGCGCGCCTGCGCTCGCGAAGAGCTCGCGGACGATCAGCGCGATCAGGCTCAGGATCGCGATGCCGTTCAGACCGCTGCAGGTGTCGATCACCTGGAAGCTGTGATCGGCCGTGCGCAGCGTCACGCCGCCGCGCACGAGCTCGCGTCCCAGGCTCTCGACGAGCCAGGCGGCAGCCGAGGTCGTCCGCAGCTGCAGGCGCCAGACGATCTCGTCCAGCAGCGGAGCGGGGATCTGTGCGCCGCAGGGCAGCACGAGGGCCGGCAGCGCCAGCGCGCGGCATCCGGCCTGGCCGCGCGCGCCCGCGGCGAAGGCCAGCAGCTGAGCGGAGAGCGCGGGAAGCAAGAAGTCGGCGGTGCGCGTGAGCTGCGCCCAGACGAAGAGCGACCCGCCTAGCGCGGCGCACAGCGTTGCGGTCAGTGGAGCGCAGCGGGCCGGGAGCGCGAGCAGCCGCGCGCGCCGCCGGACGAGCAGCCACGCGGCGATCGCGATCACCAGCGGCGCCGGCAGCTGCGACGGCCGGAACAGCCAGCCCTCGAGCTGCGAGCCGAGGGGAAGCTCGAATACGCTCCAGAAGAGCGGCCGGTAGGCCAGTGCCCCGACTGCGAGCAGCAGGGCGATGCCGAGCCAGCTGAGGCGTCCGTCCGCCGAGCGGAGCATCGAGGTGCTGCGAGAAACGATCGGACGCACGGGAGCGAATTGTGGCAGAATCGGCCGCTGGGGAGCGGAGAGAACCGCATGGCCGAAGAACGCAATCCGATCGCCACCGCGGATCAGCACGCGACGGAGCTGCGCGCGCTCGAGCTCGCGCAGCACCCGCTGCTGCTGAAGACGAAAGCGGAGGTCCGCGAGTGGTGGCTGCGTGCGAACCAGCCGAGCCCCGAGATGCGCGAGTGCTTCGAGTGGGCCTTCGAGGAAGTGATGTTCGCCGCGGTGGTCTGGTCGCTGAACCAGGATCCGCTGTATCCGCGCGTGGTCACGATCACACGCCTGCCCCATCGCCTCGCGGGGCGCGAGATCCCGGGCACGCGCTGGGGCCTCGACAACCCGGACTCCGTCTACCGCGTGATTCCGATCAGCGGAGACGAGAAGTACGTGATTCACGGCCGCGTCCCGGAGCACCGACTGACCGAGAACTACTTCACGCTCTGGGACCCGAGCATGAACAGCGTGGACGTGCTGGACGGAAGCAAGCTCGCGCTCGACGCCGATCGCCGCTTCACGATCACGGTCGACAGCGACCCGGCCAACGGCCGGCCGAACCACGTGCGCTCCGCGCCCGCGGCGCACGAGTTCTACATCCGCGACGTGATGCTCGACTGGGAGCGGGACCGCGCCAACGAGCTCCGCATCGAGCGCCTGGGCCCGCCGCCGGCGCGTCCCCCCTTCAGCGAGCAGCAGCAGCTCGAGCTGAGTGCGAAATACATGTGGCGCTGGGCGGAGAGCTCCGAGCGCTGGAACGCGCAGGCCGCGGACAAGCCCGTGAACAAGATCGAGTTCAAGATCGATCGCCAGACGGACGGCGCGCTGCGCAACCAGATCTACATGCTGGCCTTCTTCCAGCTCTCCTCGGACGCGGAGGTGCTGCTCGTGAACGTGGGCCTGGGCGGCGCCGAGTACTTCATCTGTCCGGTGACGAACGTCTGGGGCACGACCAACGAGATCTCGAACCGCACCGGCAGCCTGAACAAGGCGCAGTCGGTCCCGAACCGGGATGGCAGCTACAGCTATGTGCTCTCCGCGGTCGATCCCGGCGTCCACAACTGGGTCGACACCTCGGGCACGCACGAGGGCATCCTGACGCTGCGCTGGGCCGAGTTCCCGGATGGGCGCCCGGGGCCCGGCCTGTTTGCAGACAGCCAGCTGTTGCGCCTCGACCGCCTGCGCGAGCAGCTGCCGCCGGAGACGCGCTTCGTGACGCCGCAAGAGCGCGCGCAGCAGCAGCAGGACCGGGCCGCGAGCTACCGCTGGCGCCTGCTCGAGAGCTGAGCCGCAGAGGCCCTGCGCGCAGCCCGATGCCGGCGAACCCGCGCGACAAGGTCTGGCTCATCACCGGCTGCTCGACCGGCATGGGCCGCGAGATCGGAATCGCAGCGCTCGAGCGCGGCTACCGCGTGGTGCTCACGGCCCGCAATCCGGCAACGCTCGCGGATCTCGGCGCCCGCTTTCCGGAACGCGCCGCAGTCACGGCGCTCGACGTCACGGACCGCACCCAGATCGCGGCAGCCGTCCACTTCGCGCTCGAGCGCTTCGGCCAGATCGACGTGCTCGTGAACAACGCCGGCTACGGCTACCTCGCGGCGCTCGAGGAGGGCGACGAGGCAGAGGTGCGCGCGATGTTCGAGACCAACTTCTGGGGTCTGGTCGCGGTGACGAAGGCCGTGCTGCCCCAGATGCGCGCGCGCCGCAGCGGGCAGATCATCCACAACTCCTCGCAGGCGGGCCTGATGTCCTACCCGGGCACCGCCTACTACAGCACCAGCAAGTTCGCCGTCGAAGCGTTCTCCGAGGGCCTCTCGCGCGAGCTCGCGCCCTTCGGGATCCGGGTCACGGCGATCGAGGCGGGGCCCTTCCGCACCGAGTGGGCCGGCCGCTCGATGAAGCGCGTCGCCACGCGCATCCCGGACTACGCGGAGGTCGTCTGGGCGCGCGCGCAGCTGATCGCGGACATGGACGGCAAGCAGCCCGGCGACCCGCTGCGCGCGGCGGCGGCGGTCGTCGCGCTGGTCGAGTGCGAGCAGCCGCCGCGCCAGCTCTTGCTCGGGCGCGGCGTGCTGCAGAGCTACCGGCAGAAGCTCGCCGAGCTGACGGCGATGCTCGACGCCTGGGAAGCCGTCAGCGTCGGAGCCGATTTCCCGACGCAGTGAGCCCGCTCAGGCGCTGCGTCGCGGCTCGATGAAGCGCTCGATGTAGGTCCGATAGTCTGCTCGCAGCCCGTCCTCGGTGAAGCCGAACATCGCGAGCGTGTAGTTGTGCGGCGGACGTTTTTCGCGGCCGTTCTCGCGCAGCCAGGCCTCGGTGGCCGCGCGCGCCTCGGGCGTGAGCTCCCAGCCGATGAAGTCGTAGACCCTCTGGACCGCCGCCAGCGGCTGGTTCGCAATCTCGCGAAAGTCGAGGTCGAGAAAGCGCTGCGAGTTTCCGGAGTCGCGCACGCGCATGCAGCGCTGCATGCCCGTGGCCATCTTCTGGTTCCAGTGCCGCCCGGCCTCGAGCGGGTCGGCGGAGTCGCAGCCCTGCTGCCACAGCGAGTAGTTGAGGCTGACCCAGGAAGGGATCACGTAGACCGGATCGCGATGCGTCTGCACGATGAGAGCATCAGGAAATACGCGGAGCAGCACGTCCGTGTAGTGGATGTGGTGCGGCGATTTCAGGATCCAGCGCTCGCCCGTGACCCCGCGCAAGCGCTTCTGCCACTGGAGGAACTGCAGCAGCCGCTTCAGGTACGCATAGCCCGGCGTCTGGTCCTGGCGATCGAGCCAGGCCGCGAAGTGCGTGAGCTTGGCGAAGGCTTCCGGCGTCGAGCTGTAGCAGGACTGCTCGAGCAGCAGGATTTCCTCGTCCGCCTGCATTGCGTCGACCGGATGGATCGACTCGAGATCCGGGATCGTCTCGTACATCTGCTTCACTTCGGCCCGCGCACGCTCGATCCGCTGCGACGGGTTTTCGACCGGCTCGCCCGGGAAGGGCACCGGGAAGCGCGCCGCCCACCAAAGCGTCGAGTAGAAACGCGGGTTCGCTGCCAGCAAGCGCTGCAACATCGTGGTGCCGGTGCGCCCGAGGCCGATGATCACGACCGGCTCTGTCACGACCTCGCGCGCGATCTCCGGATGGCGCTTCCAGTACGCCTCGAATTGCAGGTGATTGACCAGGAAGCCGACGATTCGCTCGCGCTGGATCGCACGGCCCAGCGCGTTGAGCTTCGATTCCTCTTCGAAGCCCTGGAGCAGCCGGCGCAGCGGCTCGCGAAACACGCCGTCGCCGAAGTCCGTGAGGCCGCTGCGGTCGCGCGCCTCCTGCAGGATCCGCTGGTAGTCGAGATCCACCTCGGAGCCCGTCATCCGGTGTCTCCGCGCGCGCCCCTCAGCTGGGGACCACGAGGTCCATCTCGCCGACCTGGTTCTCGGGACCCCAGTACGCGCGCATGCGCTGGATCTTCCCGGCCGGCGAGAGATCGAAGACGTCGATGATGTAGAGCCTGCCCTTGTCGGTGCGCGCACACATCGCAAATGCAACCGAGTGGGCGGTGCAGCGCACGGGTCTCTCGAGCTCGAGCCGGATGCCCATCTCGAAGCCCAGCCGGTAGAGCGCCCCGATGGCTTCGGCGCCGCGCTGTGGCTCGGCTCCGACCGGATCCTCCATGCTCGCGTCCGGCGCGAACAGCTCGAGGATCGCACCCAGATCGGCCGCGTTGTAGGCGGCGACGTAGCTCTCCACCAACTTGCTCTTGCCTGCAGCGTCCATCGCAACCCTTCCCAGTTCCGGGTCGCCGCGAGCCGCGCTCGCGCGCACGAGCTGCCGCGCCGACCAGCGGGCTCCACGGTATCAGTTTCCCGGGCTGGATCGTGCGAGCCGGGCCCGGAACTCCGCGAACTTCTCGGCAGCTCGCTCCTTTCTCGACCAGGTTTCGATGCGCTCGAGGTCGACCGGGTGCCGCTCTGCGACGGCGACGGCCTGCTCGAGGCCTTGCGGGTCACTCCAGTGGAACCAGGCCGCGAGTCGATCCATGACGCATTCGGTAGGCGCAAGCAGCCGAAGCACTCCGAAGCGAGTCGTGCGCTCGGCGAACTGCGTCACCAGGCTCTCTCCCACCTGGACCGGTCCCGGCGGAAACTCCACCCAGTAGCGCGTGGACGGGTGCGTCCAATGCCGTCCCGACTTCGCGAATCCGAGCTCCTGCATGGCTGCATCCATCCGGCGCGCCAGCCCGATCTGGATGAAGTCGAGGTCATAGGATTGATAGGTGTTGGCGGAGTAGATCGATACAACGCTTCCACCCGAGAGAACCACTCGCACGCCGTGACGCTCGAGAGTGCTGCAGACGAGGCCCGCCAGATCCTCCAGCTGCATGTTCTCGCGAACGGCGCTCATGCGGGCTTGCCGCTGCGGCGCGGTCGGCGCCGGCTCGTGAAGTAGCGCTGGCGCTCGTTCTCGGGGAGCGTTCGCAGCGCCTTCCGGAGCAGCGCACGGAGCTCGGTCAGGAATGCGAAGCGGGGATTCCACGTGAAGAGACGGGTCCGGCCCTTGCGCTGGCTGGCCAGAATGCCCGCTGCCTCGAGCCGCTCGAGCTGCCGCTGGACGGGGCTCAGGGCCATCCCGTCGAAGGTCTGCGCGATACCGAGGGCGTAACCATCCCCATACTGCTCGAGGTAGAGCAGTACCCGCTCCGCGGTGGCGTTTCCGAACAGACCCTCGAGCACCCCGGCTCCTCCTGGGCTCGAATAGTACCTCGCATCGAGGTGATATCACCTTGAATCGAGGTAAGTCATTGCTATCCCCTCGCCGCTCCCAAGCTCGGCCTCCGCGCGGCCGATCAGGTGTCCTCCAGACATGCACGCGGATCTCGATACGGGGCGGGCGCGCGATCTGCGCGCGATGGTCGGCGATGCGGTCTTCTTCAGCGCGATGGTCGGCGCGGGGGAGGCCTATCTGCCGGCCTTCGTGCTCGCGTCCGGGCTGGGCGAGATCGCGGCCGGCCTCGTCACGACGCTGCCGCTGCTCGCGGGCTCGCTGTTCCAGCTGGTGGCGCCGGCGGCCTGCCGGCAGCTCGGCTCGTATCGCCGCTGGATCGTGCTGTGCGCG
>CAYTJA010000039.1:0-32728 GCA_964437835.1 uncultured Spirochaetales bacterium
CTCGAAACCGTCCGCGGTCGTCGTGCGCGAGAGGTTCACGACGCCGGCGTTGTTCACGAGCACGTGGAGCTGCTGCGTGCGCTGGGCGACGTCGTCGGCGAGGCGGCGCAGATCGCTCAGACTCGCGAGGTCGGCCAGCAAGAGCTCGACCGCCGGATTGCCGCTCTTCTCCGCGAGCTCCGCGCGGGCGCGCTCGCCGCGAGATCGATCGCGGCCGACGATCAGCACGCGCGCGCCCAGGCGCGCGAGGCCGAGAGCCGTCTGCTCTCCGATTCCCGAGGTCGCCCCCGTGACGAGGCAGGTGCGTCCGGCCAGGCTCTGCATGTCGCGCTTCTCCTCGCGGGTGGATCGGGAGGGTAGGGCCCTCGGGCTCAGTTGCGCGACAGGATCTCGTAGAGGGCGTCGCTCGCGTCCCGCGCGCCGCGCCGCATGCCGGGCGGGGTCGGCCAGCGGCCGGCCGGGTCGTCGTGCCGCACCCATTCCGTCAGCGCGATGCGGCGGGCGATGCGCCATTCGCCGGCGCGCCGCTCGAAGCGATCCAGGGTGCGGAAGCCGGTGCAGAGGTTCAGGCGGGGCTCGTCGGAGCGGCCGCGGTGGAACGCGATGCCGTAGGTCTCCGCGCGCGCGACGTCGCCATTTGTCTCGACCAGCAGATTCCCGACGAAGTGCATCGTGCTCTCGTAGCGCTCGAGCAGGCGCCACACCCAGGCGAGGAATTCCTCGCGGTCGCCCGAGAAGCTGCCGTGGGAATCGCTCGCATCCGGGTGATAGCAGGAGCGCACGAGCTCGCGGTCCATGCGGTCGATGCCGCGGCAGTAGCGCAGCACGACTTCCGAGATCGCCTGTTTGTCGAGCAGCTCGCGAAGCGCTGCGGCGGCGGTTGCGTCGGAGTCCACCTAGGCGCCTCCCGCCGCGCGGCTCGGGTCGCGCTCGGCCTCGAAGGAGCTGAAGAAGCGCAGGGCGCGCGGATCGGGCCCCTCGCTGCGGGGGAGGTCCGCAATCAGCGAGAAGAGCCGGCCGTCGGCGAAGAGCAGCCGCGCGGTCGTGATGCGCGTCGAATCGAGCGAGAGGAAGCTCACCTCGTAGCCCGGGAAGCCGATTCCCTCGAGCTTGCGCTCGCGGATCAGCGAGCCGTCGGTTTCGCGCAGGAAGCGCTGCACTGCGGCCGCGAGCAGGCGCTCGTCTCCGGCTTTCTCGACCAGCGCCTCCGCGTAGAATGTACACGTAACTGCGTAGCTCTCTCCGGGGCGCGCGGAGTTCAGGACCAACACGCGCTGGCGGCCGGCCGGGGTCTCGAGCTGCTCTTCCCGCAGCCGCGGCGCGCTCGGCAGCTGGATCGCGAAACCCTCTCCGCGATAGGGGAGCCAGGCTTCGTCGCTCCCCGCCGCGCAGAGCAGAATCACGGCCAGCAGCGCGGCGGGGGGGTAGAATCTGCCGCGCGCGCGGCGCGCAGCGCCGGGCCGAGGTTGCGCGTCGGGTGAACGAGACATGGAGGACTCCCCGCTGCGGCACTTCGAACGAGAGCCCGATTCTGGCACGCTTTCGGCGCTGCGGGAAACGCGCCCCGCGGCCGCTCCGCCCCGGGAGCGGCCCTCTGCCGCGGTCGGTCCTCTGCACCGCGCAGCCGAGTTTGCCGGGATCGCGGTCGTCGCATGCCTGTGTTCCGGTGCGGCAGCGCGCCTCGCAGTGGCGGTCGATTCCCTGCTCGCTCTTGCGCTCGTCTGCTCCGCGCTTCCGCTCGCACTGGCGCTGGCCGACGCGCTCTCGGGCGTCGTGCACTGGGCGGCGGATCGCGTGCTGCCCTGCGACTGGCCGCTGCTCGGTCCCGCCTTCGTGCAGCCCTTCCGCGACCACCACCGGGATCCCCTCGGCATCACGCGTCACGACTTCGTCGACACGAACGGGAACACCTGTCTCGCGAGCTGGCCCTTCGCTTGGTGGGCTTTCGACGCGGCTGCCGAGCCCCAGGGTTGGGCGCTGTTTGCGGCAGCACTGCTGTGGCAGGCGACGCTCGCGCTGGCATTGACGAACCAGATCCACCAGTGGGCGCATGCGCCCACAGTGCCCGGATGGGTCCGCCGGCTGCAGCGCGCGGGCCTCGTACTCTCGCGCAGCCATCACCTGCGGCACCACGCGGCGCCGCAGGACCGCCATTTCTGCATCACTACCGGGTGGTTGGACGGGGTGCTGGATCGACTGCTCGCGCCCGGCCGCCCGTTGCGGCAGCGCGGGACCCCCATGGTATGATGCTGCCCGCTCGGCGCCGCCCGGGCCCCAGGTGCGAAAGCGTTCGCGCTCTGCGAATCAAGGAGTCCAGCATGCAGGTGTCCCTTCTGAACAGTTCGCGCCGCGCGGGCTGTAGTGCATTGGTTCTCGTTCTGATTTCCGCGCTGCTAGGGGGGTGCGCAACGATGCGCAAGGCGACCCCGGTGGAGTGCGCAGCCGTGGGTGCGGTGCTGCTCGCCGGCACGGGCGCCGCGGTTGGCAGCGAGGTCGACGACCACGACAACGACGCCGAGGGTCCTGCCATCGGTGCCGCGGTCGGCGCCGTGGTCGGGGCGGGCACGGGCTACCTGCTCTGCTCGCTGATGCACGAAGAGCCGCCGCCGCCGCCGCCCGCGCCCGCGCCGAGGCCCGCTGCGCCCGCACCGCCGCCCGTTGCGCCGAAGCAACAGCCGGCGCGCATCGTGTTGCGCGGCGTGAACTTCGCGGTCAACAGCGCGGAGATCGACGCGTCCTCGGCCGTGGTGCTGGACGTCGCCGCGGAGGCACTGCGCAGCAATTCGGCTGTGCGCGTCAGCGTCGAGGGGCACACCGATTCGAGCGGCAACGATGCCTACAATCAGAAGCTCTCGCAGCGTCGCGCGGCCTCCGTGCGCGACCACCTCGTGAAGGCTGGCGTCGCCGCCGATCGCTTCGACACCGCGGGCTACGGGGAGGCGCGCCCGGTCGCGTCCAACGACAACCCGGACGGGCGCCGCATGAACCGTCGCGTGGAGCTCCAGATCCTCGACTGAACCGATCGGAGCGGCCGGGCTCAGCCCGGCCGCTCCGCGTTTCGCGGCGGCTTTCCACGGTTCTGCCTGGTGTGAATCTCCAGCCGATCGAGCAGGTCGACGATCCCCGGGTCGCCGACTATCGAAGTGTGCGCGACGACGAGCGCCGGGAGACGCGCGTCTTCGTCGCCGAGAGCCGGCTGCCGGTATTGCGCCTGCTCGCATCGGAGCGCTATCGCACGCGCTCGGTGCTGCTCACACAGGCGGCGCTCGACGGCATGCGGGTCGAGCTGGAGCCGCTTTCGGCTGAGCTTCCCGTGCTGCTCACCGCGCAGCCGCTCTTGAACGCGATCGTCGGCTACAACCTGCATCGCGGCTGCGCGGCTGCGGCGGAGCGCCCGCAGGGTCCCTCCTGCCCGGAGCTGATCGCGTCGCTCGCAGCGGGCCCGCGCCTCGTGGTCGCGCTGGTCGGCGTCGCCAACCCGGAGAACATCGGCAGCGTGTTTCGGAACGCGCTCGCGTTCGGCGCAGACGCAGTACTGCTCTGCGCGGGCTGCAGCGATCCGCTCTACCGCAAGGCGATCCGAACCTCGATGGCCGCCACGCTGCGCGTGCCATTCGCAGTCGCAGAGGATTTCGAGACGCTGCGGGAGGCACTGCGGGACGCCGATTTCCGGATCGCGGCGCTCTGCACCGACGCGGACGCGCTGCCGTTGCCTGCGCCGGGGGCTGCGCTTCCGGAGCGCGTCGCGCTGCTGCTCGGATCCGAAGCGGAGGGTCTGCCTCCGGCGCTGCGGGCCGCGGCCGACGAACGCCTGCGCATCCCGATGGCCGCGGGCGTCGACTCGCTGAACATTGCTATGGCCTGCGGAATCGCGCTGCACCACTTCGCGCGAGGAGTGTCGTGATCGCAGGCCTCGCGAGTCCGGGTCGTCCGAAACCCGAAGTATCGAGCGGCGCCTCTGGTAGGATCGGGCACTCGCCAGACTCGAGGAGATTTCATGGCCACGATCTATCACGACGAAGACGCGCGTCTCGAAGCCATTGCCGGGCAGACGATTGCGGTCATCGGCTACGGCAATCAGGGTCGCTCTCAGGCGCTGAACCTGCGCGACTCCGGGCTCTCCGTGATCGTCGGAAACATCCGCGACTACGCACTCGAGCAGGCCGAAGCGGACGGCATGGAAGTGCATCCGATCGCGGAGGCCTGCCGCCGCGCCGAGATCGCGATGCTGCTGATTCCGGACGAAGTGATGCCCGAGGTCTTCGAGCGTGACGTCGCTCCCCAGCTGCGCAGCGGCGCTGCGCTGTCCTTCGCGTCGGGCTACAACATCGCGTTCGGGCTGATCCAGCCGGATGCGTCGCTCGACGTCGTGCTGATCGCCCCGCGCATGATCGGCATCGGGGTGCGCGAGCGCTACGTCTCTGGGGAGGGCTTCCCGAGCTTCGTCGGCGTGCACCGGGATGCGACCGGCAACGCGCAGCAGCGCATGCTCGGGCTCGCGCGAGGCGTGGGCTCGACGCGCGCGGGCTGCATCGAGATGTCGATGCACGACGAAGCCTCGCTCGATCTCTTCACCGAGCAGGCCTTCGGGCCCGCCTTCGGCCGCGTGCTCTCGAGCGCGGTCGAGCTGCTCGTCGAGGCGGGCTACCCGCCCGAGGCCGTGCTGCTCGAGCTCTACCTCTCGGGCGAGTTCGCCTACTCCTTCGAGAAGATGCGCGAGGTCGGGGGCCTCGAGCAGATGAAATATCACTCCCACACGAGCCAGTACGGTTCGGCCACGCGCAGCCGCCGCTTCATGCACCTCTCCGACCCGATCAAGCAGAAGATGGGCGAGGTGCTCGAGGAGATCCGCAGCGGCACCTTCGCGGACGAGTGGAGTCGCCACCAGGACCAGGCTGCCCAGCTCTTCGCAAAGATCCGAGAGGCGCGCGAGCACTCGGACATGAACCGCTGGGAGGAGAGCGCGCGCCGCGCCTTCCGGATCGGCAACGCCGCCCGCTAGCGGCGGCCGGGAGCTGCGGGTGGGTAGACTGCCTGCGATGAGCGCGGCTCCGCAGATCGTGCCCCTAGCCGACCCGCAGCGGCAGCGCTCCCGCATCGTGCTCTTCGACGGCGTCTGCGCGTTCTGCAACGCGGGCGCGCGCTGGGTCGCGGCGCGCGATCCCGAGTTCCGCTTCGCGTTCGCGCCGCTCCAGGGCGACACCGCCGCGGCGCTGCGCGCTCGCCACCCCGAGATTCCCCGCGAGTCCGAGACGCTGGTGCTCGTCGAAGCCGTGTCCGGCGGCGAACGCGTGACGCTGCGTTCGCGCGCGGTGCTGCGCGTGCTGGCCGATCTCGACACGCCGTGGCGTCACCTCGCGCTGCTCGGCGCCCTGCCTGTCGCGCTCACGGATCTCGTGTATCGCTGCGTCGCGAGCCTGCGCTACCGCTTCCTCGGCCAGCTCGACGCGTGCCCGCTGCCCGCCGCCGAGGAGCGCGATCGTTTCCTGCCGTGAGGGCCGAAGCCATCACGCGCGCCCCCGCGGCGCTGCCCCCGGCCGCGGGCCCGCCGTGGCTCTGGAGCGCGAGCCGGGACCTGCTCTTCGGCGCCGGCCTGGTGTTCGCGCCGCTGCTCGTGCTGCTCGCGGTCGCCGGCGACGCCGTCCAGCGCGCGCTGCCCTTCGGCCTGATGCCGCTCCTGATGCTCGCGGTCAACGCGCCGCATCTGGGTGCAGCGCTGCTGCGCGTCTATGAGCGCGCCGAAGACCGCCGTCGCTACCGCTTCTTCGCGCTGCACGCGACGCTCGCGATCGCCGCGCTCTTCCTGCTCGGGCTCGAGGTCCCGCGCCTCGGCTCGTGGCTGATCACGCTCTACCTGACGCTGGTGCCGTGGCACTTCAGCGGCCAGAACTACGGCATCGCGCTGGTCTTCCTGAGGCGGCGCGGCATCGAGCCCGACGCCCGCGAGAAGCGCAGCCTGTACCTCGCGTTCGCACTTCCCTATGCGATGACCTTCCTCGGCCTGCACGGCGGCGGTGTCGAGACGGTCGCGCCGATCGACCCGAGTGGAACCGCCTATCGCTTCCTCTCGCTGCCGCTGCCCGAGCTCTTCGTCGAACTCGCGCTGCTCTCGTGTGGGATCGGGTGGGCCGGCGTGATCTTCGACCTCGCGGCGCGCCTGCTCGCGCGCGCACCCGCACGCGCGCTCGGCCCCGCAGCGGCCGTGCTCGCGAGCCAGGGCCTCTGGTTCGCGCTTCCGCTGCTGCTCGAGTTCGCTCCGGGCGGGCGCGCCAGCTTCGGCCCCTACTCGGCAGAGCGGCACAGCTACACGACGCTCTGGATCTCGCTGACGCACTCGGCGCAGTACCTCTGGATCACGAGCTATTTCGCGGCGCGCAAGACGCCTTCCGAGCGGCCGCTGCGCTTCTTCGGCAAGGCCTGGCTTGCGGGATCTGCGCTCTACGGAGCCCCGCTGCTGCTGCTCTCGCCCGCGGGCCTGGGCCACGTGCCCTATGACTCGGGCCTGCTCGTGATGCTCGCGGGCGCGCTGAACCTGCATCACGTGCTGATCGACGGCGCGATCTGGAAGCTCCGCAGCGGCGCGATCGCGCGCATCCTGATCCGCGGGGACGCCGAGAGTGGGGAAGCGCCGGGGCCGCAGCGGCGCTGGATCGCCGCGGGGGTCTACGCGTCGGGGGCGATCGGCGTGCTGCTCACGGCACTCGGCAGCCTCGAGCACGAGATCGGCGTCGGCCGCGCGAGCACGCGCGGCGATCTGCCTCGCCTCGAACTCGCGGCGCAGCGGCTCGCCTGGCTCGCGCGCGAGGATCCCGCGCTCTGGGCGCGGATCGGCACGCTGCGTGCCGAGCGCGGCGACCTCGCGGGAGGACTCGAGGCACTCGAGCGCAGCAACTCGCTGTTCCCGACCGCGGCTGCCTGGATCGATACCGGGGTCGTTTGCGAGCGCGCCGGTGACACGCGAGCGGCGCTGGCCGCCTTCGAGCGCGCGATCGAGCTCGAGCCCGAGCTTCCCGTGGCGCTGCGCTATGCGGGCCGCGCGTGGCTGCGCGCGGGAGACCGCGCGCGCGCGTCAGCGCTGCTCGAACGAGCGGATGCGATCGACCCGGCCGGCGCTTCGGAGCCGCGCAGCTGATGCGCGCGCGCCGGCAGCGCGCGCGTTCTCAGCGCGCGCCCCGCGATGCCTGCTGTTCCGCCGCGGTCTCGGCGACGCCGTCGGGGCCGAGCTCTGCTGCGATCAGCCCGCGCACGCGCTCGCAGAGCGATTCGGCATCGAGCTCCGAGAAGCTCTCGTAGGGCAGCGCTTCGAGCACCTGCACCCGGATCGGGTGTCGGCCGCGCAGCACGAAGCCGCGCTTCGGCAGCGCGTTCGCGGTGCCGTGCAGCACGATCGGCAGGATCGGCGCGCGCGCCGCGAGCGCGAGCTCGAAGGCGCCAGCCTTGAAGCGCCGCAGGCGGCCGTCCGGGGAGCGCGTGCCTTCGGGGAACAGCAGGATCGAGCTGCCTGCTGCCAGGTGTTCGCGGCAGGCGCGCAGCATCTTCAACACGCTGTGGCGCTCGCCGCGGCGCAGCTTGACATAGCGGTTCAGGCTCATGTTCCAGCCGATGAAGGGCAGCCGGAAGTTCTCGATCTTCGAGACCCACTTGTAGTGCCGGAACAGCCGAAACAGCACCAGGATGTCGAGCAGCGACTGATGATTCGCGACCATCACGTAGGTCTCGTTAGGCCGTATTCGCTCGCGCCCGTGCACGCGCACGGGCCAGGCCGGGTTGAGCCAGGTGTAGAGCGATGCCCAGAAGCAGGTGAAGAGGTGCAGCCATGCGAGCCGGCGGTCGAAGGCCGCGCTCAGCAGCCACAGCAGCAGCGCGATCGGGAACAGCAGCGCGGAGCTGATCACGAGGAAGCTCCAGAACAGCAGCGAGGCGACCCCGTGCAGCACCTAAGGTCTCTGCCGCTCGTCGCAGGCGCGCACGAAGCTGCGGAACAAGCGCTCGGCGTGGTCAGCGCCCATCCGCTCGGGGTGCCACTGCAGACCCAGGCAGAACGCGCTGTCCGGCAGCTCGACCGCCTCGATCAGGCCGTCGTCGGCGCGGCCACAGACGCGCAGCCGGGGGCCCGCGTCCGCGATGCCCTGGTGGTGGCGGCTGTTGACGCCCTGCGGCTGCGGCCCGAGCGTGCGCCACAGCCGGGTACCGGGCTCGACTTCGAGGCCGTGGCGCGCGTCCGGCTCGTCGAGGAGGTGGCGTCCGAGCTCTGGGCGGTCCTGCTCGAGGTCGTAGAGCAGCTGCCCGCCACAGTGCTCGACCAACAGCTGCATGCCGTAGCAGATCGCCAGCAGCGGGAGCTCGCGCTCGAGCGCAGCGGCGAGCAGGCGCCGGTCGCAGCGGAGCTGCGCCGCGGGGACGAGATCGAAGTGCACCCCGGACGGATAGGCGCTCGGCGGCTCGAAGTCGCCTCCGCCCGGAATCAGCAGTCCATCCAGGTGCTCGAGCTGCTGCTCGGGCTTCTCGGCGGGCGGCAGATAGACTGCAACTCCGCCGCAGCTCTCGACCTGAACCGCATAGGCGGCATCGATGTAGTGGGTGTGGCGTCCCGCGCGCCAGCGGCCGCCATCATCCAGGCAGGGCGGGATGCCGATGAGCGACCGCATCGAAGCGGGAGTATATCGGCGTCCCCCTGGGAGGAGATGAGCGCATGGCGCGCATACTGATTGCAGGCTGCGGATACGTCGGCACCGAGCTGGGATTGCGCCTCGCGGCGGAGCGGCACGTGGTCTGGGGCCTGCGGCGCAAGCCGTCGGGCCTGCCCGAACCGATCCGCCCCGTGGAGGCGGACCTCTCAGTCCCGGGCAGCCTCGGCGAGGTTCCCGCGGATCTGGATTTCGTCGTCTACGCGGTGGCCCCCGCCGGTCCGGATGATCTGCTCTACAAGGCCGCGCTCGTGGATGGCTTGCGCAACCTGCTGGGAGCACTGCGCGAGCGCGGAGCGCATCCGTCGCGCGTGGTGCTGGTTTCGACGACGGGCGTCTACGGTCAGCAGAACGGGGAGTGGGTCGACGAGAATACGCCCGAGCAGCCCGCCGACTACCGCGGCGAGCGCGCGCTCGAGGGCGAGCGGCTGCTGCGCGAGAGCGCCTATCCGTACAGCATCGTGCGCTTTGGGGGTATCTACGGTCCGCGGCGCACCGGGCTGCTGGAGCGCGTGCGCACCGGGCGCGCGGTCTACCGCGAGGATCCGCCGCGCTACACGAACCGGATCCACCTCGCAGACTGCGTCGGCGTGCTGCGGCAGGTGCTCGCATTGCCGGATCCCGCGAGTCTCTACCTCGGGGTCGACAGCGAGCCGGTCGAGGAGCGCACCGTGATGACGTGGCTCGCGGGCGCGCTCGGCGCGCCGCCCCCGCGCGCGGCCGCTTCGGGCGAAGCAGACGACGGCCCGCGCAGCAACAAGCGCTGCCGCAACGAGCGGCTCGTCGCCTCGGGCTATGCTCTCGTATACCCGAGCTTCCGCGAGGGCTATCGGGCGCTGATCGAGACGCTGAGCAGCAAGAAACCCGGGTAGCCGCTTCGGCGCGCAGCGAGGCGAAGCCGAGCGGAGTGCGGGTGGGCCGCTCCCGGCCCGGGACCCGCAGGGCCTGCCGCTTCTGCGCGCAGCGAGGCGAAGCCGAGCGAAGAGCGGGTGGGCTGGGCCGCTCCCGGACCGGGACCCGCAAGGCTCGGCGGGCAGCGAGGGTTCGTGCCGAAGCCGCCCGCAAGTGCCGCCAACCTCCAGCGCCTGCCCGGCTCCGTCTACTCGCCGCTGCGCGCGAGCGGTGAAGGCGTTCCGCGCAGTCTGTGTCCGCTGCACGTGGGGGATACCTGGCTCGGGCCGCCCACCGGCGCGCGAGTCGAAGATCTGCGCGCGGACGCCCATCCGGGCTTGAACCGCTACACGGAGACGCGCGGTCTGCCGGAGCTCCTCGACGCGCTGGTCCTGAAGCTGCGCCTGCGCAACGGCTTCGCGGCGGAACGCGAGTCCGTGCTGGTGACCGCGGGCGCCACGGCCGGTCTCGGCTGTGCGCTCGCGGCGATCGCGGACCCGGGCGACGAAGTGCTGGTCCTGGCGCCCTTCTGGCCGCTGATCCGCGGCATCGCGCAGGCCTTCGGGGCGGTCCCAGTAGAAGTGCCTTTCTTCGATCGCGTCCACTCGGCTGGCGAGGCGCTGGCCGCGATCCGCGAAAAGCTCGGCCCGCGCAGCGTGGCGCTGTATCTCTCGTCGCCGTCGAATCCGTCCGGCCGCGTGCTGCCGCGCGCGTGGCTCGAGGCGATTGCCGAGCTCGCGCGGCGCGAGAACCTGTGGCTGCTCTCGGACGAGGTCTACGAGGACTACGTCTACCGCGGCGAGCACGTGTCGCTGCTGTCGCTCGCACCCGAGCGCAGCATCGGCGCCTTCTCGTTCTCGAAGGCCTACGGGATGGCGGGCAACCGCATCGGCTATCTCGCGGGGCCGGCGCCGCAGATCGCCCTGGCGCACAAGTTCGGCACTCACAGCTACTACTGCGCGCCGGCGCCGAGCCAGCTCGCCGCGCTCGGCGCGCTGCGCGAGGGCGCGGGCTGGGTCGCCGAGGCGCGCCGCCTGTACGCCGAGGTCGGATCCGAGGCCGCGCGGCGCCTCGGCCTCCCGGCACCCGAGGGCTCTACCTTCCTGTTCGTCGACGTGAGTGCAACGCTCGATGCGCGCGGCCTCTTCGGCTTCCTCGAGGACTGCGCGGCCGATGGGGTTGCGCTCGCGCCGGGCTCTTCGAGCGGCGCGGCCTACGGCAGCTGGGTGCGGCTCTGCTACACCGCCGCGCCGCCCGAACAGGTGCTTTCGGCGGTTTCGGTAGTCGCGAAGCTCCTCGGTCGCTGAGCCGCGGCCACTCCGCCTGGCGCGCGGCCCCCAGAACGACCCGCGCAGGAGAGCGCGAGGAGCCCGCCGGGGCTGGGCTCGCGGGGATCGAAATCAGCGCTAAGCTGCCGGCTCGGGATGCCGATGACATCAGGCACCCCCCAAGGCCTCTCCGATCCGATGGCTGCCTGGCACACCTGCCGCAAGCCTTTCGTTCCGTAGAAAGCCTGCACCGGACATCAGCGCGCGTGACGCAGCGTCGCGCGCGGGCACGTCCGGAAACTCGAGCGGTCTGCGCTCCGGCCCGATGGCCGCAGCGCGGCGCCGCCTGCGGCCCCAGTGGCCGCGCACAGAAAAGAAGAAACAATTGATTCGATTCGATGCTCTCTCGCTCCATCCGAGCCTCGTCGCGGCGACGCAGTCCGCGGGGTATCTGGAGCCCACTCCGATCCAGGCCGAAGCGATTCCGCCGATCCTGGCCGGCCGCGACGTCCTCGGCTGCGCCCAGACCGGAACCGGCAAGACGGCCGCCTACGTGCTTCCGCTGCTGCAGCGCCTGGCAAAGTCCGCGCCGCGCGGAACGCGGCCGATTCGCGCGCTAGTGCTCTCTCCGACGCGCGAGCTCGCGACACAAATTTGTGACGCAGTGCGCACGTTCGGCGGCGGACTCGGACTGACGGGAACCGCCGTTTACGGTGGCGTCTCGGAAAGCCTTCAGCGCCGCGCGCTGCGACAGGGAGTCGACGTGCTGGTGGCCACGCCCGGGCGCCTCGAAGACCTGATGCAGGGTGGCGCGATCGACCTGCGCGCGGTCGAGATCGCGGTACTCGACGAGTCCGACCGCATGCTCGACTCCGGCTTCCTGACGGCCGTGCGTCGGATCCTCGGGCGCACGCCGAAGGGCCGCCAGACGCTGCTCTTCTCGGCGACGATGCCCGAGGAGATCCGCAGCCTCGCGCGCGCGGTCCAGCGCGATGCGGTCGAGATCAAGATCTCGCCGGTCGCGACACCCGCCGAGAACGTCGAACAGGAGGTGCTCTTCGTCGCGCGCGCCGACAAGCGCAAGCTGCTCGCGCACCTGCTGGCCGACCCGAGCGTCACGCGCGCACTCGTGTTCACGCGCACCAAGCGCGGAGCCGACCGCGTCGCGCAGGATCTGGCTCGCATCGAGAGCGTCGACGCGATCCACGGCAACCGCTCGCAGTCCCAGCGCGAGCGTGCGCTCGCGTCGTTCCGGCGCGGCACCACGCGCGTGCTGATCGCGACGGACCTCGCCGCGCGCGGCATCGACGTCGACGGCATCTCGCACGTGATCAACTACGAGCTGCCGGACGACTGCGAGAGCTACGTGCACCGCATCGGGCGCACGGGCCGCGCGGCGGCTTCGGGCATCGCGCTGACCCTCTGCGACAGCGGGGAGCACGACCAGCTGCGCCGCATCGAGCGGCTGATCCGCAGCGCGATTCCGGTGCGCAGTGCGCACCCCTTCGCGCAGGCCGCGCCCGCGGGAGCGCCCGCGAGGCACGCGCCGCCGCGCAGCGGCGCCCGAGGACGGCCGGCGAGCGGGGCACGCCGCTCGCGCCCCCGCTACGGCGCGTCGCGCTCGTCGTCCTAGCTTTCCTTGCGGGTCCCGGGCCGGGAATGACCCGGCCCACCCGCTCTCCGCTCGGCTTCGCCTCGCTGCGCGCCAGGCCTTGCGGGTCCCGGTCCGGGAGCGGCCCGGGACCACCCGCACTCCGCGCGCCTATGCAAGCACAAGGACGTCGAGATCGCGCGCCGGAACGGCGTCTACGCGACCCACGAGCGTCGAGGAGTTCGTGACCCTCAGACGGCCGGTCGCCTAGCGCGTGCGGCGGGTGGTCACGATCCAGAGCGGATCCTCGCCCGGCGGCGAGCGATCGACGAGCTCCGCCGGCGCGAAGCCGCCCGCGCGCTCGAAATAGAGCGCGATCAACGCGAGCCGATCGCGCGGCGGCAGCACGTGGAACGCGCGGATCGCCTTCGTCGGGAAGCAGCGGTGCGACGTCGCGACCGCCACGCGCCCACCGGGCCGCAACACCCGCGCCACCTCTGCGAACACCGCTAGCGGCCGCGTGAGATACTGGATCGACACCGCGCACAGCACCGCATCGAATGCCGCGTCGGGATATGGCAGCCGCGGCTCCGCGTTCAGATCCTGCACGGCGTAGGCCGCGAGCTGCGGATTGGCCGCCAGCTCCGCCGCGTTCATGCCGAGCCCCACCACCCGCCCGAGCGGCAGCCGCGCCGCCTCCGGCAGATGCGACACCCACGACGACATCAGATCGAGCACGTCCGCCCCCGGCGCCAGAACCTCGCCGTACCACTGCGTCAGCGCCGCGATCGTCGCCTGGTCGATGTGCACTACGAAGCGCGGCTGCACGTAGAACGCCGCGTCTTCGGACTCGTCGAGGCGGGTGAAGAGGGCGGGAGGGAAGTCCGAATCGGCCTGTGTCACAGCCCCACCGCAGCGAGCGGGCTCCGCACCCCACGGCCGCCCCGGTTCAGCACCTGCGTGTAGATCTGCGTCGTCTTCACGTCGCGATGACCCTGCAGCTCCTGCAGCGTGCGTATGTCGTAGCACGGCTCCGCAGGCATATGTCAGGCGTCGAAATGGGCGCTCGCCGTGGGGGAGCGGTCCGCTCGCTCTCTATCTGGGATCCAGCCGGAGGAAGGTTCTCGGCGGGAAGCCCGTCAGGATCCGGAAGACCACTCCGAGGCTGTTCTCGCTGTCGACGCGATCGTGCTCCACGCCCGTCACAGGGGCGCTTCGATAGTCACCCTTCTGGCTATCCAGCGAGACCTGCACCTCCGGGTTCTCCAACGCGCGGTGGTACCAGGCCCGGGGCCAGTGGTTGGCCGCCACGTAGAGCTGGCCACCGCTCTCGAGGCGCGCCACGACGCGGTCGTGCGGGGTTCCGTCCGCATCGAAGGTGGTGATGACGAGGGTCGAGCCGGCCTCGGGCTGGAAGTACCCGATCAAAGACTCGAACGCGACGACGACTCCCAGGTAGACCAGAACTACGATCGCAGCGATCTTCGAGGCGTTCATCGATTGACTCCCACGAGCACGCAGGCCAGACGAGCCGACTCCCACTGCCTAACTGACGTCCGCCAGGCTGCGGCCACGCGTGCACCACTCTACCACTGTCCGCAAGTCGCCGGCGCGAGAAGCAAGGCACGCTCACGATGTGGAACAGCTCGGCGATGCGGTGTTCGGCGTCGAGCAGGCGCTCGCGCTCGTGGCCCGCGAGCTCGACGAGCGGATCCCAGCGATCGTGAAGCCGGAGATCCGCGCTGTGCTCGACGCGGACCTGCTCGAGAAGCTGCTCGAGAGGCCGCTCGAGCCCAACCGGATCGTGGCCGCCGACGTGTGGGCGGGTCTCGCGGTGTTCTGGCTGGTCTTCCTGACGGCCTTGCCCGCGGTATTGCCCTTCCTCGTGCTGCGCGACGCCCAGGTCGCCATGCGCGCCTCGAACGCGGTGCTGGTCGGCCTGCTCTGCTACGTGGGCTGGCGCTGGGCGGACTACACGGGAGCGAGCCCCTGGCGCACGGCGCTCTTCATGGGGCTACTCGGTGTCGCCCTCGTGGTCGTCGCGATCGCGCTCGGCGGCTAGGCCATCGGTGAGCGGCCCTGCCGCGATCACCGCGGCCTTCCCGCCCCCTCGAGCTCGCGCCGTGCGGCGGCGAGCGAGCGGCGCTGCTCGACGCTCACCTTCGGATAGTGGAGGTCGAGCCCAGCGAGCGCGTCGACGATGGCGGCCGCGACCACGAGGCGCGTGAACCACTTGTGGTCGGCGGGAATCACGTACCAGGGTGCCTCGTCGCTCGCCGTCTCGCGGATCGCATCCTCGTACGCGCGCTGATACTCCTTCCAGTGTCGGCGCTCGGCGACGTCGTTGGCGGAGAACTTCCAGTTCTTCTCGGGCTCGTCGAGGCGCGCCAGGAAGCGTCGCTTCTGTTCGTCCTTCGAGACGTGAAGAAAGAACTTCCGGATCACCACGCCATTGCGCGTCAGGTAGCGCTCGAAGTTGCGGATGTCCTCGTAGCGCTCGCGCATGATGTTCTTGGTGACGAGCTGCGGCGGCAGCTTCTGGCGCTGCAGGATTTCGGGGTGCACGCGCGTGACCAGCACCTCCTCGTAGTAGGAGCGGTTGAAGATGCCGATGCGCCCGCGCTCGGGCAGACACCGCATGCAGCGCCACAGGTAGTCGTGGTCGAGCTCCTCCGTCGATGGCGCCTTGAACGAGTAGACCTGGACGCCCTGCGGGTTCACGCCCGACATCACATGCTCGATCGTGCTGTCCTTGCCGGCCGCATCCATCGCCTGGAGGATCACCAGCAGCGCCCAGCGATCCTGCGCATACAGCATGTCCTGGTATTCCGAGAGCAGCTCCACACCCTCTTGGAGCGCCTTGCGCGCGCGGTCGGCGTCGGACCCTTCGAGGTGGGCGGTGTCGGCGGGGTCGATGTCGCGGAGGCGGAAGAGCTTCCCCTTGGTCACCCGATAGGGTTTCGAGAACTTCCGCGCGCGCGCGGCCAGATTCTTCATGACTCGATGGCCTCCCCGTTGGCGTGAAGCCCGCGATGCTACAGGCGGAACGCGCGAGCTTCGAGATCGGGTTCGTCCAGCTGCAGATGGTCCGCGTGGACGAGACCGCCACATCGACACGGTCCGGGGCTGCAGAGCCGAGCGAGCACGCCACGGCCGGCGGTGGTGCGCCCCGGGGCGAGCGGATCGGAACGCTGCCGCCCTGGCGGTGCAGCGATCCCCGCGGCGCGCAACCGCCCGACGTAGGGCACAATCCGCGAGGCGCGCAGGAGGATCACAGTTGGGAAGCCATGCAGACGCCGCAGGATCCGAGCCGGAGATCGACCTGGCGGCGATCGATCTGACCGACGGCGCTCTCTATCGCGGCGGATTCCCACACGAGGTCTTCAGCGCGCTGCGCCGCCAGGCGCCCGTCTGGCGCCAGCGCGCGACCGATCCGGCGAACCCGATCGGCGGGCGTCCGTTCTGGGTGCTCTCGCGCCACGACGACGTGCGCGCCGCCAATCGCGACAGCGAGACCTTTTCCGCCCTGCACGGACCTGCGCTCTTCAAGAACGAGACGACGAACGGGCTGATGTTGACGAGCATGGACGGCGACGCCCACACGCGACAGCGCAAGTTCATCAGCGCGGGCTTCACGCCGCGCATGATCGGCCGCCTCGAAGCCAAGGCGCGCGGCTGGGCCGTCCAGATCCTCGAAACCGCGCTCGAGCGAGAGAGCCTCGACTTCGTCGACCGCGTGGCCTATCAGCTTCCGATGCACATGATCGCGGACATCATGGGCATCCCCCTCGCGGACCGCGATTGGGTCTTCGCCAAAGCGGCCGACTTCCTGCAGTGCACCGACCCCGAGCATCCCGTCCCGGTCTCCGAACAGCAGAAGATCCAGCTCGAAATGTTCCAGTATGGGCAGCGCCTCTCGGCCGAGAAGCGCGCGCGCCCCGCGAACGACGTCTGGACGACGCTCACGCAGGTCGAGCTCGAGGGGGAGGACGGCAGTCGCCACAAGTTCGAGGGCCTCGAACTCGACCTCTTCTTCATCCTGCTCACGACCGCGGGCAGCGAGACGACACGCAACGCGATCACGCTAGGCCTACTCGCTCTGCTCGAGCACCGAGATCAGCTCGAGCGCCTGCGGCGCGAGCCCGCGCTGATGAAGCATGCGACGGAGGAGATCCTGCGCTGGTCGTCGCCGGTCGCCTACTTCAAACGCGTCGCCACACGCGACACGGAGATCCGCGGCAGAGCGATCCGGAAGGGGGATCTCGTCACGCTCTGGTACCCGTCGGCCAATCGCGACGAGGCCGCGTTCAGCCAGCCGTTTCGTTTCGACATCGCGCGCGAGCCCAACGATCACGTCGCCTTCGGCGGCGGCGGCCCGCACTTCTGCCTCGGCGCCCACCTCGCGCGGCGCGAGATCTCGATCCTGTTCGAGGAGCTGCTCGCGCGGGTCGAAGACGTCGAGCTGCTGGGCGAGCTCCGCTACAGCCTGCAGGGCATCGGCAACCCGATCGTGATGTCGCCGAAAGAGCTGCCCGTGCGCTTCGTCCCGCGCCGCCGCCGCGCCTGAGCCCTGGGCGTGGAATGAAGGTGCGCCGGCTCGAAAGTCCAGCCCGAACACCGGCTGGCTGCGCTCGGAGCACCCGGAGGTGAACAGGAACGCACGGATTCGCGCCGCGGCTGCGGGCGTCCCGGACGCAGCGCGTCACGCGCGCGGCGAGCGGATCAGGCTGCGATCTCGCGCGCGCTGATCTGGTAGCGGAACGTCGCCGGGTCGAGGCAATCGCGCCGCCCCGCGGCCGTCTCCGCCTGCGGGTACATCAAGAAGGGCAGCGGGGCCCCGGCCGAGTTCAGGAGCGTCAGATCGTGCCCGTAGTTGTAGGCGAGCCAGTTCATCTCCCACTGGCCGAAGAGCTTCGCGCGCGCGCGCTGCGCGAGCGGATCGCCGAGGGCGAGCCCGCCCGGCCGCTCCTCGAGCACCACCTTGCGCACGTCGGCCGGATCCACCGGCACCCAGCCGAACGCGGCGAGATGGACCTCGGCCCGGCAATGCTGGGCCTTGCTGATGTCGCCGCTCTTGCCCAGGCACTTGAATTCGGCGGAGTCTGCACAGCGCAGCCCGTACACGTCGCGTGCGGGCAGCCCGGATGCGCGCGCGAGCCCGACGAAGAGCGTGTTGAGGTCGGCGCACTTGCCGCCGAAATATCGAGTCTCGAGCATGGTCTGGATGTCTCCGAGACCGCAGCCGCGCACCTTCGGATCGCGGAAGGTGTTCTCGACGATCCACTCGTAGATTGCGCGCGCCTTGTCGAGATCCGTCCGGGCGCCCTGCGTGATCTCTCGCGCGGTGTCGCGCACGATCCCGTCGGTGGGGATGAGCCGGGTGGGCGCGAGGTAGCGCGCGAGCACCGCCGCGTCCTCGCGCGGCGGCGTCGCGGGTGGCCTGGCGAGGTCGACGCTGCGGTCGCGCGTGGAGAAGCGGCTGGTGATCTCGATCCGCGGCGCGCTCTCGCCCGCGGGCCACTCCGCGTAGACGAGACCGAGATCGCGGCTGCGGTCCTCGACCACCCGCGCAGCGTTGGCATTGCCCGTCCAGCTGTCGCCTCGCCGCTCGAGATAGTCGGTCGGCGTGAGGAGTGGCACCGGCACCCAGGCGCGAGTGATGCCTTTCGGCTCTGCGACCTCGAGCTGCGTGATCACTTCGAAGTTCCGCCAACGCGCGCCGGTGTCCGCGAAGGCTCCGCGGAGCCACCGAGGCCCGAAGCCGAGCGCGAGCCCTGCCGAGCCTCCGACGCCTGCCTTCAGAAACGTCCGGCGCTTCATCGCTGCCCCCATTCCGGTTCCCGGCGCAGGCGCGCCGATGCGTCCCGGCGCGGAGTTTCGTCCGGCGCTCGCAGGCTGTCGACCCCGCGCTCCGATGCCGCGCGGCGCAGCAGCAACTCGAACAGCTTCGGCGCCGCCGCGAGCGCCCGGAACCCCGCGCGGCGCGCGCGCGGGTGTGCCACGCCGAAGCCGAGCAGCGCGGCGAACGCGCGCTGCGCGCGCGTGATTCTCCGCCAGCAGGGTTCGTACCATCGCAAGTGTGAGCAGGGGGCGGCGCGCGAAGCGCAGTCCGAGACCTGCCGCGCGCTGCATCCAGCCCGCGGCCGGGACCGTGCGCGCGGGATTCCCGAATCGCCCGACCCACGCCGGCAGCCCGAGCAGCGAGGCCGCGCCCGCCGCTGCGATTCCGACGCCGAGTGCCGTGCCGAGATCCGAGAGCGCCGGCACGCCGACCCAGCGCAGCGAGAGGAATCCGATGCCATTCGATGCACTTGCGACGAGGGCCGGCGCGCAGAGCCTTTCGATCCGCGCCCACGCGGGGCCGAGCTCCTGCAGCAGCCCGAGCGCATGGATGCCCGAGATTGCGACTGGCGCGATCAGGATCGCCGGAGCGAGCACTGTCACCAGCGTGATCGGAGTGCCCGAGATCCCGAACCAGCCGACCAGCATCAGCTCTGAGAACGCGACCAGCGCTGCGATCAGCTCACGCGGTCCACGAGCGAGAGGAGGAGCCTTCTTCCTCGCCTACCGGGAGATTGTGCAGACGGCGTCTGCACTTTCTAGCGCGACGACTCGTGCAGACGGTCGTGCTGAGCTACCGGCCTTCCCGCTGCCCTGGTCGCACTACGTGCGCCTCCTGGGCGTGCGCAGCGCGGAGGCGAGGCGGTTCTACGAAACTGAGGCGCTTCGCGGGGGCTGAACCATCCGACAGCTCGACCGCCAGATCGTCGCCATCTGCACCGGCGGCCGGGGCCGCTAGGCGATCGCCCTCGTGGATCTTCCACTGCCGTCGTCGAAGCCGTCCGGCGCCGATTGGATCGAGGCCTACCGAACCTGGTTGAGTCGAAGCTGAGCAACGTGGCCAAGAAGCAGCCGACGAAGCGGGGCTCGACCTCGGGAAGGAAGCCAGCCGCGTCCGCGATCGATCGCGACAAGCTGCGCGCCGCGCTGCGTCGGCTCGGCGACGAGTACGTCTTCTGCATGCTCGACGACGCTATCGACCTCCTGCCACCGGCCAAGCTGGCGAAGCTCGTCAGTCGCTACCTGGACGCGAAGCAGCTGCACCCGGACGACCCGGGGACGAAGAACCTGCTCGCCGAGGTCCGAGCGTTCGACACGGCCAGCCGCGCCGGGAAGTACTACGAGAGCTTCAACGTCAACTTGAAGAACTTCATGGACAAGTCCACGGGCACGCGAGCCTTCATTGCCGACAGCAACCGGATCCTCGATCGCTGCGTAGCCCAGGTGTCGAAGGGCGACGCGGCCGAGATTCGTGAAACAATTGAGCTCATCCTCGGCGTGCTTCGGTACGTCGATGAGTGCCACGACGACGTCGTCTTCTTCGCGGACGAGGGGGGTTCGTGGCAGGTGGGGGTCGACTGGGCAAAGGTGTTGCCGGCGTGGTTCGCGTGCCTGTCTCGAACGACGGAGCCCGACGAGTACGCCCGCCGCGTCGTCGAGGTCGTGGACGAGTTCGACAAGCACGACCGCGGAAAGCAGCTGTCCGCGGCGCGGCGGATTGGCGCCCCTTCCCAGCGCAAAGCCTTGCAGAACGCGGGCGTAACCGGTGCTCGGTGAGTGGCCCGAGCGGCGGGCCTCGTGATGGAGCCGGTCAGTACCCCCGCCCGAGTGATCATGAGATTGCGGATGATCGGCCGTGGATCGATTCTCAGCGGACGGAGCGGCGGTCCCGAGGACCCTCCTCGGCCCCGCACGGTTGAGCGCCATCACGCGCGCGCCGCTGAAACCGGCGCAGCGTAGCGAGCCGTGAACAGCGACGCGTCGATGCCGTCCCAGCGGCGCTCGATCATCGCCGCGAATCGCTCGTAGTGTTCCCAACGCTGGCACTCGAGCCGCCCGCACGAGTGGTAGAAGCAGCGCAGCTCTGCGTTCGAAACTGCAGGTACTCGTGGTTCCGACCCGGCCCCGCGCAGCGCCGAGCCATATGCAGCCAGAAAAGATCGCCCGAATCAAGTGGAGTCCTCGAGCGTGTGACCTGATCCGTCACGCTGCTAGTTCATGCTCGCGGTCATGAAGAAGCAAAGCCGTCAGCTCGACATGAATCTGCGTCCCCCGACTCGCTGGGGAGGGCTGCGTTCCGGCGCCGGCCGCAGGGCCGGCCCTCGGCCGTCCGTCCGTCACCGCATGCGCGAATCGTTCCCGGAGCGCTTCCCATGCCTCGTCACATGGCGATTGCGCTCGGGCCTTCCATCTCTGCGAGGCACCTTGCTCGTCCGCGAGGTTCGGAGGTCCTTCGCAGCCGCCTGCGAGCGAGGAGATTTCCGCGTCGTCCACTTCTCACTCCAGCGCAACCACGTCCACCTGATCGTCGAGGCCCACGACCGCGGTGCACTCGGGCGCGGTTTGAAGTCGATCGGCTCGCGCCTTGCGCGAGCCGTCCACCGGATCTTGCACCGCCGCGGCCCGGTGCTCGCGGAGCGCTACCACTTCAGTCTGCTCCGCAGCCCGCGCCAGGTCCGCAATGCTCTCGCATACGTGCTATTGAACGCACGCCATCATTTCTTCCAGCGAACTCGATCGACGCCACCGGTCCGGGCCGACGAAGCGTCGTCGGCCCCGTGGTTCCGAGGTTGGCACCGCGCGCCGTCGGGCGTCGCGAATTCCGGGGCTGCGCCCGTGGCCGAGCCTCGAACCTGGTTGCTGGCCACGGGCTGGCTGCGACACGGCCGCATCGATCCTGCGGAGGTGCCGGGCGAGCGCTAGGCACTTTCTCGAGGCCCCGCCGGGGCAGGCCCACCGATCCGCAACCGCTCGATTCCACACGATAACCACCGCAGCGCGTTTCGCGGCCCCACGGGTTGCCTCGATCTTGACTTGGTTGACGGGCTGTGAAGGCCAAGTTGATCTAACACCGTGCCACGCGCCGGTGGTAGCCTTCGCACGGGTGGACCAACCGCTCGGCGGCCCATTCGTTGGGCGGCCCCCTCATGGCCTTGAGGTGCGTGGTTTGCGAGATCTCCTTTCCCAGGTCCGCGGCGCGCTTGAGACCAACCTTTTCTATCTCGCTCTCTTCCCAACGCTCGCTCTCCCCGACATCTGTAGCGCCCTTGAATCTGAGAGCGGCGAAGCGACCCGCGAGCAGTACACGGCATGGTTCGACCGGCACGTGGCCCCTCAATACCGGATCTTCGATAGGCCTTCGTTCACTGGCAGCGACTGCTATTTCTACCGTTGTTCACTCCTCCACCAAGGAAGATCCCAGCACCCGAGGAGCACCTATTCTCGCATCCTCTTCGTGGAGCCGGACGCGACCAGAGTCATCATCCACAACGGCATCGTGAATGATGTCCTGATTATTGACGTCCGAGTCTTCTGCAGCGACGTCGTCGAGGCTGCCGAGGCGTGGCTCCAGCAGGCCGAGCGTTCGCCTCGATTTCTGGCGAACTACGAGCGGTTCATGCGTCGGTATCCCCAAGGCTTGGATCCGTACGTTACCGGCGTGCCGGTTATCGCGTAGGGGGGGCCGCTACTCATACCGTGCCGCCCCTCCCAGTGAATGCTGAAGAGATGCTTGTCCCTATGAACCAAGTACAAAGAGGTTGCGCGTGAGCAAGGCCTTCCGCGAATCGTTGCAATGTCCCGGATGCGGCAAGCCATTTGAGTTTTTGTGCTATGCAAGCGTCAACGCGACCGAAGACCCGAAACTCAAGGCGGCGCTCTTGCGCGGGGAGTTATCTACCTTCCGTTGCCCTTCCTGCCGGCTGGAGACAAACATCTCTTATGACCTGCTCTACCACGATATGCGCGCCAAATTCTTCATCTGGCTCAGATACCCCGAAGAGCAAGGCGGATCGCGACCTATCGACCCGCGCACCGATCCGATGTTCAAGATTCTCCAGATACAGGACGACTATCAGTTCCGAGTTGTTAGGTCTCTCAACGATCTCATCGAGAAAATTCGCCTTGTCGACGACGGCCACGACGACCTGGTCATCGAGGTACTTAAGGTTCTCATTTCGATGTCAGACAACCTCGACCTTGCCCATCCCCTTCTCTACGGAAAAACCGGTCGTTCCTACCTTGGTACGAAGTCGATCGTCTTCGTTGAGCTCCTCAGCAGCGGAGCGAGGCGACATTCCCATCCCCTAAAGCCGAACTACGACAACGCGCGGCAACTCGCTGATCGACTACGCTCCCAGATCCAACGAGATGCAGATCAAGGCCGCTGGCTGCGGGTCAGTCGCGACGTGGTTTTTTCGCACATGCAAGCCGCGGGTTGGATCGGCCGCATGGGGTGACTTGGTACCGCGCCTCCGTTCAACCAGCGGGGATGGGGCTGTCCGCCCTCCCGCTCTCGTTAATTGGGGCGCCTTCGGAGTAGGCTCGCGGGATAGAATGGCTCGGCTACACGTCGATAGGCGGCCGAGATGTGGAATGCCGCAAGTAGGGACCACGAGAATGATGGCACTGAAAGATACTTTGTCTGAACTATCCGAACTCTCAAAGCAGCTCAAAGACGAATCTGCCTCGCTGAGCGAGATCGTCTCCTCCGTGGAGGCGGCGATTAATGCGGCGAATCCGGGATCTGAGCTATGGCCCGGCTTCTTTTTTCTTGCCAAGAAGAGACCATGCGCCTTTGTCCCGCACGACTACTGGGATCTGGGTTACGGTCGCTCTGGGGATGGCTGGCGCCTCCTCGCGCGACACTACTTCGAGGTGGTAGAGGGAGACGACAGCCCGGATCGACTTCTCGACGCCACAGCGAAGATCCCCCTCTCCGACTGCCGTCCCGCGATACTTGCCGCTGCCGTGCCCCTTCTTGAGAATTTCGTCCAAGAGATCATCGAGGAAGTGCGAATACGACTCGCTGGGCTCCGAGTAGCGAGGGCCAGGTCCATGGGCGTCCCGTAGGGGTCGTCGAGATCAAAATGGGAGCTACCCGCGGAGCCGCTGAGAACGCGCGCCCGGAAGCAAACCACCCGACTTGGGGCTACCGCCTCTCGCCGCCCTCTGCGTCCAGCGGATGGCCCGCGAGCACCAGCAGCGACGGCAGCAGCCACAGCAGGCAGGCGAGCGCCGTGATCGAGGTCAGCACGCCTACGAGGCCGAGCAGCGCGAGCGTCTGGAACTGCGAGAACGCGAGCGCGCCGAAGCCCGTACAGAGCGCTATTCCCGCGAGCATCAGGGGGAGAGCGACCCGCGCGTAGCAGAGCCTGAGTCCGCGGCGGCGGTCGAGCTGCGCGAAGACGTGGGCGCTGGCGGCGACGGACAGGCCGAGCACAGCGCAGCCGAGCAGGCTCGTGCCGAGCGAGAGCGGGATCCCGGCCCAGCCCAGCGCGCCCGCGCAGACAGCGATCGGAATCGCATTCGCGACCAGCGCCAGCGCGGCCAGGCGCAGCGAGCGCAGCGAGAGCGCCAGCGCGAGGCCGCTGCAGAGCAGTGCCAGGGCGAGGCCACGCGTCGTGCCGTGGACGATCGCGTGCGAGATCTTCGAGAACAGAACCGCGTGCCCCAGCACTTCGACTCGGGGGGCGCCCGGGATCTCCGCGGCGGTCTGCAGCAGGCGGTCGCGCAGCTCGAGGATGCGCACGCTCGACGTGGTGTCGAGGCTGAGCAGCAGCTGCAGGCTCGAGCGATCGGCGTCGATCACGTGGCGGAGGTCGCCGATGTCTCCGCCGGCTGCGTAGAGCCTCAGGACCTCCGCGGCGAGCTCGCGGCTCGGCAGGATCTCGCGCGGGGGCTCTCCCGGTCGCAGCGCCGCGTCCAGCAGCCAGAGATGGTCGAGCAGCGAGCTGCTGCGCGGGGAACTGCCTGAAGCGCGCGCTTCCCGGATCAGTGTCGCCGCGAGGCGCAACACCTCGGGCTCGAGCGCGCCGCCCGGTTGCTGCGTCTCGATCGCCACGGACAGGACGCGCGTGCCTGCGAGCTCGCGGGCGACGAGATTCGAGCCGACGACGTGCGGGTGGTCCGGGCGGAAATAGCGCAGCGGGTCGGCTTCGAGCTCGAGTCGGAGGCAGCCGGCAATCGATGCGCCGATCAGCAGCGCGGCGATGCCGAGCGTGAGCAGGGGGCGGCGCGCGAAGCGCAGCCCGAGACCTGCCGCGCGCTGCATCCAGCCCGTGGCCGGGACCGCGCGCGCGGGATTCCCGAAGCGCTCGACCCACGCCGGCAGCCCGAGCAGCGAGGCGGCGCAGGCCGCTGCGATTCCGGCGCCGAGTGCCGTGCCGAGATCCGAGAGCGCCGGCACGCCGACCCAGCGCAGCGAGAGGAAGCCGATGCCATTCGATGCACTTGCGACGAGGGCCGGCGCGCAGAGCCTTTCGATCAGCGCCCACGCGGGGCGCTCCGCGGGGCCGAGCTGCTGCAGCAGGCCGAGCGCATGGATGCCCGAGATTGCGACTGGCGCGATCAGGATGGCCGGAGCGAGCTCTGTCACCAGCGTGATCGGAGTGCCCGAGATCCCGAACCAGCCGAATAGCATCAGCTCGGAGAATGCGACCAGCGCTGCGATCGAGAGCAGGGCGGCTGCGCGGCGAGTCGCCGCGGCGACGACGGCCAGCAGCAGCAGCAGCGCCAGCACGCCGAGCGAGGCGAGATCGATCCGCAGCAGCGAGTCCGCGAGGAACTCTGTCTCGGGAGGACCCACCGCATGGACCTGCCAGCGCGGAGCTGCATCGGCGAGCACGCGGTGGACCGCTGCGACGACCTGCTGCGAACGCTGCGGATGCTCCGGATCCGCCGGAGCCTGGAGGATCCGCATCGCGAGCACGTCGAGGGCCGGCGACACCAGCAGCCGATCGTAAAGGCGGTGGCCGAAGACGCGCTCCCAGAGCCCCTCGAGGCCGCCGTCGTCGGCATGGGCGAGGCGCTCGCGGTCGAGCAGCGGCGAGGCGTCGATCGCGCCGCCGCGGCTGCGGACGTCCTCGACCGTCGAGAGATCGATCACCTCCAGGACTCCCTCGATCGCGGCGATGCGATCCGAGAGCACTGCCAGGGCGCGCAGGTCGCCGCTCGTGAAGGGATGTCCGAGCTCGAACGCGAGGGTCAACACCTCGTCGTTGCCGAAGCGCTGCTCGAGCCAGCGATTGCGCAGCAGCTCCGGATCGCCGGCCCGCATCAGGCTCTCGATGCGGAAATCCACGCGGGCTTCGCGGCCCGCGATTCCCGCGACGGCGCCCGCACATGCGAAGCCGAGTAGCAGCGCGCCGGAATGATCGCGGACGAGCTCCTGGAGGAGCCGGATCGATCGCTGCACCAGCGGAAATCTCCTCTGCGGGCCGGCGCAGCGTACTCGAAGCGGATTGCGTGCTAAAAGAGGGCCGCCGCAACGGGGCGGCGGCTCGGCGCGCAGCGGGCCCGATCGGAGGGAGCGCCGTCATGACCTATCGCGTCATCCAATGGGCTACGGGCGGCGTCGGCCGCGCCGCGATCGAGGGCGTGCTCTCGCATCCCGAGCTCGAGCTCGTCGGCTGCTGGGTGCATGGCGCGGCCAAGGAAGGGCGCGACGTCGGCGAGATCCTCGGGCGCGCGCCGCTCGGTCTGCGCGCGACGCGCGACGTGGAGGCGCTGCTCGCGCTGCGTGCCGATTGCGTCGTCTACAGCCCCGTCGTCGGGAAGGCTGCAGAAGTCGCGCGCATCCTCGCCTCGGGCGCAAACGTGGTCACCCCGGTGGGCTGGGTGTATCCGTTCCGCAGCGTCGATCTGACCGAGATCAGCGCGGCCTGTGGCAAAGGCCACAGCACGCTGCACGGGACTGGCATCCACCCGGGTGGCATCACCGAGCGCTTTCCGCTGATGCTGTCGGCGCTGTCGCGCGCGATCACCCACGTGCGCGCGGAGGAGTTCTCCGACATCCGTACCTACGCCGCCCCTTACGTCGTCGGCGACATCATGCAGTTCGGGAAAACCGCCGACGAGGCGCGCCGCAGCCCGATGCTCGTGATCCTCGGAGCGGGCTTCATGCAGTCGATCGACATGCTGGCCGCGGAGCTCGGCCTCGAGCTCGAGCCGCAGAAGCGACAGACGCACGAGATCGCGCTCGCGACCGCCGCGCTGCACGACACGCCGATCGGCAGCATCGAGCCCGGCCGCGTCGCGGCGCAGCGCTTCACCTGGCAGGGCCTGGTGCGCGGTGAGCCGGTGATCAGCGTGCGCGTGAACTGGCTGATGGGCGAGGCCCATCTCGACCCTGCATGGAGCTTCGGACCCGGCGGCGAGCGCTTCGAGGTCGAGATCAGCGGCGATCCGTCGCTGCAGGTCAGCTTCCACGGCCTGCATCCCGAGTCGATCGAGAGCGGCCGCAAGCGGAACCCCGGCATCGTCGCGACCGCGATGCACTGCGTGAACGCGATTCCCTACGTGTGTCGCGCCGAGCCGGGCATCAAGACCTATCTCGATCTGCCGCTCCTGGCCGGCCGCGCAGCGCCCCATCTGCTGCCCGGGTCGCGCTCGTGATCCTGGCCCGCTCGCACTAGCTGCGGAAGCGCAGCACCGCGATGAAGGCGCGGCGGCGCTCGGGCGAGTAGATCATCAGCAGCACGAAGATCGCGATGTAGAGGTAGGCGAAGGCCTGGCGCACGGCGGCATCCGGGAAGAAGAGCTGCACCGAGAAAGCCGCCGCGAGCAGCACGGCCTCGAGGCGCGAGAAGTCGAGATCCACGATCAACATCGCGGCGAGCAGCGATTGTGCCGACGTCAGCAGCAGCTCTTCGGACTGGCGCGCGTCGAGCGGCAGCCCGATCCAGGCCTGCGAGGCGATGGCGTAGGCGATCGGCAGGGCGCCGACGAGCAGCGTCCACTGGTTCACCTTCGACGAGATCAGCGCGCCGATCGCGACGTCGCCGCGCATGCGCCAGGCGAACATCAGGGCCACCAGGAATTCGGGCGATTCCGAAGCCAGTGGCGCGACCCACTGGACGAGCACGAACTCGTCGATCATTCCCGGTGGCAGCTCGTGCCCGAGCTCCACGAGGCTCTCGGCGAAGGGCTCGGCGGAGACGAAAATCGCGCCCGTGGCGAAGGCGAGCAGACCGAACGCCACCGCGCGCCGGCTCAAGTCTTGCGTGCGCGCGTCGATCCAGGCCGCCGGCCCGACGAGATCGACTTCCTCGTGGTGCCCCTTCGAGGCCTCGTAGGCGTACCAGAAGAACAGCGAGAGCAGGACTGCGGAATCGAGAAAGTTCAGCGATCCCTTGAGCGGAATCGTGAAGGAATAGAGCGTCGAGTAGAGCAGGAAGCGCAGCTCGAGGTTGTGGTGCGGAGGGATCAGGAGCGCCGGTGTGCGCGCGCGCCAGCAGGCCAGCAGCACCACCGAGGTCCAGCCGAAGCCGATCAGGAGGCGATTCGCGCCCGTCATGTTCGCGACGGCGTAGTGCGTGTAGGCAGGGTCTTCGGCGGCCTTGATCGCGAAGGTCAGATCGACCGCGTATTCGGGCAGCACGCTCACGAGCCCGAGCACCAGCAGCGCCAGCGATTGGGGGATGTCGCGCTCGCCGAGCTCGACCGACCACGAGAGCAGGAATGCCGAGCCGATGATCGCGATGCCGGTGATCGCGACGGTCGTTCCGTGACCGAGCGCTTCGGCGTCGGCCAGCAGCCACGGCAGCGGCATGCACAGCGCGGCGACGAGCCAGGCCACCACGCGGGGATTCGATGCCGGAGCGGGCGCGCTCATACCGGGCCGGCAGGATCGCCGCGCGTTCCAGCGGCGTCAATGGAGCGGGAGGGCTGCGGGACGCTGGTCGCGTCTCCCGGTGGCCTGGATCCAGTGGCGTGGCGAGCCCAGAGGCTCAGAGCCGGCCATCGCGCAGGATCGGCGTGCGCCCGCCCAGGCCCTCGGGCTCGCGCGGCGTGAACTGGACCGGCATCTCTTCGATGCCGATGATGAAGTTCGAATGGCGGAGCGGGAGGCGGCCCTCGCTTGCGAGCTCGAGGTCGGGCAGCCGGCGCAGCAGCTCCTCGAACATCACGCGCAGCTCGAGGCGCGCCAGCGACGCGCCGAGGCAGAAGTGCGGGCCGTTGCCGCCGAAGGCGACGTGGCGATTCGGATCGCGGGTCGTGTCCAGCTCGTGCGGCCGCGTGAAGATTTCCTCGTCGCGGTTCGCGCAGGCGTAGAGCAGCAGCACCGACGACCCCTTCGGGATCGTCTCGCCGCGGATCTCGACGTCTCGCGTCGTCGTGCGCGACATGTTGTGGATCGGCGAGACCCAGCGCAGCAGCTCCTCGACGGCGGTCGGGATCGCCTCGGGGTGGCGAATCAGGCGCTCGCGCTGCGCGGGGTTCTGGAGCAGCGCCTGCATGCCGCCGGTGATCACGTGGCGCGTCGTCTCGTCGCCGCCGATCAGGATCAGCATGCTCTCGTGGATCACGCCGAGCGGGTCGAGTCGTTCGCCGTCGACTTCCGAGTGCACGAGCAGGCTCATCAGGTCGTCACCGGGCTTGGCCTTCCGGTCTGCGACGACGCGCAGGCAGTAGGCCGCGTACTCCTCGGAGGCGCGCTTCGAGCGCGCCTCCATCGCGGCGTCGAAGTGGCTGGTCGTGAGCACGAGCAGATCGTCGCTCCAGCGCAGCAGCTGGTCCCGATCTTCGGGCTCGATTCCGAGCAGGTCGCCGATCATCACCATCGGCAGAGGCGCGGCGAGGTCGCGCACGAAGTCGCAGCGCCCGAGAGGCGCCACGCGATCGATCAGCTCGCCGCAGATCTGGCGGATCTTCGCCTCGTGGGCCGCGACGCGGCGCAGCGTGAAGCCTCGGTTCACGAGATTGCGGCGGCGCTTGTGCATCGGATCGTCCATGTTGATCATGCTCGGGACGATCGGGTCCTGCATGTGCGGCCGCATGCCGCGCCCGTTGCAGAAGAGCTCCGGGTGGCGCGAGGCGCGGCCTACGTCCTCGTAGCGCGCGAGCGCCCAGGTATCGGTCTTCGGATCGAAGTAGACCGGCGCGTTCGCGCGCATCCAGTCGTAGTGGCGGTGGACGTCGCCGGCGTAGAAGGCGCCGTCGAGCAGGTCGATCTCGGGGTGGCTCGGGCTGCACGGCATGCGCGCATCCTAGCCCGTCCCGAGGGTCGCGCGTGCGGGGCGCGGTGGCTTGACCTGTGTTCTCGCGCCGGACTATCGTCGGGCCTTCACAGACCCCGAAGGATCCGATGCCCGAAGTCGTGCTCTCGTGTGGGATGCCGCCGCGGCGGGACAGCGTCGAGCTCGCGCGCGCGGCCGAAGACGCGGGCTACGCGCGCTTCTACTGCTACGACTCGCCCGCGCTCTACGGCGACCTCTGGATCGCGCTCGCACGCGTTGCGGAGGGCTGCGCGCGGATCGGAATCGGCACCGCGGTCGCGGTGCCGAGCCTGCGGCATCCGATGGTGACCGCCTCGGCGATCGCGACGCTCGAGGAGCTGGCGCCGGGCCGCCTCGTCTGCGCGTTCGGCAGCGGCTACACCGCGCGCCGCGCGATGGGGCAGAAGGCGATGGGCTGGAAGGCGATGGCGCGTTTCGTGCAGCAGCTGCGCGGCCTGCTGCGCGGCGAGGTCGTGGAGATCGACGGCGCCGCGTGCCAGATGCTGCACGTGCCGGGCTTCGCGCCGAAGCGGCCGATCGAGGTGCCGATGCTGTTGGCCCCGATGGGGCCGAAGGGCCTGGCGACCGCGCGCGAGCTCGGCACCGGCGTGATGCTCGCGGGCGAGCCGGTGGCCGGTTTTCCGCACTGCGCGCTGATGGTCTCGGGCAGCGTGCTCGATCCCGGCGAAGACCATCGCACGCCGCGCGTGCGCGAGGCCGCAGGGCCCTGGTTCAAGGCGATGTACCACGCGACCTGGGAGTTCGCGCCCGCCGCCGTCGATCAGCTCCCGGGCGGCGCGGAGTGGCGGCGGCGCATCGAGAGCGAGCGGCCCGAAGGCGAACGCCACCTCGCGGTGCACGAGGGGCACGTCGAGTCGATCCCCGAGCGCGAGCGCTTCCTGCTCGACGTTGCGGGCCCGCTCCTCACCCAGAGCGGCTGGACCGGCGACGACGGCGCCCTGCGCGCGAAGCTCGAGAAGGCGGTGGCTGCGGGCGCGAACGAGATCGTCTACATGCCCGCGGGCCCCGACATTCCGCGCGAGCTGCGCGCCTTTTCGCGCGCGGCGAAGCGCTAGTCCAGGCGCTGAGAGCCGGAGCGGAGTTCTGTCCGATGCGGATCGAGTATGCGGGCAGCGTGCACGACCAGCAGGAGATCGACGCCGTCGTCGAAGTGCTGCAGGGCGGCCCGAGTGCGCTGCGCATCGGCAAGCGCACGAAGCAGATGGAGCGCCTGGTCGCAGAGCTCTTCGGCAAGCGCCGCGGCATCATGTGCAACTCGGGCTCGTCGGCGCTCTACCTCGCGATCGAGCTGCTGGGGCTCGAGCCCGGCGACGAGATCCTTACCTCCCCGCTCACCTTCTCGACGGACATAGCACCGATGATCCGCAGCCGGCTGGTGCCGGTCTTCGTCGACGTGACGCCCGACAGCTACCAGATCGACGTCGACAAGATCGAACGCAACCTCGGCCCGCGCACGCGGGCGATCCTCGCGCCGAACCTCACCGGGAACTGTCCCGACTGGGATGCGATCCGCGACATTGCAGAGCGGCGTGGCCTGCGCGTGATCGAGGACAGCTGCGACTGCCTCGGCTCGACCCAGAACGGAACGCCTACCGGCACGCGCAGCGACATCAGCGTCACGAGCTTCGCGCTCTCGCACATCATCACGGCCGGCGGCACGGGCGGCATGGTGTTGCTCGACGATCCGGAGCTCGCCGATCGCTGCCTGCTGCTGCGCCGCTGGGGCCGGCGCAGCGAGTTGCAGTTCTTCGGCTCGCAGAAGGGCAAGGGCCGCTTCTTTTCGGAGCTCGACGGCCTCGAGTACGACGACCTCTTCATCTTCGACGAGCTCGGCTGGAACTTCGAGCCTTCGGAGATGTCGGCTGCATTCGGCGTGGTACAGATGCGCAAGCTCCCGCTGAATCTCGCGCGCCGCAAGCGCAACTTCGAGCTGCTCTCGAAGCGCATCTCCGCGCATCCGGCCTGCTTCACGCTGCCGCGCACGACGCCGGGCATCGACACCGCCTGGCACATGTACCCGATCCTGATCCGCCCCGAGTCCGGAATCCGGCGCAGCCAGCTGCAGCAATACATGGAGGGCCACGGCATCGACACGCGCATGGTCTGGACCGGCAACGCGGTGCGCCAGCCCGCGTTTCGCGACAAGCCGATGCGCGTCGACCCGGCAGGCCTCCCGAACGCCGACCGCGTGATGGAATGGGGCCTGATCCTGCCGATGAACCACGCGCTCGGCGACCGCGAGATGGACTACATCGGAGATCGCATCGACGCCTACGTCGCAGAGCACGCGCGCCCGGCGCGTTGACGCGGGCGCGGGCGTCGTGGTTCGGAATCGGAACCCCACTCGCGGCCGCGAAGCGGGCTCGCCGCTGGCCGGCGCTACTCGACGAGGACCTGCGGGCGCGGCAAGCCCTGTGCCTGGCACGCCGCATAGTAGAACTCGAGCGTGATCAGGCCGTCGGCCACCGACTCGACCTTGCCGTTGGCATCGAGGTTCAGGTTCGCGCCGTGCATGTGGAAGAAGACCTTCGTGCCGTCCTCGATGCACTGCAGCGTGTGGATCGAGCCCGCGGGCTCGTACAGGAACGACCCGGCGCGGTTGACGTAGTCGTACTCCTTGTACTTCCACGCCCCGGCGTACGTGTAGCCCCAGACGGGCCCAGTGTGGCGATGCGTCTGCACCTCGTAGCCGGCCATGAAGATGTTCTCGACGATCCACAGGCCCTCGCCGCGCTTGACCTGCAGCAGCTTCAGCTTGTTCCCGCCCCCGATCTCGACGAATGGCAGATCGGACGCACCGACGTGGGTCGCGTTCATTCCCTTGGACATGCTCTTGCCTCCTGGGCCGCCATCATCCGGACCCGGACGGGATTCTTCAAGCCGGGTCAGGGCTCCGGCGCTTGACCAGGACCGCCGAGATCGACTCGAACACGACCTCGTCGCGCTGGTTGAACAGGCGGTGGCGCGTGCGCACGATCCCGGCCCCGGGGCGGCTGGTCGACTCGCGCTTCTCGATCACCTCGCCCGCGTAGCGCAGCTCGTCGCCGGGCCGCGTCGGCGTACGCATCTCGAGCTCCGAGCCCAGCCCGGCCAGCGTCGCCCAGGGCCGCGACTCGCGGCGCGCGGCGAGTGACAGGCGCGTCCAGATCGCGATCACGTGCGAGCCGCTGGCGACGAGCCCACCGAAGATCGAGCGCCGCGCCGCTTCCTCGC
>CAYTJA010000040.1:0-11086 GCA_964437835.1 uncultured Spirochaetales bacterium
CCGAAGCGGCCGTGCTCGCGGAATTCCTCGCCGTGGTCCGAGGTCACGATGACGATCGCGTGCTGCAGGAAACCGCGCAGCTCGAGAGCCGCAAACAGCCGGCCGAGCTCGGCGTCGAGCGCCTGCACGCCGCGCCGGTAGAGCTCGTGGATCTTCGCGACGACGGGCTGCGGAACGCCGGCCTCTGCGCGATCGAGCGCGAGCAGGAAGCGCGTCGCGCAACTGCCCTTCGGTGTGCAGAACTCCCGCGCCGCGATCGGCAGGTCCGCGCGCAGCTCCGCGGGCGAGTCGTAGGGCAGCTCGCCCCAGTCGGAGTGCGCGTCGAGGTAGTGCAAGAACAGGAAGATCGGTCGTCCGGGCCGCGCGCGGCGGTCGAGCAGCTCGAGCGCCTCCGCGTTCAGGCGCCCCGCGCTGATCGATTCGGATTTCTGCCAGCGCAGCTGCTGGTAGTGGTCGAAGCCTCGCGCGAAGCCATAGCCGGCGTTCAGCCACGCGTTCGTCGCGAGCCCGAGGGTCAGATAGCCGGACTGTTGCAGGTGCTCGGGCAGCGTCCGCACGCCGGCCGCGAGCCGAGCGCGCTTCTCGACTACCTGGTGCGCGTCGGGGTAGAGGCCCGTGAACATGCTCATGTGCGATGGCAGCGTGAACGCAATCGGTGCGAGCGCGCGTTCGAAGCGCAGACCGCGCGCTGCGAGCGCGTCGAGCACCGGCGTGCGCGAGGGCAGTCCCGGCGCGTAGACGCCGACGGCGTCGCGGCGCAGCGTGTCGAGCGAGATCAGCAGCAGGTGCGGGCGCGGCGGCGCGGGCAGCGAAACGGGATCCGACGGGCTGCACGCGCCTAGCAGCATCAGCGCACAGAGTCGCGCGGCGAGCAAGCGCACCCTACTCGTGCAGCGCGACGTCGCGGTCGTTTCGCTGCGCGGCCAACTGGTCGAACTCAGCAGTGCGGAAGCCGGACTCGTCGACGAGGGTCTCCGGGCGACCGCGCGCGCGCCCCTTTGCGAGCAGCCGCTCGAAGCGCAGGGCGCCGGCCTGCACGCGCTGCAGCCGCTGCTCGGGCGGAGCCAGGAAGTCGTAGGCGAGCTTCTCGTAACCGGGCAAGCTGCGCAGCGAGCGCTCCGCGATGAAGCGCACCGCGTCGTAAGGTTCGTTCGCCATCAGCTGCAGCAGATAGGGCGGCATCCAGGCCGTGCCCGAGGCCTCTCGCGCGGGTGCCCAGCCCAGGCTCCACGCGATCAACGCGCGCTGCCCGGCATCGCCGGTGAGCGCCCACAGCGCGCCGGCGGCGATGCGGCGCTGATCTTCGGAGAGCTCGGGCCGCGGCTGTGCGTACCAGCTCTCGAGCCATTGGCCCGTCCAGGCCAGGCTGCGGTCGAGATGGCACTGCGCGCAGCCGTTCGGTCGCCCGGTCGCGAGCGTCGTGCGGAGATCGGGCTTCTCGACGGCGTGGCTTCGGATCGCCTTGAGCAGGCCATAGGTCGTGTACGGCGTGTGGCAGTTCTGACAGCGGCTGCCTTCGGATGCCGGCGTGTGGTGAGTGTGAGCTGCGCTCGCGAGCTCCGGGGCGGCGTGGCACTGGACGCAGGCGGCGTCGCCGCGCATGCCGGGGCGCAGCTGGTCCTCGGCCCACTCGGCGGGCGTGTGCGCATTGCCCGCGTCGGGGTGCAGCTCGTGGCAGGAGAGGCAGGAGAGCTCGCCGCCCGCGAAGCAGGGTGACTCCGCGAGCGCGTTGTACTCGCGGCCCGCGACGCGCACGATCCCGTCGCTCCAGAAGGAGTTGTCCCAGTCCCCATCGAAATATCTCTTGACGAGCGGTGGCTGCTCTGCGGCGTGCCTGCGCACGGCAGGGCGCTCGCTCGCGAGCTCGTCGCCGGGCCGGAAGCGGAAGCCGCTGCGCAGGAACTGGGTCTCTTCGTTGCGCGTGCGGAAGTACGCGATCGCGTGGCACTGGGCGCAGACCTCGCTGCTGCGCGCGGCCGAAAGCTTCGCGGGCTGCACGATTTCGGCGGAGTCCGGCTCGCCCAGGTGCTGGCCATAACGGTGGAGCGGATCGCGGTTGCGCGCGATGTGCGCCTCGCCCGGTCCGTGGCATGCCTCGCAGGCGATCCCGAACTCGCTGACCCGCGTGTCGACGGTCGCGAGCGTGTTGCGATTCGGAATGCCGGGGCGCGGATCGGTGCTGTGGCACATCAGGCAGGTCGTGTTCCAGCGGCCTTCCTCGGGGTTGATGTGATCGAGCGGGGGCTGCAGGAAGATCGAGGGCCGCGGCACCCAGCGCTGCGCCTCGCGCAGGTACACGAAAGGCGCCTGGCGCAGGACCCGCTCGCGGCCGGCCGAGAGCCAGTAGATCTGCATGTGATGCGATCCGGTCACGAGCTGGACCGCGCCCGAGATCGAGCTGCTGGCAGGGTCGCCGCTCGCGGTCGCGATGTCGATCCAGTGCTTCTCGCCGCGGCGCGAGACGCGCGCGCGCGTGTCGAGGTGCTGCAGCGTGCGCCCGTCGAAGGGCGCTTCCACGCTGTCCGGCGCGGCGACCTGCGTCATCCGGCGGTGATAGGAGGCCTGCCAGCTCGCGTGCTGCGCGGGGTGACATGCCTGGCAGGCCGAGGAGGTCGCATAGCCGGGGCTCGGGTCCTCGATCGGCCGATCTGCGGGCTGCGTGTCGAGTGCCGGATTCCGAGCGCGACATCCGAGCGCGATCAGAGCGGCGACGAGGGCGAGCGCAGCAGTGCGGCGGGTGGACACGCGCGATAGCCTAGCCTTGCGGGTCCTGGGCCGGGAGCGGCCCGGTCCAACCCGCTCTCCGCCTGCGGTTGGCTGCGCGCCGGGGCGGCTTGTTTTCACTCCGCTCGCCTTTGGCTCGCTGCGCGCCGAAACGGCTTGCCCGCACTTCACTCGGCTTCGCCTCGCCTCGCGCCCAGGCGGCTTGAGGCGCCTCGGCGCGAGGCGCTCGCGCGGTGATAGAGTGCGAGCATGCCGATCCGCTCGATCGATCATGTGGCGATCACCGTCGCCGACATTCACGCAGCGGCCGACTTCTACCGGCGCGCGCTCGGCGCCCAGGTGATGTTCGAAGACCTGTACCGGGCGGGCAAGATTCCGGTGATGATCCTGCAGGTGGGAGCTTCCCGGCTCTCGCTGCACCCGGCGCAGGCGCCCGCGAAACCGCATGCGCGGCTGCCGACTCCGGGCTCGCTGGACCTCTGCTTCCGCTGGGACGGGCCGCTCGATCTGGCTCGCGCACAGCTCGAACGCGCGGGCGCCGCGGTCGAGCTCGGCCCGCTGCCGCGCCCCGCGGCGGATGGCGCGTCGGGGCACTCTCTCTACTTCCGCGACCTCGACGGAAACCTGCTGGAGCTGCTCTCGTCGGACTGAGCTAGCCCCTATGCCGGTTTGACCGCCCGATCCACGTCCGATAGCTCACGAGGGTCCTGTGCGTAGCGCGGCCGACCAGCGGGTCAGCCGCGCGCCCGATGGCGGCCGCCGGTTGCACCGGCGCCGGCGCGTTCCGGCTGCATCCGCTTGTCAGCCGGCTTTCGCGTTCGCAAGGCCGCCTCGATGCGGCGACGCTGTTCTGCGAACGAGAGTCCCGCGAATTCCTTGCTGAGGCGATCTCGGATCGATCGCATGAGCCTTACGGCGTCGACGTGTTCCGTTGCTCTAGCCATACGAGAGAACCTCCAGGGGTGTCCGGATCTCCAACAGGGGATGTCCGCGCCGCAGGTTCACAGAATTGTAGCCGTGGATACGGGTCAGGTTGACGATGTGCTTGAAGTTCCAGCTCACGAGTACATCGACACGATGAAGCGTCGCTACCGCGATGTGTTGAGCATCCACGAGTTGACGTCGGGTGACGACACCGGCCTTCAGGTACGCCTGCGCGAGGGCGGCAGCGCTCTCGGTCAGCTCAACGACCTCACGATGTCGCTCCGGAACGCGATCGAGAACCTGCTGCACCGCGACCGGCGCTTGCGCGAGCTCGATAAGAGTCAAATCCGAGATGACAAGAATCTCGCTGCCTACGACGAAGGCGTCGATCAGTGCCGATGACCCCGCCTGGTACTCAACGTCGAGGCATCCACCGATGACCGAGGTATCAGTGTAGATTCGTCGCGTCATCTGGCTTGGGTTCGAGTGTCACACGCGTTGCCTCTACTCGATCGGGCCGGGTAACGCCTTGCCGAAAAGCTGCGGTCGCCGGGGCCGACCGTCAGCTTCATTCTCTGGTTAGGCCATTTCATCGAGTTCCTTGAGGGTCGTCCCATCCTTGGTCTTCCATTCGGTGAGTCCATTCGCGCCGCCGCCATGTATGACGGCCGCGGCCGCGCTCGGCGACCGGGTGAGAAAATCGGGCTAGTCGATTCCGAGCTGTGCGAGGCGCGCGTCGACGTCGCGCAGCTCGCGCGAGAGCGCGACGAAGATCAGGCCTGCGAGCATCGCGATGACGGCCGCGCCGCCGACCGCAATGGGGGCTCCGAAGCGCTCTGCGACGGCGCTGAGCGGCAGCGTGCCGAGCATCGGCAGCGAGAACGAGAGCATCAGGAAGGCCGAGACGCGTCCGCGGATCTCGTCGGGGATCATCATCTGGATCGCGGTGTTGTTCACGACTCCGTAGATGCTCGCACACAGATTCGCGGCGAAGATGCAGGGCAGCGCCCAGGCGAAGCTCGGCGCGAGCGTGAACAGCAGCAGGAAGCTTCCGAAGCCGAGCACGCCGCCGAGCATCAGGCGCAGCCGCCCGCCGCTGCGCCCGCGCAGGGCGATCAGGATCGAGCCGGCCACGCCGCCGAGCCCCGCGGCTGCATTCAAGAGGCCCAGGCCCGAGCTGCCGACGTGGAACACGCGCTCGCTGAAGACCACGAGCAGGCTCTGGAACGGCATCATCAGGAACATCGGGATCAGCCCGAAGAGCAGCAGCACGAGCACCAGGCGCTGGCTGCCGAGATAGCGGACGCCCTCCATGAGCCTGGTCGCGATCGAGGCGCTGCGCGCGCCGGCCGGCGCCGGGCAGGGCTGCACGCCCACGAGGCTCAGCGTGCCGATTGCGTAGAGCAGGATGCCGAAGATCCAGGTCGGGATCACTCCGATCGCGCCGATCAGGTAGCCCGCGAGCGGCGGCGCCGCGACGCGCGCGGCGTTCATCCCCGTCATGCCGAGCGCCATCGCGTTCGAGAGCCGTTGGCGGCCGACCACGTTCGCGACGATCGCCTGCCGCGCCGGCATGATGAACGGAAACACGCCGGCGTTCATGAAGGTGAGCGCGAGCAGGTGCCAGTACTGGAGCGTGTCGGTCGCGTAGAGCGTGAGACCGATGATCTCGTTCACGATCACGATGCTCTGGAACAGCGCGATCAGGCTGCGGCGGTCGTAGCGGTCCGCGAGCACGCCGCCGAGAGGCGGGAACAAGATCATCGGCAGCGCGGCCGCAAAGGAAACCGTGCCGAGCGCGAGCGCGCTGCCCGTCATCTGATAGGCGATCCAGGGGCGAACGATCATCGCCTGGCCCTGCATCGCGAAGAAGAAGCCGACGTTTCCGCTCCAGAGCCAGCGGTAGTCCGGGATCTCGAAGGCCGGGAAGCTGCTGCGCCAGCGGCTCACGCCACCGCGCCTCGCGCGCGCAGGGCGGCGATCTGGTCCCGGCTGCGGCCGAGCTCCGCGAGGATCTCGTCGGTGTGCTGGCCGTGCGCGGGCGCCATGCTGCGCGGCTGCCAGGGCGTGCCGAGAAAGTCGCAGGGCGTGGCCGGATAGGTGCTGCTGCCCAGGCCGTCGGGCACTTCGACGAGCCCGCCGCTGGCCAGCACCTGCGGATCGCAGAGCACCTCCTCGACGCTCTGGACCGGAGCCCACCAGAGGTCCTGCTGCGCGTCGAAGATCGCGCCCCACTCCTCACGGCTCCTGGCCGCGAAGATCGCGTCGAGATCGGCGATCAGCACCGCTGCGTTCTTCGCGCGTTCGGCGGGCTTCGCGAAGCGAGGGTCTTCGAGCCACTCGGGATGCCCGACCGCGCGGCAGAGCGGCGGCCAGTGCCGCTCGCCCTCGAGCCCGACGATCCAGAACCAACGGCCGTCGCGGTCCTGGTAGCAGTTGATACAGGGGTTTCCCATGGTCTTGCGATTGCCGCCTTGGATCGACACGCCGAAGCGCAGCGCGACCGAGAGGTCGAAGGCGAGCGTGTAGAGGCCGTGGCGCAGCAGCGAGCTGTGGACCAGTTGGCCCTCTCCCGTCTTCTCGCGCGAGTAGAGCGCCGCAGAGACCGCGGCCGCAGTCGCCATGCCGACGCCGTGGTCGCCCATGCCGCCGCGCTGGAAGGGCGGCGTCTCGCCGGGACGCGACAGCGCCCACGCGATGCTCGAGCGCGCCCAGAACGCGGCGATGTCGTAGGCGCCGCGCTCGGCCTCGGGACCGGAGAGGCCGTAGCCCGTCACGAGCGCGTAGATCAGGCGCGGGTGTCGCCGCAACAGCGTCTCGTGGCCGAGACCGAGGCGCAGCAGTGCGGCCGGGCGCAGATTCGTGAGGAAGACGTCTGCAGCTGCGATCAACTCGAGCGCGAGCGCGAGACCGTCGGGAGTCTGCAGATTCACGACCGCGCTGCGCTTGTTGCGATTGTCCATCTCGAAGGGCGGATTTCCGGGCAGATCGCCGCCGAGCATGCGCGCGAACGAACGCGCCGGGTCTCCGAGACCCGGCGGCTCGATCTTCACGATCTCCGCGCCCCAATCGCCGAGGATGCAAGCGGCGGCCGGCCCGGCAATCCAGACCCCCAGCTCGACCACGCGCACGCCCGCCAGCGGCCCCGGCATCGATTCTCCTGGAACCGGCGAGCCCGCGGTCGCAGGCTCGCGAGACCCCGGCCCTTGGTAGCGCAATCCGCGCCGGGCCGCGGGGGCGGATGCGATAGCCTGACGCCCGCGGTGCTTCCGTTCGCGGCGAGTTTGGGACAAGGATACGGCGAGTGAGGTCTCGAGATGCGCGAGGAGCGCGCTTTGGGTTCGCAGCGCAGAGCTTGAGTCCGATGTCGGCTCGTCTGGGGCTGCTCGCGCTGGCGATTCTCGCCGTCTACGCGCGCAGCTGGAACTTCGAATACCTCGCCTACGACGATCCGGCCTTCGTCACGCGCAATCCGATCGTCGCGGCCGGCCTCACGGCCGAAGGGCTGCGCTGGAGCCTCACGGCAGTCGTCGCGGCCAACTGGCATCCGCTCACGCTGCTCTCGCACATGCTCGACGTCGAGCTCTTCGGTCTGGCGGCGGGACCGCCGCACTGGGTCAACGCGCTGTTGCACCTCGCGAACGCGATGCTGCTCTTCGCGCTGCTGCAGCGCGCGAGCGGGCACTCCGCAGCGAGCCTCGCGGTTGCGGCGCTCTTCGCCCTGCACCCGCTGCAGGTCGAGGCGGTGGCCTGGATCTCGCAGCGCAAGACGCTGCTCGCCGCGAGCTTCTGCCTCTCGGCTTCGCTGGCCTGGCTCGGCTACGCGCGTGAGGGGCGGCGTCGATGCTATGCGGCGGCGCTGCTGCTCTACGGCGCCGCACTCGCCTGCAAGCCGACCGCGGTCGCCTGGCCCGCGCTGTGGCTGTTGCTCGACGCCTGGCCGCTCGCGCGCTGGCGCTGCGCGCGGGAGCTGCCCGCGCTGGCGCTCGAGAAGCTCCCCTTCTTCGGGCTGGCCGCCGCCTCGAGCTGGCTCACCTGGCAGCTGCAATCCGCGAGCGGCGCCGTCGCGGCCGACCACGGGCTCGCGCTCGGGCCGCGCCTCGCAGGTGCGGTGCTCGGGTACGCGGGCACGCTGCGGCGGATCTTCTGGCCAAGCGGCCTCGCCGTGCACTATCCCCATCCCTATCTGCCCGCGGCGGGCGGCGAAGCGCCGCCGGCGTGGCTGCCGATCGCGGCAGCGCTGCTGCTGGCTGGGCTCACGCTCGCGGCGCTGCGCGGGCTGCGCCGGCCCTGGGGGGTCGGCTGGCTGTGGTTCGCGCTGCTGCTCGCTCCGACCTGCAGCGCGCTGCAGGTCGGAACCCAGGCCCTCGCAGACCGCTATGCGTATCTGCCCTGCGCGGGCATCTTCGCCGCGCTCGCGTGGCCACTCGCGGCGTGGGCGCAGGGCTCGGCGCTGCGGGAGCGCTGGCTCGCGCGTGCGGTGCTGGGCCTGTGCGCCCTGCTAGCAGTGCTCTCGTTCCAGCAGCTCCGGCATTGGTACGCCTCCGAGCCGCTCTACCGGCGCGCGGTGCTGATGTCGCCGCGCGACTCGGCGATGCGCTTCAACCTCGGAAACGCCTACCAGGCCCGGCGGCATCATGCCGCGGCGGTCGGCGAGTACCGCGCGGCGCTCGCGGTGGATCCGTCGCTGCTCCAGGCGCGCGTGAATCTCGCGATCGCCTATCAGGAGCTGGAGCAGCCGCGGCAGGCGTTGCGCGAGCTTCGCCGCGCGCTCGCGAGCCACCCCGAGGAGCCGGCCGTGCACCTGAACCTCGGCAACACCCTGCTCGAGCTCGGCCGCACTGACGAGGCGATCGCGCACTACGAGCGCACGCTCGAGCTGGAGCCCGGCGCGCGGCAGGCCTCGCGCGCGCTCGCGTACGCGCGCAAGCGCCGCGCGGAAGCAGCGCCGCCGTAGCGCGCGGCTGTGGTAGCTTGCGCGGCTTTCGCGGGCCGGAGGGCGACATGCCGCTGATTCTCGACGGGAAGGTGATGGCGCGGGAGCTCGAGCTGGAGCTCGCGCGGCGAGTGGACGCGATTACGCGCGCGGGCGGCGCGACTCCCATCCTGGCCGCGCTGCTCGTCGGCGACGACCCCGCATCCGCGACCTACGTGAAGATGAAGGGCAACGCCTGCAAGCGGGTCGGCATGGACAGCCGCCGGATCCCGCTGCCTGCAACGACCACCACCGAGCAGCTGCTCGCGCAAATCGACGACCTGAACGGCGACCCGAACGTGCACGGCATCCTGCTGCAGCACCCGGTGCCGGCGCAGATCGACGAGCGCGCCTGCTTCGACCGCATCGCGCTCGCGAAGGACGTCGATGGCGTGACCTGCCTCGGCTTCGGCCGCATGGCGATGGGGGAAGCGGCCTTCGGCTCGGCGACGCCGGCCGGCATCCTGCGGCTGCTCGACCACTATCGGATCGCGCTCGAAGGCAAGCGCGCGGTGGTCGTCGGCCGCAGCCCGATCCTCGGCAAGCCGATGGCCGCGATGCTGACGAACCGCAACGCGACCGTGACGCTCTGCCACTCGCGCACGCGCGAGCTGGCGGCGCTCTGCCGGGAGGCCGAGATCCTGGTCGGCGCGGTCGGCCGGCCCGAATTCATTCGCAGCGACTGGATCGCCGACGGCGCAGTCGTCGTCGACGCGGGCTATCACCCGGGCGCGCAGGGCGACATCGAGCTCGCGCCGGCGATCCCGCGCTGCCAGGCCTACACGCCCGTGCCCGGCGGCGTCGGACCGATGACGATCGCGACGCTGATCGCACAGACGGTCGAGGCCGCCGAGCGCGCGCTGCGCCGCTGATGCCGCTGGCCCCTGCCAATCGCTACAGACCCAGGAACTCCGGCGCGAGCGCGTGCACGTCGACACGCGCGCGCAGGCGCGCGGCGATCAGGAACATGCCGCCGAGCTTGCGCTGCAGCGATAGCGTTTCGGGCGGCGGCGCGCGCAGGAAGCCCTTGCGGAAGGTGAGGTCGAGGCCGTGGCGCTGCACGCGCGCGGGCAGGGTGCTCTGGCCGAAGTCGTAGGGCCCGGGCTCGCGCAGCGGCTCGGCGCCGAGGATCAGCAGGTCGAGAAAGCCCTCGACGCGGTCCGCTCGCTCGTGTGGATCCAGGAATCCGAGCGTGTGGCAGGCCGCGAGCAGCGCGGCTCGGTCTCCGCGGATCGAAGCGCGTGTCATCTCCGCATAGTTCTCCACCAGAGTGTCGTCGAGGGGTCGCGCCGCGCCAAAATCGAGGAGCCCAATCTTCCGCTCGCGCGGCAGCCACAGATAGTTCGCGAAATTCGGATCCGTCTGCATGAAGCGGAAGTGGAACAGCTCGCGGAAGAGCAAGCGGTAGAGCAGCGCAGCGACGCGGTCGCGGAGCGCCTGGGAGTGCTCCGTGCCGCGCAGGTCCTCGAGCGGCAGGCCGTGGAGCCGATCCATGCACAGCACGCGGTGTGTGCTGTGCTCGCGCCAGACGCGGGGCACGACGAGATCGGCCTCGTCGGTCACCAGCGCCGCATAGCGCTCCTGGCTGTCGGCCTCGGCGAGATAGTCGGCCTCTCGGCGCAGCTCCAGCTTCGCCGCGGAGACGATCCCGGAGAGGTCCAGCTCGCCCGGCAGGATGCGCGCGAGGCGCAGCGCGGCTGCCAGGTTGTCGACGTCGCTCTCGATGCTGCGCGCGACGCCCGGGTACTGGATCTTGAGCGCGAGCTCGTGCCCGTCGTGCGCGACCGCCGCGTGCACCTGCCCGATCGAAGCCGACGCGATTGGTTGTTCATCGAAGCTCGCGAAGCGCTCGCGCCAGCCCTTGCCGAGATTGCGGGAGAGCACACGGTGCAGCTGAGCCTCGGGCATTGCGTCCGCGTCCGCGCGCAGCACCGACAGCGCGTCGGTGAACTCGGGCGGCAGCAGTTCTTCGCCGTGCAGCGAGAGCAGCTGGCCCAGCTTCATTGCCGCGCCGCGCAGATGCGAGAGGCGCGCTGCTAAACGCTCGGCGTTCCCGCGCGACAGCAACGAGGATCTGCCCGAGCCGCGCCCGCCGCGTCCGCGGCGAGCGCGCTCGACCAGGGTGCCGAGCGCCGTCTCGCCCGCGAGCAGACCGATCCGCGCGAGGCGCTCGAAGCGGCCGGAGGGGATCCGCGATTGGCGCCGCGGGCCGCGGCGCTTTGCCTCGCGCGGGTCGTCGCGTTCGCTCACGCGGGATCCGCCGGGCTTCGCCGCCACTCCTCGATCGTGAAGGCGAAGGCGTGGCGCGCGTCGGCGGGATGCAGCTCTGCAGAGACGCGCGTGAACTGTGAAAAATCCACGGGCGGAAAAATCACGTCGCCACGCACGCGGGTGCGAACGCGCGTCAGGAACAGCGCCGAGGCACGCGGCAGCGCTTCGGCATAGACGCTCGCGCCGCCTACG
>CAYTJA010000041.1:0-12430 GCA_964437835.1 uncultured Spirochaetales bacterium
CCCTGGCAGGCGATGGAGGCGGTCGCGGCGGAGCTGCTCTCCGCGTTTCCGCTCGACGGCGAGCCCGAGCAGGGCGGAGAGCCGGAGCACGCGGGCGCCGAGGGGGGTGCGGCGATTTTCCGCGCGGGCTGCGAGGAGCCTTCGAACCCCTGCGAACGCGCGCGGGGGGAATTCGGCGATGAGGCCGGGACGATCGCCCCCGCCGGGAGGCTCGCCCTGGCCGAGACACGCGTGCTTCCCGAGACGCTCGTCTTGGCCGAGACGGTCGCTCTTCCCAAGACGCTCGCCCGGGTCGAGACCATCGCCGCGGCGGAATCGCTCGTCCTGAATCGCAGCTGCGCAGCGCAGGCCCCGCGTGTGGACGCCGCCACGGAAGGCAGCGCGCGCGGTGCGCATTCCCTCGCCGCCGAGGCGCCTGCGGAGCTGCCCGCAGAGCTTCGCTCGCTCGTCGATTCGCTCGACTCCGCAGACGCCTTCGAGCTCGATGCGCGGCTCCGCCGCGCGATTGCGCTCGAGCAGCGCCTCGAAGCCGAGCTCGGCGCTCTGCTGCTGCGGATGTCTCGCGGGCGCAGCTATCTCTCGCGAGGGCTGCGTTCGCTCGAGGAGTACGCGCGCGAGGTGCTCGGGATCTCGCCGCGCAAGGCCCGCGGAATCCTGCGCCTCGCGCGCGTTGCCGAGCGCCGCCCGGAGCTGCTCAGCGCCTGGCGGGAAGGGCGGCTCTCGTGGGCGCAGGCGCAGGTGTTGCTCCCGGCGATCGCGAGCGCGGGTGGGGCCGAGTGCGAGCGCTGGATCGCGCACGCTGCGAAGGTCACGCTGCGGCGCCTCGAGGACGACGTCGACCTCGCGCTATGCGCGCCCTCGCCCGCCAAGGCACCCGAGCTCGCGTGGTCACCCTCGGTGAGATCGAGTGACATCCCCGCCACCGATACCGCCGGCGCGCCGGTCGATCCCGACGCGCTTCGCCGAGCGATCGAGCCCTCGAGCGAGACGCATGCTGCGGCGGGGCCGTTCCAGGACGCCGCATGGCGCGCCGGCTTCGATCCGCGCACTTCGGGCGATGCGGAGCCCGCGGGGCGGCAAACGGGTGCGCAGCACACTGACTTCGATCGACGTGAGGCACCCGGGCGCGTGTTCTGGACCGGCCCCGTCGACTCGCTGCGCTTCTTCCGCGCGGCGCTCTGCAGCCTGCGCCGGCGCGTCGAGCGTGCGACGGGCCGCATGCCGAGCGAAGAGGAAACCTTCGAGGCGATGCTCGACCACGCGATCGAAGCCTGGGGCGGGCACCAGACGCGCGTGCGCCGCAAGTGGCGCGTGTTCGAGCGCGACGGCTGGCGCTGCGCGGTGCCGGGCTGCTCGAGCTACCGGAACCTGCAGGAGCACCACATCCGCTTCCGCTCCGCGGGCGGCTCGAACGAGCTCGAGAACCGCATCACGCTCTGCGCCTGGCACCACCTGCGCAGCGTGCATGTGGGGCGCCTGCGCATCTCGGGCCGCGCGCCGGGAGCGCTGCGCTTCGAGCTCGGGCTCCGCAAAGGCCGCGCACCGCTCGTCGCCTATCGCTCCGGAGATATCCTCGAGCCGCAGCTCGAATCGCAGCTCGAGCAGGGGCTCAACGCGTGAGCACTCTCCCGACGTCTCGAGCGTGAACGACATGGGTCCGCGCCGGCTGGATGCCAGCAGTCGAGCAACCTCCACCAGACGGGCGCACCCGAGTCGACACCGGAGAAGAGAGGTCGCGCGGCTGCTAGCATCGCGTCCATGTCGGACGTCGAGATTCTGGGCGGTCCGCCGCGCTTCATGCTCGGCGCCATCCGCAGGGTCGTCACGACGGCGTGCCAGAGAGTGGGAGCGGAACGCGCGCTCTTGTTCGGATCGTATGCGCGCGGCGACGCCGACGCCTACAGCGACGTCGACCTGCTGATCGTGTGGCCCACCGCGCACTCCTGCTTCGAACGCCGCGCCTGCTTCGACGACATCATGACCGCCTTCCCGGGCTGCGACTTGCTCGTCTACACCCCGGCCGAGTTCGAGCAGCTGCGCGAACGGGGAGTGGTGTACCAGGCACTGAAGGAGGGGATCGCGCTCTACGAGCGAGGCGCGCTTCAATGAGCCGTCCCGAGGCGCGTGAGGAAGCCCGGCGCTGGCTCGCCCAGGCGCAGAACGACCTCGCGTTCACGGAGCATGCGATGCGCGGCGGCTTCCATGCGCAGGCCTGCTTCCATGCCCAGCAGGTCGCCGAGAAAGCCGTGAAGGCGGTGCATTACCTGCGCGGGGCGCGCGTCGTGATCGGCCATTCCGTCGACGGCCTGCTCGAGGCGCTCGAAACGGCTGGCCTCTCCGTGAACGAGCTGCGGCCTCTCGCTGCACAGCTCGACCTCCACTACATCCCCACTCGCTACCCGAACGGCCTGCCAGGAAATCTGCCCTTCGAGGTCTATTCCGCCGTGCAGGCCAGCGACGCCCTCGCCGCTGCGCGCCGCATCGTCGACTTCGCCCGCGATCAGGTCGAGCGCGCGAGCTGAGCCGCAGCCCGGATCGCAGCTCGGGCGAGAGTTCAGCTCGTGAGCGCCGCGATCGCGTCGAGCGTCAGCTGCACGCGCGCGGCCGGGCTCGGGTCCGCGAGGTCGAGCCAGCCGCCGTCGGCCTGCTGCAGCGCGAGGATCGGCTCGACGAGCTCGCCTAGCGCGAGAGCGCCGCCGGGCAGGGAGGCCGTGTCGCACCAATGGAACACGCGTGCCGCGCGCACGGCGTCGACGAGGCCAGTGCGGTAGTCGCGCTCGAGCTCGCGCCCGCACCACTGCAGGATTCCGTCGGACGCGTCGTGCGGAAAATTGGCGAAGGCCTGCGCGTACGCGGCGAGGTTCCACCACGCGCCTTCCTTCACGCGCTCGGGCTTGAAGTGCTCGGCCAGGAAATCGGCCGCGTGTTCGAGCGCCTCGGGGCGAGCAAAGGGCGTGCGCGCGAGGTGGCCGCAGAGGAGCCCGGTCGTGACGAGGCGCGCCTCGAGCGCGGCGTCGGCGCCCTGCCACGAGCCGTCTTCGCGCTGCGTGGCCTCGAGCCCTCGGCACAGCGCCTCGACTACCGGCACGTGCAGCGAATGGCCGTCGGCCAGACGCGCGAGCCAGCGCCACGCGCGATCGGGGTCTTGCGCCTGCGACCCGTCCAGGTCCTTCGCGCACGCGCTCGCGAGCGGTTCGCTGCCGCCCTGCCCCGCGATCCGCGCCGCGAGCAGCCGATCCAGCTCCGAGCCAGTGCGCTCGATGAACGCGACTCCGCGCTGCGCGAAGCCCGCGACGCGCTCTTGCGCCGCGCGCCGCTGCTCGAGTAGGTCTTCCTCGGAGGCGTTCATGTCTCGAGCACGAGCCCCGTCAAATATTCGCCTTCCGGGTGGTAGATCGAAACCGGGTGATCGGCAGGCGCCGAGAGCTGCCCGATCACCCGCACGCCGCGCCCCGCATCCAGCGCGGCCCCGAACGCGATCTTGCGGAACAGGTCCGGTCCCACCTGGTGCGAGCACGAGAAACCGAGCACGAATGCGCCCGGCGCCGCGCGCCGAAAGACCGCGAGCAACACATCCTTGTACGCTCGCGACGCGCGCTGCAGATCGGCCTTCGAGCGCGCGAGCGGCGGCGGGTCGACGATCGCGAGATCGAACTCGGAGCTCCCCTGGCGCGCGTACTCGAAGGCGTCCGCGCGCACGGCTTCGAAGCGCGGCGCGGCCGCTCCCGCCGGGACGTTTTCGGCCACGTGCAGCGCCGCGAGCTCGAGCGCGGCCGGCGACGAATCGACGGCTGTGATAGAGGCCGCGCCTCCGCGCGCCGCGGCCGCGGAGAAGCCGCCCGTGTACGCGAACAGGTCGATCACGCGTCGCCCGGCTGCGAGCCGCTGCACGAGCTCGCGCGAGTCGCGCTGGTCGAGATAGAAGCCGGTCTTCTGGCCGTTCACGATGTCGACCTGATAGCGCCGCGTGCCCTCCGCGATCGCGATCCGCGCGGCGGGTGCGCTGCCGAAGAGCAGGCCCTGATGCGGCGCGAAGCCCTCGCGCCGCGCCGCGGTCGCATCCGCGCGCTCGTAGGCGCAGGCGGCCCCGCACAACCGTTCGAGTAGCTCCGCGATCGGCGCGCGCCGCTGCTCCATGCCGACGGAGGTGAACTTCACGACCAGCGCGTCGGCGTAGCGATCGACGACCAGGCCCGGAAGCCCATCGCCCTCGGAGTTGACCAACCGGAGTGCGTCGCAGTCGCGCAGCAGCGGGTGCGCCGCGCGGCGCGCGATCGCAGCCGCGATCCGCCGCTCCAGCCAATCGACCTCGGGCGCCTCTTTGCCCGTCGCAATCAACCGCACGCGGATCGCCGACGCGGGAGACCAGTCGCCGGTGCCGAGCACGACCCCTCCCGCCGAGACCACGCGCACGAGTTCGCCCGGCGCGGGCTCGCCCGGGACGCGCGCGATCGCGCCCGACATCACCCACGGGTGCCGGCGCTCGAGGGAGCGCTCGCGGCCGGAATGCAGAACGACGTCGATCATGGGAACCTCTCGGGAGCGCGCGAGCGACGGGACGGAAGCGCGGGCGGCTCGTGTATGGTACCCCGCTCCCGCAGCCGCGCGCGGGGGTCGCGCGCTGACTGGAGCCCTGCCCTCGATGCCTTCCACGCCGCCAATGCCTTCCACACCCTTGGAATCGGCCTACGCGAGTCCGTCGTCCGCCGCGCCTCGCAACCGCCTGGCGGGCGAGACGAGCCTCTACCTGCGCCAGCACGACGCGAACCCCGTCGACTGGTATCCGTGGGGCCCCGAAGCGCTCGAGCGCGCGCACCGGGAAGACCGCCCGCTGTTGGTGTCGATCGGCTACAGCGCGTGCCACTGGTGCCACGTGATGGCGCACGAATCCTTCGAGGACGTCGAGACCGCCGCGCTGATGAACCGGCTCTTCGTGAATATCAAGATCGACCGCGAGGAGCGCCCCGACCTCGACCAGATCTACATGGACACCGTGACGGGACTCACCGGCCACGGCGGCTGGCCGCTCACGGTCTTCTGCACGCCCGCCGGCGCGCCCTTCTATGGCGGCACCTACTTCCCACCCGAGCCGCGCCAAGGCATGCCCTCGTTCCGCCAGCTGCTGCTCGCCGTCGAGGACGCCTGGCGCAGCCGCCGCAGCGAGCTGCACGAGACATCCCAGCGCATTCTCGAGGCGCTGCGGCGCGCGCCGCACCCGAGCGCGGGAGCAGACCCGAGCGCGAGCACGACTGCGGAGCCCGGCGGCGACACGCTGGCGCGCTGCGCGCTGCGCCTGCTCCAGCGCGCCGACGCGCGACACGGCGGCTTCGGCAGCGCGCCAAAATTTCCGACTCCGACCTCCCTCGATGCGCTGCTCGCCGCCGCTGACGAGCTGCCGCCGCGCAAGGCGCGCGAGGCGCTCGACCACGTGCTGCTCTCCTGCCGCGAGATGGCTCGCGGCGGCGTCTACGATCAGCTCGCGGGCGGCTTCCACCGCTACAGCGTCGACGACCACTGGGGCGTGCCGCACTTCGAGAAGATGCTCTACGACCAGGGCCAGCTGCTGCGCGTCTACACCGAGGCCTGGCGCCGCGACGGCGCGCGCGACGCAGATCTGCTCTGGCCGATCCGCGAGACCGCCGCCTATCTCGCGCGCGAGCTGATGGGCCGCGAGGGCGCGTTCTTTGCGAGCCAGGACGCCGACAGCGGCGGCCACGAGGGGACCTATTACGTCTGGACGCCGGAGCAGGTCGAAGCCGTGCTCGGCGCCGAGCGCGGCGCCGCATTCTGCTCCGCCTACGGCGTGAGCGCGCGCGGAAATTTCGAGGGCGGCAGCACGGTGCTCTTCAGTCGCGCGCGCGAGCCGCGCGAAGGCCTCGCAGCCGAACGCTCCGAGCTGCTCGCCGCGCGCGCCTCGCGCATTGCGCCCGCGACCGACGAGAAGCGCATCGCCGCCTGGAACGGGCTCGCGATCTCGGGCCTCGCGCGCGCGGGCAGCCTGCTAGGCGAACCCGAGATGCTGGCCAGCGCGCGCCGCGCGCTCGACTTCTGCCTGCGCGAGCTGCGCGAAGATCGCGAGCGGAGCGAGCGACGCGACGCACGCGGCCGCCTGCTGCGCGTCTGGAACGCGGGCCGCGCCCAGGTGCTGGCCTTCCTCGACGATCACGCCTGCCTGCTCGAGGCCTGCCTCGACCTCCAGCGCGCGGGCGCGGGCGACGACCTGCTCCCGCACGCGCTCGCACTCGCGGACGCAATCGCGACCCGCTTCTACGAGCCCTCCGTGCGCGACTTCTTCCTGACGCCTTGCGACGGCGAGACGCTGGTGCAGCGCCCGCGCTCGGATCACGACGGCGCGACACCGCACTCGGCTGGCCTCGCGTGCCTGACACTGCTGCGCGCGGCCGCGCTCTGCGGGCGCCACGACCTCGAAGCGATCGCGCGCGCGGTGCTCGCGACCCACGCGGGCGAGCTCGAGCGCGCGCCCGAAGCCTGGCCGACGCTCGCGCGCGCGGCGCGGCTCAGCGAGCGCGGGCTGCAGGTCGCGGTGATCGTCGGCAGCGCGGCCGACGCCGCGACCACCGCCCTCGCGCAACGCGCGCGGCTGGCGCTCGGCCCCGACGACGCCGTGCTGGTGGTCGCGCCCGGCGCGGCCGCGCCCGCGGGCGTCGATCCGAGCTGGCTCGCGGGCCGCGAGGCGCGCGGCGGCCGGGCTACGGCCTACGTCTGCCACGGGCAGAGCTGCTCGCTCCCGATCACCGCGCCCGAGGAGCTCCAGCCCTTCGGCGCCACCATGAGTGCAACCCCTAACGCGAGCCCGAGCCCGGAACCAAACTCGCATCCCACGCAGGAGGAACCCCGCGCATGAGCCCGCCGCGCGACAGCGCCCGCTACCGGAGCGGTGTGGAGGACGGCCTCGTCCCGCTCGCCCCGCTCGACCCCGTCCGCACCACGACGATCGACGAGCTCGTGCGCGCGATGAGCCAGACCGCGTTCGGCGGGCGCCGCCTCGGCGAGGCCGCCGACGTGCTCGAGGCGATGATCAAGGACGACGACTGCTACCGCGTGCTGACCGTCTCGGGCGCGATGACGATCGCCAAACAGGGCCTGCTGCTCTGCGAGATGATCGAGCGCGGCTGGATCCACGCGGTGGTCTCGACCGGCGCGCTGATGACCCACGGCCTGACCGAGGGCGCGGGCATGCAGCACTTCAAGCACCAGCCGCAGATGCGCGACGAGGAGCTCTACGAGAAGGGCTACAACCGCGTCTACGATACGCTCGAGCTCGAGGGCAACCTCGACAGCGCCGAGCGCATCCTGAACCGCGCGCTCTCGAGCCTGCCCGACGACACCGTGCTCTGCAGCCGCCTCGTGACCGAGCAGCTGGGCCGCCAGCTCGAGCGCGAGAGCGAGGGCCGCGCGATCCTGAAGAGCGCCTATCGCCACGGCGTGCCGATCTACGTGCCCGCGTTCACCGACTCCGAGCTCGGCCTCGACGTCGCGATCGCGAACCGGATCCGCTCGATGGCCGGCCACCAGCCCCTGCCCTTCAACCCCTACCTCGACCTCGAGGACTTCACCGAGCGCATCCGCCAGCACGAGACGCTCGGGATCTTCACGATCGGCGGCGGCGTCCCGCGCAACTGGGCCCAGCAGGTGGGCCCCTACCTCGAGATCCAGCGCGTGCGGCTCCGGACTCCCGAGCCCGTGCGCCGCTACAAGTACGCGGTGCGCATCTGCCCCGAGCCCGACCACTGGGGCGGGCTCTCGGGCTGCAGCTACACCGAGGGCATCTCGTGGGGCAAGTTCGTCCCGCCCTCCGAAGGCGGCCGCTTTGCCGAGGTGATGGCCGACGCGACGATCGCGTGGCCGCTGGTGGTGCGGGCGGTGATGGAGCGCCTGGCATAGCTTGATGACCCTCTGCCGCCTCATCGCCCTCGTGCTCTGCGTCGCGGGCTGCGCCGCGGCTCCCGCCGCGCTCGACCCCGCGTCGCAGGCAGAGCTGCACGCGGCCGCGGGTCGACTGCCCGACGCGATCGACGCGATCGAGGTCGCGATCGAGATCGCTCCCGAGGACGCCGAGCTGCGCCTGCGGGCGGGGGAGCTGATGGCAGAGGCCGGGCGCCCCAAGCGCGCGATCCGCCAGCTCGAGCGCGGGCTCGCGCTCGCGCCGCGCGACGCCCGGCTCTGGGTCGTGCTGGGCGAGCTCGAGCGCGAGCGCGAAAATACCAGCGACGCCTATGTGGCGTTCCGACGGGCCGTGAGCCTGGATCCGCGGAATCTGCGCGCCATCTCGGGCCTCGCGCTCACGGCTTCGGCGCTCGGCTTCGACGAGGAGGCCGAGAGCGCCTACGCGCGCTGGACCGAGCTGGAACGCGAGCAGCAGCCCGCATCCCCGCGCACACCGAGCCCAGCATCGCCGCCCCCCGCGCGCTGAGGCCGCAGGCGATCGCAGCTCAACCGCAAGGGGCCTGGCCCCGCGCAGTGAGCCCTAGGCGAACGAAGGCCAACCGCAAGGGGCCTTGCCCCGCGCAGTGAGCCGCAGGCGAACGAAGGCCAACCGCAAGGGGCCTTGCCCCGCGCAGTGAGCCGCAGGCGAACGGAGTCGAACAGGATGCTCTCTCAGGCGGCGGCGGCGCTTAGCAGCGTCGAGGTCACGAAGCTCGAGATCGCCTGGCGATCCGAAGGCGCCGTGCGCAGGAAGATCAAGCCCGCGTCCGGCACCAGCTGATAGGCCACCTCGGTGGTCAGCTGTACCTTCCCAGTGCGCGGCAGGTCGAAGCTGATGTCGAGGCGCTCGCCGAGCAGCAGCGGCTCCGGGCTGCGCAACAGGCAACCGTTCTCCGAGAGCGAGAGCACCGCGCCGCGCCATTCGCGGCCATCGTGGGAGAGGCGCGCCGCGATGTGCGTCGGCACGCGCGGGGTACTGCGCGGGACATCCTCGAGCACCGGCTGCAGCAGCCGGTAGAGCTCGTGCAGGCCCGCGGGCCGCTTCACGGCCCCGACCACGCGGGCATCGGCCCCGGTCGCGCCGTGACGCCCGGTCAGCACGATCGTCGGCACCGGAGGCGATTCGTCCTCCGGCAGCTCGGCGAGGCTGCGCTCGTCCACGATGCGCAAGTCCGGCCGCGGCCGCTCGAGGGTGTGCGACACCTCCTCGAACTCCTGCGGCGTAAGGATCGCGTAGCCGAGCCTGCCCAGGATCAGGCGGGTGATCGGCGCCAGCGCATCCTGGGGCGAATGCGTCACCAGAATGCGGTGGGCCCGCACGGATTGCTTCTCCATCGCGCAAGTCATCGGCCGAACCGGAGCGCCAATTGAGCGCCACCCGCCCGGTTTCGGGAGAAAGTCCGGGCGGGAGGCTGGCCGCTGCCCTAGGCTGGAAGCGACGTTGGGGGGGACCGGCGTGGGAGAGCGCGAGATCGCGCCGCGCGAGATCGCGGGTTGGCTGATCGCCCGCCGGAAGCAGATCGAAGCCGTCATGGACGCGCGGCTCGGCCCCGCTGCGCCCGGCAACGGGGCGTCCGAAGCCGAGGTTCTGCGGCGCTTCCGCTCCTTCGCGGCCGCCGCCCTGCAGCGCGGCGACGCCGCAACCCCGGCTCTCGATGGCCTGCGCGTGAACGAGCGCCGCATCGGCGCTCTGCTCGACGCCTGGACCGACGCCGCCACGCTGTCTGCGGGAGCGCACGGTGTGGCCGTCCGCAGCGCACTGCAGCCTCTCGTACATCGCTTCCGCACAGCGCTCCGGAGTACCACGACGAGCCGCCGCAAGAGCGGCGCGCCACGCACCTCGCGGCGTGCGGTCTCGGCCGCAATCGACCGCGTCTCCGACTCCTTCCTCGCCATCGACGCCGACTCCGGCTGCATCGTGGACGCCAACCCCGCAGCGGGCGCGCTGCTCGGAGTCGCGCGGGACGCGCTGCTCGGAGTCGATGCGATGTCCTTCGTTCCGAGCGAGTGGCAGACCGGCTGGTGGACCGAGTTCGACGCCGTGACCGAGGGCAGCGAGACGCGCCGCTTCCGCGCGAGCCTGCGCGACGCCAGCGGAGCCGCGATCCCGGTCGAGTGCAGCGTCACGCGCTTCGCAACTCGCGAGCGCACGCTCGCTCTGGTGCTCGCCAGGCCGGCCTAGCGGATTGACTCCGTTCGCCTGCGGCTCACTGCGCGGGGCAAGGCCCCTTGCGGATCTACTTCGCTCGCCTGAGGCTCGCTGCGCGGGGCATGGCCCCTTGCGGATCGACTTCGTTCGCGTGTAATGCATTGGTCGGATCGCGCTAGGCGAGCTCTGGGCGCAGGAACTCGAGCATTCGCGCCCACGCGTCGGCCGCCTGCGCCGGACGATAGGCCTGCGGCCGCGTGTCGTTCAGGAACGCGTGACCGCAGCCGGGATACACGCGGACCTGGCTCGGCTGCGCCGAGCGCGTGAGCGCGGCCTCGAGCGCGCGGATGTCCGAGAGCGGCACGAACTCGTCGCGGTCGCCGAAGATCGCGAGCAGCGGGCAACCCAGTTCGACTGCCGCGGCGAGCGGCTCGCGCGGCTTGCGCCGCGGATCCAGCCCCTCCGCACTGTGCAGCAGGCCGTGCCGATGCGAGAGGATCCCGTAGAACGGCACCGCCGCGGAGAGCCCCGTGCAGCTGCAGGCCGCGAGCAGCGCGTACATGCCGCCCATGCAGAATCCGATCACACCGCACTTGCGTCCCGCACAGGCCGGGTGCGCGCCGAGGAAGCCGATCGCCTGCTGGATGTCCGCCAACGCCTCGGGATCGGAGAGCGCGCGCATCCACTCGCCGGGATCACAGATCTCGAAGGGTCGCTTGCGCCGGTAGAGGTCGAGCGCGAGCACCGCGTAGCCCTCCCCCGCGAGGCGCTGCGCGAGGTCGCGCGTGTGCGCGGTGACGCCCCACACGTCGTGGATCAGCACCACAGCCGGATGGCTTCCGGCGGCATGCTGAGTTCTGGCGTCGTGCTGGCTTCCAGCGTCGGGATGGGCGAGGAAGCCGAGCGCGAGTTCCGCGGTCTGCACGCGCCCAGAATATCCCGAGGCGCCGCGCGCGGGCGTGTACCATTCGCGGCGGATGCGGATCGTCTCCGTCCTGATCGCCGTGGTCCTCGGCGCTGCCGCGATCGCGCTCGCCTGCGTCTACGCGCTGGGCAAGGGGCTCCTCGGCCAACACGAGGGGCCGGGCACGCCGAACCCGAATGCGCGCCCAGCAGTGGTCGTCGCGCAGACTCAACAGGCGGTTTCCGCAGCCGCGGAGGGTGTCGGCGCCGCGGGTCGCAAGCAGATCCTGTTCGGCGACCTGCACGTGCACACGACCTTCTCCTTCGACGCCTTCCTGTTCAGCCTGCCGGTGATGGGCGGCGAGGGCGCGCACCCGCCGGCCGATGCCTGCGACTTCGCACGCTACTGCTCGGCGCTCGACTTCTGGTCGCTAAACGATCACGACATGGGGCTCACCCCCAGGCATTGGCAGGAGAGCGCCGACGCGATCCGCCAGTGCAACGCGGTCGGCGCCGCCGGCGGCGCGCCCGATAGCGTCGCGTTCCTCGGCTGGGAGTGGACTCAGGTCGGCCTCACGCCCGATACCCACTACGGGCACAAGAACGTCGTGCTGCGCGAGACCGCTGCCGAAAAAATTCCGGCGCGCCCGATCGGCGCGCTGCGCGGCGAATTCGACGGCCCCTCTGCGCTCGCGCGCGGCTGGCTCGGCGTGCAGGGCGGCAGCCGCATGCGCGACCTCGCGCGTTTCCTCAGCGAGCGCGAGCAGACGCCGGCCTGTCCGGACGGCGTCTCGAGCCGCGAGCTGCCGCCCGACTGCAGCGAAACCGCCGAGACTCCCGCGGAGCTGTTCCGCAAGCTCGACGAATGGGGCGGTGAGGCGCTGGTGATCCCGCACGGCACGACCTGGGGTTTCTACACGCCTCCGGGCTCGAGCTGGGACAAACAGCTCATCGGCCCGCAACACGACGACAAGCGGCAGACGCTGATCGAGGTCTATTCGGGCCACGGCGATTCCGAGCTCTACCGGGACTGGCGCGAGCTGCGGATCGGCGCGAACGGCGAACTCGAGTGCCCCGAGCCGCGGCCCGATTACGAGCCCACCTGCTGGCGCGCGGGCGAGATCATCCGCGCGCGCTGCGCGGCCGCGGGCGAGAGCGCCGACGAGTGCGAAGTGCGCGCCCGGGGCGCGCGCGCGAACGCCGCGCGCGCGGGCGGCGCCGTGCGGCAGACGCTGCCCGGCGTACGCACCGAGGAGTTCCTGGACGCCGGCCAGTGTCGCGATTGCCGCGAGCCCGCGATGAACTATCGCCCGCGCAGCTCGGCGCAGTACATCATGGCGCTCGGCAACGCCGATGAACGCGATTCGCGCGGCCAGCCGCGGCGCTTCCAGTTCGGCTTCATCGCGTCGAGCGACAACCACTTCGCGCGCC
>CAYTJA010000042.1:0-4510 GCA_964437835.1 uncultured Spirochaetales bacterium
CGCTGCGCGGGCTCGCGGCGAGCGGGGCGCTGCTGCTCGTGACGAGGCCCGAGTCGCTCGTGGTCGTGCCGGCGCTGCTCGCGCTCGCCTTCGGGCTCGCGCTTCCCGGCTGCGGCGGCGCTCGCGCGAGCGCGCGGGCGCTGCGCCCCTGCGCGGCGCTCTGGGCTGCCACACTGCTCGCGCTGATCGGCGCGCGGCTGGCGTACTTCGGGCATCCACTGCCGAACACCTACTACGCGAAGCTGTCGCCGGACCGGCTCTTCGGCGCGGCTCAGGGCCTGCAGTATCTGCGCGGTTATTTCGAGCAGACGCCCGCGGCGCTGCTGCTCGCGCTCACGGCGCTTGCGCTCGGATTGCGAATCAGCGCGCAGGAGCTGCGCGCGGCCCGCGGGCGCGGCGCGCGGCCGCCGCCGGCCGAACGCGCGGTCCTCGGCCTCGCGGCCTTCTGTTGGCTCTCGCTGCTGCTGCCGCTCGGCGGGGGCGGAGATCACTTCAGCTCGTTCCGCTTCCATCAGGTCGCGGCGCCGCTGCTGGTGCTGCCGGCGGCCTGGTTGGCAGTGCGAGGCGTGGCTGCGGGCGGGCGCGCGCGCCTCGGCTGGCTTCCGGCTGCGCTCGCACTCGCGCTCAGCGCCGGCACGGAGTGGCGCGCGTTCCTGCGCGAGGATCGCCTCGAGTACGGCTTCCGGCAGGCCGAGGCCGGGCGCCGCAAGGCCAGCGCGCTGAACGAACATTTTGCTCCGGAGCTGCGGCCGAGCCTCGGCGCGATCGCGACCGGAGGCCTCGGCTTCGGCTATGCGGGTCGCGTCGTCGACCTGATGGGGCTCAACTGGAGCGCGATGGGCCACTCGCCCGGCGAGCGCAAGGGACCGCGCGACCACGCGGCCTTCGACCTGGAGGTGTTCTGGAGCGAGCCCGCGGATCTCGTCGCGCCGGATCTCACGCGGCGGCCGCCGCGCGACGCGTGCCCGCTCTACCGCCCGTGGGAGCTCTCGGTGCTGCAGGGCCTCTACCTGACGCCGCGCTTCGCCGAGCACTACCGCGCCGGCAGCTTCGAGACGCCGAATGGGCACGTGTCCGGCTTCTTTCGGAATCGCTGGCTCGCGAAGCTGCCGCCCGGCAGCGTGACGCTGCTCCAGGGCGCGCCGGCCGAGTGCGAGCGCCGGCTCGAGCGCGCGATGCGCATCGCGTCACGCGCCACGGCCCGCAACGCGCTCTTGATCCTGATCGACACGCTCGGCATGAATCAGGTCTCGCTCGCGGCGGATGGGCACAGCCCGCGGCTCGCGGAGCTGGCCCGGCAGGGCGTGCTCTTCGCGAATGCGACGGCGACTGCGCCGTGGACGCAGCCCTCGCTCGCGAGCGTGCTCACGGGCCTGCTGCCGGCGCAGCACGGCGTGCGCGTGCTGGGCGGGATCCTGCAACCAGACCGCGAGACGCTGCCGGAGCTGCTCGAGGCCCGCGGCTTCGAGACCGCTGCGATCGTGAGCCACGAGCTGCTCGGGGAGAATTACGGCTTCGCCCAGGGCTTCGAGCACTTCGACGCGAGCCACATCGGCGGGCACGGCGGCATCACCTCGCAGCAGGTGAGCGATGCGGCGATCGAATGGCTCGAGGCGCGCGAGCCGGAGCGCCCCTTCTTCCTGATGCTCCACTACTTCGATCCGCACTACGCCTATCAGCACCACCCCGAGTTCTCGCGCACCGACGGCTACCGCGGGCCGCTCAGCCCCGGGATCGGGATCGAGAAGCTGCTCGCGCTGCGGCCGACGCTCGGACCCGCGGACGTCGAATACCTGATCGGGCTGCACCGGGAGGAGGTGGCCTTCACCGACGCCGCGATCGGGCGCCTGCTGGCGCACCTCGATGCGGCCGGACTGGCGGCGGACACGCTCGTCGTTGCGACCGCCGACCACGGCGAGGAGTTCATGGAGCGCGGCTGGATCGGGCACACGCGCACGCTCTACCAGGAGCTGCTGCAGGTGCCGCTGGTGTTCCGGCACCCCGCGCTGCCCGCGAGGCGCATCGACACGCCGGTGTCGCTGCTCGACCTCGCGCCGACGCTCGCCGAGCTGCTCGGCGTCGCTTTCCCGGAGACGCCCGGCAGCGGAGTCTCGTTCGCGCGCTCGCTGCGCAACCCGAAGGTCCCCGTCGCGGAACGCGACGTGCTGGCCGAGGTCACCTATCTGCCGCGCACGCCGGGCAACGAGCAGGCGGAGCTGATGCGCGCCGTGAAGACCTCCGTGCAGCGCGGCTCGCTGAAGGCGATCCACGACGCGACCAGCGGCCAGACCGAGCTCTACGACCTGGCACTCGACCCGGGCGAGCTGCACAACCTCTACCCGGGACACCCGCGCGCCGCCGAGCTGGCCGAGCGCCTGAAGAGCTACGAGGCGATCGCGGGCCACGCCTCGGCCGCGCAGGTGAAGTCGCTGATCGAAGAAGAAGCGCGCCGCCTCGAAGCGCTCGGCTATCTGCACTGAGGCGCGCGTCAGGCGGCGTCTCCGGCGTGCGAGAGCGCCTCCCGTGCGTACTCGCGCGCGAAGACGAGGCCCATGCCGACGCGCAGCGCGATCATCGCGGCCGATGCGATCAGCGAGACCGCGAGCAGCCGCTCGGGCTCGGCCACGCCGCGGAACACGTACAGGAAGGCCGCCTGGCTGGTGCCGAGGCCGCCGACCGCGATCGGCAGCCCCGAGACCATCGCGACCACGAGGACCCCGGACACCAGCCGCGCGAGATCGGGCTGCAGCTCGAAAGAGAGGAAGGCCGCGCCGTAGACGGCGACGAAACAGCTCGAGAAGAGGCCGCGCAGCAGCAGCAGCTGGAACAGCTGCTTGAGCTCCGCGCGGCGCAGCGCCGCGAAGAACGAGAGCCGGCGCAGCCGCTCGATCGGCCCCAGCGAGCCCCGCGCGCGCAGCAGTGCGAGCCCCCCCACGAACGCGGTCCCGAGGCCGGCCAGGATCCAGCCGGCCGGGACGTCGAGACCCAGGAATGCGACGCCGGCGCTCGCGAACGCGAACACAACCAGCACGTCCGCGGCGAGGATCAGCACCGTGATGCCGGCGGCTTCGCCGAGCGGGAGGCCCGTGCGCCGCCGCAGCAGCACCGAGAGCGCGCCGACGCCGAGCGCGTAGTGCAGCGTGAGCAGCAGGTAGCTCGCACTCTTGAGGCGCGCGCCGGTCCAGAACCCGAATTCCGCACAGCGCGGCCGCACCAGCAGCACCAGGCAGAGCGCCTCGAGCGCGAGGGTCGCGGCGCCGTAGAGCAGCATCGCGGGCAGCAGCAGCGTGGCGATCTTCCAGGACATCGCGCCCGCGAGCGCGCGCAGATCGACCAGGCGCAACACCGCGTAGAGCGCGCCGGCCGAACCCAGGGCCGGTAGCCAGCGCTGCGCTCGCTGGCGCCACGGATTCACCGGAGCGGTACCTCCTGCCACGGGAGCCCGGGGAGTGCATCCCGGCTGAAGAACACGCCGAAGCTCGCTCCGACGACCACGCAGGCCGCCAGCAAGATGCCGGCGGCCAGCAGTCCCGCAGCTCCGGAGCGGCTGCGGCGGCCCCAGCGCGTCAGGGCCTCGCTCGCGTAGTAGCTGAAGGGCAGCGCGAGCGCGAGCAGCGAGCTGCCCTTCAGCACCACGTAGGAGGGGTTGCGCCAGGCGAACGCGGCGTAGCCGAGCAGCCCGAGCGGCACCATTGCGAGCAGCGGCAGGTCGGCTGCGGCGGCGCCGGGCGGCCAGAGCGTGCGGGCGATGCGGCCGAGCGCACGCAGCCCGCCGGCCGCGAAGGCGAACGAGGGCAGCAGCGCGAGCGCGAGGGTCAGTGCGCCGAGCGCGCGCACGCCGTCGCCCGCGAGCGGCAGGAAATAGCGCTGTCCGTCGAACCAGAGCGTCGAGAAGGTGCTGCCCCAGACCGAGTGCAGCAGCGCCGGATTCAGCAGCTGCGGGTCGCTCCAGGTCGCGAGCGGAAAGGTCAGGAAGTCGAGTGCGCCGCGCCAGCCCGGGGGCATCTGCTGCATCACCGAGTGGACCGGGAGCTGGTGCGGCTGGAGGCTGCCGAAGCGCAGCGCATTGCGGAGGTAGTACCAGCCGCCCGTGAGAAAGGCCGCGAGCGCGCAGGCAGCAGCCAGCGCGGCCCCACGCCGCAGCCGGCGGCGCGACAGCCCCTCGAGCGCGTAGGTCGCGAGCAGCGCGAGCAGCGCGAGTGCGCCGCTCGGCTTCGAGAGCATTGCGAGCCCGGCCAGCGCGCCCGCGCCGAGCGCGCGCGGAACGCTGCGCTCCGCGCGCGGCTCGCTCGCGAGCGCGAAGAGTGCGAGCGCGGCGAAGCACGAGCTCCAGATCTCCTCGTTCACCATCGCGCTGACGTGGATATGCGCCGGGAGGTACAGCACCAGGCAGGTGGCGACGCGCGCGCGCGGCAGGTCGGCCGGATGCAGGTTCCGCACCAGCCGATAGGCGAGCCACGCGATCCCGAGACCCGCGAGCGAGCTGCAGACGGGCACCAGCCAGAGCGCG
>CAYTJA010000043.1:0-47280 GCA_964437835.1 uncultured Spirochaetales bacterium
CTCGAGCGAGACTGCGGCCTGCGGCAATGCTGCAGACGACGACGGCGACGGCCTCAGCGACTTCCCGATCGACCCCGGCTGCGCCGACGCGAACGACGATTCCGAGAAGGCGCCGGCGCTGGTCTGCGACGACGGCGCCGACAACGACAGCGATCTCGGGATCGACTTCCCGGCGGACGCCGGTTGCTCGACTCCGACGGACCCAAGCGAAACCAGTGCTTGTGACAACGGTCTCGACGACGACGGTGACGGCCTCAGCGATTTCCCGAACGACCCCGGCTGCGCCGACGCGAACGACGACTCGGAGAACGCGGTCGGCCTGGTCTGCGACGACGGTGTCGACAACGACGGCGATCTCGCGATCGACTTCCCCTCCGACGTCGGCTGCAGCTCGGTCAGCGACACCACCGAGACCGGCGTGCCCTCGCTTCCGGCCGCGTCGCCGGCCATGCGCGCGGCGCTCGCCCTCGCGCTCGCCGCAGCTGGCATCTACGCCTCTCGCAGCCTGCGCCGCCGGAGTCCTCGAGGAGCCACCTGAAACGCTGGAAGGAGATCGTGCGCGGTCGAGCTCGCGAACACTGCGCTCTTCTCGATGACGCTTCCGAGGCCCACACGCAGCTCGAATCTTGGAATGGGCCAAGGGATCGAGGGGGCGAAGAATGCGCCCAAACCAGCCGGCATCGGAGCTAGCGCTTCGGCGCGCAGCGAGGCAAGGCCGAGCGGCGTGCGGGCGGGCCGCGCCGCTCCCGGCCCGGCACCCGCAGGGCTAGGGAAACTCGACCTGACCCTCGTCGGTCGCGGCCGGCAGCCACAGCGTGAATCGCGTGCCGCGTCCGAGCTCGCTCTCGACTTCGAGCTGCCCTGCGTGTTCCTCCGCGATCCGGCGCGAGACCGACAGGCCTAGGCCGCTGCCGCTGCCCGCAGGCTTCGTGGTGAAGAAGGGCTCGAAGAGGCGCGCCTGGACCTCCGGCGCGATGCCAGGACCATCGTCGGCGACTTGCAGGCCGATGCGTCCCGCTGCCGCGATCCAGGTGATCTCGATCTTGCCAGGCCGATCCGCGAGGGCCTCCTGGGCGTTCTTCAGCAGATTCAGCAGCAGCTGATTCAGCGCCGCCGCCTGGCCGCGCACGGGCGCGAGCTCGGCCGGGGGCGCATGCTGGACCTGGATCCCTGCCTCGCCGAGGCTGCGCCCGAGCAGCAGCAAGGTGGACTCGACACAGCGCCGCAGGTCGACGAGCTCCGCCTGCGCGCCGCGGCCCGGCGCCGCGAAATCGCGCAGGTCGACGACGAGCCGCTGGGTGCGATCGAGTCCGTTCTGGATGATGCCGGTCAGCTCGAGCAGCTCCGGAACCAGCTCCTGGAAGCGCTCGCGCTGGCCCAGCTTCTCGATTTCGCGCCGCAGCGGGCCGCTCGAGACGCTCTCATCCGCGGCCAGGGTCGTGAGCAGCGGAGCGAGTGCGCAGAGTTCGGTCTGCAGCACGCGCGCGGCATTCAGCGCGAAGTTCACGGGGTTGTTGACCTCGTGCGCGACGCCCGCGGCGAGCTCGCCCACCGCCGCCAGGCGTTCGGCCTGCACCAGCTGGACCTCGGCGTTGCGCAGCTCGCTGAGCGCGCGCTCGAGGCGCGCGTTGCGCTCGGCCAGCTCGCGCTGCAGCTGCGTCACGCGCAGCAGAGCGCGCACGCGCGCGAGCAGCTCGCGCGGGTGGAAGGGCTTCGTGACGTAGTCGTCGGCGCCGAGCTCGAGGCCCTCGATCTTCATCTCGCGCTCTGCCTTCGAAGTCACCAGCACCATCGGCACGCCGCGCAGGGCCGGATCGCCCTTGATCGCGCGGCACAGCTCGAGGCCGGAGAGGCCGGGCATCATCACGTCGGAGAGCACCAGGTCGGGCAGGCGCTCCCGCACCGCCCGCAGCGCCTGCTCGCCATCCGGAGCCAGGCGCAGCCGATAGTCGCGCGAGAGCAGCAGCGCGAACAGACGGCGCATGTCGGGATTGTCTTCGGCGATCAACACCTCGGGCGCGCTGGCGCCGGCCGTCTCGATCGCGACTATCTCCGCACCCTCGCGCGCGACGGCGCGATTCGCGCTGCGCGAAAGCTCGACGGTCTGATATTCCGCCTGGTCCGCCTCGGAGCCGAGGCCGAGCTCGGCGCGAACCGCTTCGAAAGCCTGCGCTGCGCCGAGCGTGCGGCCGTCACTCGAGTGGAGCGCGTCGGCATCGACGTCCACGCCGTCCGCGACGCCGAAGGGCAGCGAGAAGCTGAGCGTCGATCCGTGACCGGGTCCCTGGCTGCTTGCGCTGACCTCACCGCCGTGTAGCGCGACGAGCTCGCGCACCAGTGCGAGCCCGATGCCGGTTCCCTCGTGGCGCCGAGTGGCCGTGGCGTCGACCTGCGCGAAGCGGTCGAAGATGCGCTCGAGCTGATGCGGGGGAATCCCGATCCCGGTGTCGACCACACGGAAGCGGATTCCCTGCGGCTGCGCCTCGGCCTCGACGCGGATCTCCCCGCCGCGATCCGTGAACTTGAGCGCATTTCCGATCAGGTTGATCAGGATCTTCTCGAAGGCATCGATGTCGGCGCAGAGCGGCGGCAGGCCTTCGAGCCCGATGCCGCGCAGCGCGACGCCCTTGCGCTCCGCGAGCGGCCGCGCTCGCTCGACCAGCGACTGCGCCAGTGCCCCGGCGTCGACGCGGCGCCGGTCGAGCTGCTTCTGCCGGCTCTCGATCTTCGCGAGGTCGAGCAGGTGATTGATCAGCTTGAGCAGGCGCAGCCCGTTCTCGCGCACCGTGCGCAGATAGCTGCGCTGCCCATCCGAGATCTCCCCGAGATCGCCGCCGAGCAGGGTGTCGATCGGCGCGAGCATCAGCGTGAGCGGTGTGCGCAGCTCGTGGTGCACGTTGGCCGTGAAGCGCCCCTTCGCCTGGTCGAGCTCGGCGAGGTGGTCGCGCGCGGTTTCGAGCTCGCAGCGCTGCCTGAAGTCGGTGAAGCGCGCGCGGTCGAGCAACTCGGCGGCCGTCACCGCGAGCACGCCGCCAAAGCTCAGGAAGAAGCCCGGAATCGCGAGCGCGCTCCAATCCGGCATGCCGGTCCAGAGCGGACCCGCGAGCAGTCCGAGCAGCACCGCGGCGACGACCCCCGCGCCCTCGCGCCCGTTCATGGTCGAGATCACCGGCAGCCCCATGAACAGCAGCATGATTCCGGCGTAGTAGGGACTGTCGACGCCGCCCGAGCCGTGCACGACGGTCAGCAGCATCGCCCCGGTGGAGAGCGCAACCAGCGCCTGAGCGCGGCGCGGCCGGCTGCGGGCCAGCCCGAAGCAGGCCCATGCGAGTAGCAGGTCGAGCACGACGCGAATCGGGAGGAACAGCGCGAAATGGTCCGGAAACACGTAGCGATCCAGCGGGATCGTCGAAGTGTTGATCAGCGCGACCATTGCGGCCGCGACGCGCGTGACGCGCGGCGTGCGTTCGCGATCCAGCTCGGCGCGGTACTGGGCGCGCAGGCCGGGGCTGGAGTCGGAGCGAGGGGCCATCTCAGGGGGCCATCGTCCGCAGCTTCCAGAAGCTTGAGGGGCCTCACCCACACAGCATTGAAACAGCGTTTTGAGGCGCCCTGCTCGTGAGCGTGGCGCGGTAGAATCCGGCCGCCCTCGGGAGGAGCTTCGGTGGACTCGGCTCTGCTGGCTCAGCTATGTCGCGCTTCGATCCAGAAGGGCCACCCGCCCGAGCGCGACGTGCCGTGGGGCAGTGGTCTTGCGCAGGATCCAGAGCCGATGCTGCCTGATTCAATCGCATCGCTCGCGGGTCTGCCCGAATTCGCAGGGCTCTCCCCGGCTCTGCGCGCGAGCGTCGCGCGCCACGAGACCAGCGCGATGTTCTCGGCCTTCGTGCGCTTCGAGGGCTTCCTGAACGAGCGCCTCGCGGACTGGGTCACGCGGCACGCGGCGGAGAGCGAGATCGGCAGCTATGCGCTGCACGTGATCGAGGAGGAGGCCCGCCACTCGCGGATGTTCCTGCGCCTGGTCGACGAGCTCGGCACCGGCAGCTATGCGCGCCGCGGAGGGCTCGGCTGGCTCGAGGCCTGCGGCATGTCCGCGATGCGCCGTTCGCATCCGCTGTTCCTGTTCGGAATGCTCGCGGTCGAAGAGATCAGCGACGCGTTCTTCGCGCGAATCCTCGCGGCCCCCGGCGGCCATCCGGTGCTGCGCGCGGTCTGCCGCATCCACCGGATCGAGGAGTCGCGGCACATGACTTTTGCACGCGACTGGCTGCGCGAGTCCTACGCGGCGGCGGGGCGCTTCGAGCGGCTCGCGCTGCGCCTGCTCGCGCCGGCGATCCTGACGCTGACCTTCGAAGTCTTCGTGCCTCCGGAGGTCTACCAGCGCGCGGGGATCGCTTCCGGCCGTCGCTCCGCGCTGCGACTGTGGCGGCGCGTGCGCTGCTCCGCACAGCGGCGCGCGCTGCGCCGCGAGTGCAGCGCGCGCCTGACGCGGCACTTCGAGCAGATGGGTGCGATTCCACGCGGGACCCGTCCGCTCTGGCAGGCCGCGCAGCTGCTGGCCTGACGGCTTCCGCGCGCTTTCCCGTTGATCTTCGCCCCGCTGCTCGCTTCGCTCTGCGGCTTCTGCCTGGGCCGGCCGCGCGCCGTGATCGGGGCATGGCTGCTGCTCGCCGGGCTCGCGGCGCCCGGAGTGCTCCGGATCCAGATCGAGACCTCGACCGACACGGTGCTCGACCGTCGCGACCCCGCGTGGGCTTTTTACCGCAGCTCGGTCGAGCGCTTCGGCAGCGACGAGATCGTCGTGATCGCGCTCGAGGGCCGCGAGCCCTATGACCCCGAGATACTGGCCGAAGTCGCGCGCCTCGACGACGCGCTCGCAGGCGCCGAGGGCATCCGGCGCGTAGACAGCCTCGCGAGCTTTCCAGTCGTCGAGCTGCTGCCGGACGGCACGCTGCGCCTCGACCCCGCGCTGGATCGGAGAGGCGCGCCCGACCGCGCGTCGCGCGAGGCCCTGGCAGCGCGCGTCGCGGGCGATCGGATCCTGCCGGGGCTGCTCGTCTCGCAGGACGCCAGGACCTTCGGCCTCGCGGTGCACATGCAGGATCTCGGCGACGCGCACGACGCGGAGGTGGTCGGCGCGGTGCGCGGCGCGCTCGGCAGCCGGCCCGCCTGGATCTCGGGCGGCCCCGTGTTCCGAACCGAGACCTCGCGCCTCACGCGCCAGCAGCTGCTGCGCCTCGTCCCGATCACGATCGGCGTGATCGCGCTGGCATACCGCGCGCTGTTCGGATCCCTGCGCGCGGCGGGGATCCCGCTCCTGACCAGCGGCCTCGGAACCTGGCTCCAGCTCGGCGCGATGGGCGCCCTCGGCGTGCCGCTCGCGATCACGACCGCGATCCTGCCCTCGGTGTTGCTGGCAATGGGCTGTGCCTACGTCACCCACCTGCTGACCGCCGCGGGCGAGGCCGGGCAGGGCGGCGACCTCGCGCAGCGCCTGCCGCCGCTGCTGCAGCCGATCGCGATCTCGGCCGCGACGACCGGCATCGGCTTCGCTTCGATGGCGAACGTGCAGATCGACGTGATTCGCTGGGTCGGTCTCTTCGGCGCGCTCGGCACCGGAGTGCTGTTCCTCGCGACCGCGACGCTCGCGCCCGCGCTGCTCGCGCTGTGGCCGCGCGGCGTGCGCGCGCATCCGCTCTCGCTCTGGCTCGCGGGTCCCGGCGCGGCGCGCCTCGCGCGCTTCGCCGATCGGCGCCGCCGCTGGCTGCTCGCGGGCTGGATCCTCGCCGCAGCGGTCGCGCTGCTGTTCGCGCGCCGGGTCGAGTTCGAGACCGACGTAATCCTGTACTTCCCGCCTGGCAGCCCGGTTCGCGACGACTACACGGCGATTCGCGATCGGCTCTCCGGGATCAGCCCGATGAACGTCGTGATCGACGCAGCCCCGGGCCGCAGCGTCAGCGAGCCGGTCGCGCTCGCCGCGATGCTGGAGCTGGCCACAGCGCTCGAGGCGCGGCCCGAGGTCGGGCGCGCGCTTTCGCTCGCGGATCCGATCCTCCAGCTCCAACGCGGCTTCGCGGGCGCCGAGGCGATTCCCGAGTCGCAGGCCGCGATCGAGCAGTATCTGCTGCTGCTCGAGTCGGTCGAGCACGTGCGCGATCTCGTGACTGCCGACCGCCGCAGCGCGAGTGTCGTGATGCGCGTCGACGAGAACGGCTCGAACGACCTGCTGCGGGTCGCCGGCTTCGCGGAGCAGTGGTGGCGCGAGCACGGGCCTGCCGGCTTCGACGCGCGCGTCACGGGCATCATGCACGAGTACGCGCGCTCGGAACGCGAGCTCGAGCGCGGGCAGATTGCGGGCCTCGCGTCGGCACTGCTGGTCGTCGGCGCGATCTTCGCGCTCGCGTTCCGATCGCTGCGCGTGGCGCTGATCGGCCTGGTGCCGAACGCGATGTCACTCGCGCTGGCCTTCGGCGGCATGGGGCTGCTCGGGGTTCCGCTGGATGCGGGTACCGTCTTCGTCGGCAGCCTCGCGCTCGGAATCGCGGTCGACGACACCTTGCACGTCGTGGCTGCATTCGAGCGCCAGCGCCGCGCGGGCGCCGTGGCTACCGCCGCGCTCGAGCGGGCGCTGTCGGAGACGCTGCCGGCCGTGGTCACCACCTCCGCGATCCTCGCGCTGGGCTTCGCGGTGCTGGCCGGCTCGAGCTTCCGGCTGACGCAGAACCTCGGCATCGGCACTGCGTGCGCGATGCTGATCTGCCTGCTCGCGGGCGCGCTGCTGCTGCCGCCGCTGCTGCTGACCTTCCGCAGCGGAACTCCAGACCGCGTTGCCGGCTGCTGAGCCCCTTCGGCTGCCCCTGTCCCCCTAAACCGCGAGCGCGGCCCGGCCGAAGCAGGGTGGATGCGGCCGACTCCGAACCGCCTGGTGGACCTGCGCGAGTTCCCCGTGCTCTATGTCGACGACGAGCGCGAGAACCTGCGCGTCTTCGAGCTTAGCTTCCGTCGCGAGTTCCAGATCCTGACCGCGCGCGACGCGCAGGAGGGGCTCGAGCTCCTGAATCGGCATCCGGTGGCGCTCGTGCTCTCGGATCACAAGATGCCGGGCCTGAGTGGCGTCGAGTTCCTCGCGCGCGTGAAGGAGCTCGACGCGCGCACGGTCCGGATCCTCGTCACGGCCTACGGCGACGCGCAGACGCTGAAGGCCGCGATCCACAACGGCGCGATCTACAGCTTCATCGCGAAGCCGTGGAACCCCGACGAGATGCGGGTCACGCTGAAGCGTGGCATCGAGACCTACGCGCTCGAGCGCGAGCGCAGCCAGCTGCTGCACGAGTTCTCGCTGCTGCACCGCGCTTCGAAGGCGATCGGGCGCGAGCTCGACATCGAGCGTCTCGAAACGCTGCTGCTCGCGCTCGTCAGCGACGACTTCGGCTACGACGCGGCCGCGCTGCTCGACGCCGACGCGGCCGGAGCAAAGCTCTCGTTCCGGCGTTTCTCGCCGCACTTCGGCGAGGTCGCGGCCGGGCTGCGCGCGCTCGAGCTCACGCGCGAGAGCGCGCCCGAGCTGCTCGCCGAGCTCGGCGCGGGCCGCGCGCAGCTGCTGCGGGGCGACGACGTGCTGCAGCTCTCGCCGCAGCTGCGGAAGTGGGTCAGTGAGGTCGCGGCGGCCGAGATCCTGGTGTTGCCTCTGCTCGGAAAGGCCGGACTGCTCGGGGCGCTCGCGGTCGACAATCGCCGTGGCGGGCGCGGCTTCACCGGCGACGACCGCTCGCTGCTCGAGGGGCTCGCGCAGCAGGCGGCCGCCGGACTCGAGAACGCGCGCCTCTTCGACGCGCTGCGCCGCTCGCAGGAGCAGGTCCAGCGCGCGGATCGGCTCGGCGTGCTCGGCTCGCTCGCCGCGGGTCTCGCGCACGGGCTCGAGGCGCCGCTGGCGAGCGTGAGCCGCTTCGTCGCGCAGGCGCCTGCGCGACGCGCAGAGGGCGGCGCAGAGTTCTGGACCGAGACGCACGCGCTCGCGAGGCGCGAGCTCGAACACGTGGGCGGCCTGCTCGCGACGCTGGGGCGCATCTCGCGACGCGGCGGCCCCGCGCCGCGCGCGCTCTGCGACCTGCAGCAGATCGCCGAAGATGCGCTGCGCCAGCTGCGCGCGCTCGCGCTCGAGGCCCGCGTCTCCCTCGCGCTCGAGCCGCCCTGTGCGTCCGCGAAGCTCAACGGGGACCGCGCGCAGCTGCAGCAGCTGGTCCTGGACCTCGTCTCGAACGCGATCCAGGCCTCCCGGCCCGGCGACGCCGTGCGGCTGCGGATCGGGGCCGACGCCGCCCGGAACGAGGTCTGGCTCGAGGTCGAAGACGAGGGCAGCGGCATCCCCGAAGAGCAGCTCGAACGCCTCTTCGATCCCTTCGGCACGGGCGCACAAACCGCAGCGAGCGGCGGTCTCGGGCTGCTGATCTGCCAGCAGGTCGCCAGCGATCACGGCGGCCGGATCGAGGCGCAGAGCGAGCCCGGACGCAGCTGCTTCCGCGTGCAGCTGCCCGCGGGAGAGGGCTGACGAGGCTCCGCCTCGGACCGACGAGACATGCAATCCGACGCAGTCGGCGCGCAGCGAGGCGTAGCCGAGCGAAGCGGGGTGGTCCGGGCTGCGCCCGGACCGGGACCACCGGGCTCGGGAGCGGGCTGAGCTGCGCTACGTTGCCGCCTCCCTGCCCCAGGCGGTGTAGCTCAGCCGGTTAGAGCGGGCGCTTCATAAGCGCTAGGTCGAAGGTTCGAGTCCTTCCACCGCCACCTGCGTGAACCGTTGAGATTTCGATGGAAAGTGATCCTGATCTGATTCCCAGGCAACACGCGATCGGGCGCTTGGTGTGCGAGTAGTGTGCGAACCAGTGGACCCGCGCCTCAGCACCACGCAGCGGAACATGGGTCCTCGATCTCGTGAAGGCTGCCGGTCTGGAGCCACGGGAATTCTCCTGGACGGTCGAACGGAGCCAGATTCAGGCTGGAGCCACGATCCATCGCCTGCGTCACGATCCGTCGGGGCATTCCTTCGCTTTCGCTCTCGGAATGTCGGGACCGCCATACCAGGAACGCATGTGCGTGAGCGTCTTCACTCCAGGCCTTGAGCGATTTACGGAGCGGGCGGACTCCATGCGGCGTGAGGGACAGATCCAGCTCGCAGGAAACTGGCTCTTGAAGATGCTCCGGCCGAAACTCGAGGCCCCTGACCTGTGGGCTGCTGTCGCGCCTGGCAGCGCGTGCGCATAGCGGTCAAGCGTGAACGCCACAGTGCCGTGGCCCAGCCGCTCCGACACCACTTGGCTCCTGTGCCTCTGTGAACGAATCAATCCCTGTGATCCCTGTGAAGCTCCAAGCGCGTGACAGGCAGTGTCCGACGGGCGGGACGCTTCAATCAAGACCAGGGGTACGGGGGCGGAGCCCCCGCGCCTCCTGGCCTCCTGCTGCAGCTCGAACTCCAGTGGACTCTGGTAGTTCAATGAGGAGTGCCGTCGTCGGACGTTGTAGAAGTCCTCGATGTACTCCGTGATCGCGCGGCCCGTGGCGTCTCGAGACTGCAGCGGAACGTCCTGGAACAGCTCGCTCTTGAGCGTTCCGAAGAAGCTCTCGACCACGGCGTTGTCCCAACAGTTGCCTCGACGACTCATGCTGCACGTGATCTTCGCCTGATCCAAGGCCTTCCGGTAGTCGTGGCTGGCGTACTTGCTGTCGCCAAGTCGAGTGCCCGCGCGGTCGATCCGCTCCGTCGGGTTGATCCTTTCTCCAAGCAAGCGGAGCGGCGCCTCGGCTGCCCAGACCGTGGCGCCGCTCCAATTCTCCTGCTTGCTGTGCGCGGCGATGCCGTCCAGGTGGCGCCCGAGGGTTTCGCGTTCCCGTGCTTGCGCACCCGGCCCCGCGCCGTGACGAAATGCTGCAGCAAGTGAACCCGGGTGGGCGTTTGCCCTGTCGAACGGCGACAGGCCTTCCACCGTCCCCTCCGCTCCAGTCGAGTTCCGGCGCTGAGGGGCGCGCGGAATCCACTTCGCCGCGTCGAGGAGTCGACCTGTCGAGCCGTGTGCAGCCAGAGAAGACCGCCCGAATCATGTGGAGCCCGAAAGCGTGTGACCGTATTCGTCACACTGCTAGTTCATGCTCGCGGTCATGAAGAAGAGAAGTCGTCAGCTCGCCATGAACCTGCGGCCTCCGGCACGCTGGGGAGGGCTGCGTACCGGCGCCGGCCGCACGGCCGGCCCCCGGCCGGCCGTCCTCCACCGCAGTCGGGAAGCGTTCCGGGGTCGCTTCCCCTGCCTCGTCACCTGGCGACTGCGGGCCGGCCTTCCGGCCCTGCGGAGCGCCGCGCTGGTACGCGAGGTCCAGAAGTCCTTCGCGGCCGCCTGCGAGCGCGGAGATTTTCGAGTCGTCCACTTCTCGCTCCAGCGCGACCACGCCCACCTGATCGTCGAGGCCCGCGATCGTTTCGCGCTCGGTCGCGGCCTGAAATCGATCGGCTCGCGCCTCGCGCGAGCCGTCCATCGAACTTTCGACCGCTGCGGCCCCGTGCTTGCCGGGCGCTACCACCTTCGCCTGCTCCGCACCCCGCGCCAGGTTCGCAACGCTCTTGCCTACGTGCTGCTTAACGCTCGCCATCACTTCTTCCAGCGAACTCGATCGACACCCCCGGTTCGCGCCGACGCCGCTTCGTCGGCCCCCTGGTTCCGCGGCTGGCATTGCGCGCCGCCGGGCGCCGCGACCTCCGGGGCTGCGCCGGTGGCCGAGCCTCGTACCTGGTTACTGGCTACGGGCTGGCTGCGACACGGCCGCATCGACCCTGCGGAGGTACCGGGCGGCCGCTAGGCACTCGGCCTCTGATGTGGATCGGCTCGTGGAGTCCGATGCGTTCGGGCAGCGCGAAGGCCTCACGCGAGCCGCGCGCGCTCGCCGAAGCTTCCGGCCGCGGTCCGGCGCAGACGAAATCCAGGCAAGCGATTCGAATCCGAAAGGCGAAGAGGGCTGCGACTCGCAGCGTGCAAACAGGCGCGATTTTCGCACCGGCACAAACGCCTTCCTCAGCTCTCCAGACTCTCTTTCTCGGCCTTCCAGCGACTTTTTCGACCCACCCGAATCCCCGAAGAGACCCAAAATGCCTTCTTCGCCCTCCAAGCCCTCCTTCCTGGCCTTCCAGCCGCCTCCGCACCCTGCGTGAATCGCCGCAGAGCCAGCTTCTTGGCGGCTTCACGCTCCCGCCGCCGGCTCCCGCTCCGCGCCCGCAGGGAGCTCCCGCAGGAGGTGTTTCTGCACCTTGCCGGTTTCGGTGCGCGGAAGTGCTGCTACGACGCGCACGCTGCGCGGCAGCTTGTACGCGGCCAGGCGTTCGCGCGCGAAGGCGAGCAGCGCCTCGGGGTCGAAGCTCGCGGGATCGCTCGGCACGACGTAGGCGCAGCCCACCTCGCCCCAGCGCTCGTCCGGCACGCCGACGACAGCGACCTCGCGCACCGCGGGATGCGCCTCGAGCGCGGCTTCCACCTCCGCGGGGTAGACGTTTTCGCCGCCCGAGATGTAGAGCTCGCGCGAGCGCCCGACGAGGGTCACGAAGCCCTCGGCGTCGACGCGTGCGAGATCGCCGGTGCGCAGCCAGCCGTCGCGCAGGGTCTCGGCGCTGGCCTCGGGCCGGCGCCAATAGCCGAGCATCGCGATCGGTCCGCGCGCCGCGATCTCGCCGGTCTCGCCGATCGCGGCATCGCGCCAGCGCGCCGTCGGCAGCGCCAGCGTGTCGAGGGCGACGACGCGCAGCTCCACGTGTCGCACCGGCCGGCCGACGCTGCCTGCCTTGCGGCGTGCGTCGGCGGCGTCGAGGCAACACAGGGTCGAGGTCTCGGTCTGCCCGTAGCCCTGCTTCACGACGAGACCCCGCTGCGCAAAGGCCTCGACCAGCGCGACCGGCAGCGCCGCGCCCGCGCTGAAGATGAAGCGCAGACTCGCGAGGTCGAGCGCGCCGTCGCGCGCGAGCGTCGCGTGGACTTCGTGCAGCGCACGCAGCTGGCTCGGCACCGCGCCAAACAAGCTCAGACGCTGCTCGGAGACGAGACGCCAGAGCTCCACCGCATCGAAACGCCGCTGGATCAGGCAGCGCGCGCCGCAAAACAGTGCGGGCAGACACAGGATCAGCAGCCCGAACGAGTGGTACAGCGGCAGCGGCACGCCGACGGCATCTGAAGTCCTCAAATCGAAGTACAGCTCGGCGTTCAAGCTGTTGTAGAGGGTCTTCCGGTGCGGCAGCAGCGCGCCCTTGGGCGCCCCGGTGGTCCCCGAGGTGTACATCAGGATCATCGGATCCTCGGGGCGCAGTGCTGCGGGCGCGCGCGGAGCGGCGGACGCGAGCGCGGCCTCGTAGGCATCCGCGCTGCCGCCGCAGCACAGGCGCGGCAGCCCGGGAGCGGCGCGCACGGCGAGCTCCTCCAGCTCGGCTTCGCAGATCAGCAGCGCGGGCTCTGCGTCCGCGATCAGGCCCGCGAGCTCGTGAGCGGTCAGCCGCGTGTTCAGCGGCACCGCGATCGCGCCGGCGCGCGCGGCTGCAAAGATCAGCTCGACTGCGGCGCTGCGGTTTCCGAGCAGCAGCGCGACGCGCGCTCCGCGCCGCAGTCCCGCCTCGTGCAGCAGGCCTGCAGCGCGCGCAATGCGCTGCGCGAGCTCGGCGTAGCTCGAAGCGCGCTCCGCGTCGCGCAGCGCGGGGCGCTCGGGTGCGCGTTCGGCCCAGGCGTCGATCCAGGCGCCGACCTGCGTCCAGCGCTCGCGTTCCGCGATCGCGAAATCCACTCGCCCTCCCGGGGCTCCCGCGCGCAGCGCACCGGCATCGGATCGGCAGGCGCGGGAGATCGGCGCGGGTAGTATCGGGGCATGCGACTGCGCGCGCTGGAGTCGGCGCTGCGCCGGCTCGGGCTAGAAGGCAGCCGGCTGCTCGTGGCCGTCTCCGGCGGGATCGACTCCGTGTGTCTGCTCCACGCCCTGCGCGAACTTTCACACAAAGAGCGACTGGAGGTCGCGGTCGGCCACATCAATCACGGGCTCCGCGCTGCGGAGTCCGACGCGGACGAGCAGTTCGTCCGAGAGCTCGGGAGGGAATGGGGCGTCGCGGTGCAGGTGCGGCGCGAGGATCCGCGGCCGCTGCGCGAGCAGGGGCCGAGCCGATCGCGTCCGACGCTGCAGGAGGCGGCCCGCCGGGTCCGCTACCGCGCGCTGCGAGAGCTCGCCGAAGCCTGCGGAGCGCGCGTGGCAACTGCGCACACCGCGGACGACCAGGCCGAGACGCTGCTGCTGCGGCTGCTGCGCGGTACGGGCCCCGACGGCCTGCGCGGGATTCGCGAGTGTTCGGACGACGGGCGCGTGCTGCGCCCGCTGCTCCGGGTCACTCGGGCTGAGATCGAGAGTTATGCCGCGGAGCAGGGGCTCCGCTGGCGCGAGGACGCATCGAACGCGCGCGACGACTACGCGCGCAACCGGCTGCGGCGGCACTGGCTGCCGGGGCTGGCGCAGGAATTCAACCCGCAGCTCGCGAGCGCGCTCGCGAGCCTCGCGGAGGCCCAGGAGCAGGACGCACGGTGGATCGCAGCGACAGTCGAACAGGAAGCGAAGCTGCGCCTGCGAGCTGCGGGCGAGTGGCTCGAGATCGACACCCGCGGAGTGGACGCGCTCGCGCCCGCGCTGGCGCGCCGCCTCGCGCGGGCTGCGCTCGAGCGCTGCGGGGCCGGGCGCGAGGTGACGCGCGTGCATCTGGAGCGTGTGCTGCGCTTCTGGTCCGAGGCGCGGTCGCCGCGGCGGCTCGAGCTGCCGCTCGGCCTCTGCCTGGTGCGCGATCGCCACGGTTTTCGACTCGGACCGCTCCCGGCCACGCCGCGCAGCGCGAGCCCGCACTCCGGGGTTCCCGGAGACGGCGCGTGCTAGCTTGGAAGGCAGGCCCGGAGATTGCTTTTTTGGCGCGGAACGGGCTCGGCTCTACGCGGTGCTCCCGGCGGTTCGGGCAGTGCGGCGGCGGGCGGGTCGACGGAGCGAGCCTGCGCAGTGCGCAGTGCAAGATCCGGACCGCAGGCGAGGAGCTCGCGTGAATCAGCAGTTCTACCGGAACATGGCGCTGTGGGTCGTCATCCTCGTGATGATCCTGCTGCTCGTCACGATGCTGCGCCAGGGCCAGGAGACCACCCCGGAGCTCCCGTACAGCGAGTTCCTCACCAAGCTCGACGCGAATGAGATCCAGGACGTCACGATCGAAGAGGGGCAGTTCCTCGGCAAGCTCAAGGATGGGAGTCCCTTCAGCACCTATTCGCCGGCCGTCACCCAGGAGCTGATCGCGAAGCTCACCGACCAGGGCGTGCGCGTCGAGGCGCGTCCGAAGTCCGAGGGCAGCTTCTGGCGCCAGATGCTGATCATGTGGTTCCCGCTGGTGCTCTTCATCGGGCTCTGGATCTTCTTCATCCGCCAGATGCAGGCCGGCGGTGGCAAGGCGATGAGCTTCGGAAAATCGCGCGCGCGGCTGCTGACCGAGAATCAGCAGCGCAAGACCTTCGAGGACGTCGCAGGCGTCGAGGAATCGAAGATCGAGCTGCAGGAGATCATCGAGTTCCTGCGCGAGCCCAAGAAGTTCACCCGCCTGGGCGGACGCATCCCGAAGGGCGTCCTGCTGGTGGGTCCTCCCGGCACCGGCAAGACGCTGCTCGCGCGTGCGGTGGCTGGAGAGGCCGGGGTTCCCTTCTACTCGATCTCCGGCTCGGACTTCGTCGAGATGTTCGTCGGAGTCGGCGCCTCGCGCGTGCGCGACCTCTTCCTGCAGGGCAAGAAGAACGCGCCCTGCATCATCTTCATCGACGAGATCGACGCCGTCGGCCGTCACCGCGGCGCGGGTCTCGGCGGCGGTCACGACGAGCGCGAGCAGACGCTGAATCAGCTGCTGGTCGAGATGGACGGCTTCGAGAGCAACGAGGGCGTGATCCTGATTGCGGCGACGAATCGCCCCGACGTGCTGGATCCCGCGCTGCTGCGGCCGGGCCGCTTCGACCGCCGTGTCGTGGTGCCGCGCCCCGACCTGCGCGGCCGGGTCGCGATCCTGTCCGTCCACACGCGCCGCGTGCCGCTCGCAGACGACGTCGAACTCGAGGTCGTCGGCCGCGGTACGCCGGGCTTCGTCGGAGCCGATCTGCAGAACCTCGTCAACGAGGCGGCGCTGCTCGCGGCGCGCCGGGATGCCCAGAAGGTCGGCCGCGTCGACTTCGAGAGCGCGAAGGACAAGGTCCTGATGGGCTCGGAGCGCAAGAGCCTGATCATGAGCGAGGAGGAGAAACGCACCACGGCCTATCACGAGGCCGGCCACGCGCTGGTCGCGATCCTGACCCCGGAATCCGATCCGGTGCACAAGGTCACGATCATCCCGCGCGGCATGTCGCTCGGGCTGACCCAGACGCTGCCCGAGCAGGATCGCTACACCATGACGCGCAAGCAGATCATGGCGCAGATCAAGCACGCGATGGGTGGGCGGGCCGCCGAGGAGCTCGTCTTTGGCCACCTCTCGACCGGCGCCTCGAACGACATCAAGCAGAGCACGCAGATAGCGCGCCGGATGGTCTGCACCTACGGCATGAGCGATCGCATCGGCCCGGTGTCGCTCGGCGACGACGATCACGATGTCTTCCTCGGGCGCGACTTCATCACGCGCAAGGACTTCAGCGAGAAGAAGGCCCAGGAGATCGACGACGAGATCACCCGGATCCTGCGCTCGCTGTACGAAGAGGCGAAGCAGGTGCTGAGCGACCACCGGCCGCTGCTCGATCGCATCAGCGAGGCGCTGCTCGAGCGCGAGACGCTGAACGGCGCGGATCTCGAGCTGCTGCGCCAGGGACACGCGCTGCCGCCGCTGCCCGCACCGCTGCCCGGCAAGCCGCCGGTGTCTCCGCGGCGCGGCGCGGCGACGCCCGCGCCAGCCTTCCCGGGCGACAAGCTCCCGGATCCGGAGCCCGTGCCGGGCTGAGCGGGCTGGGGTTGCGCCGCGCATGCCGGTGACGGCCGCGAGCCTGTTTCCGCGCGGGCGCGTGACGCTGCTCGGCGTGCTGAACCTGACGCCGGATTCCTTCTCCGATGGCGGGCGACTGCTGGTGGGCTCGCGCCCGGACCTTCAGGCCGTGATCGACGCGGCCGACAAGCTGCTGGCGGCAGGCGTCCACATTCTCGACGTCGGAGGCGAGTCGACGCGTCCCGGCGCCCGTGAGGTTCCGCTGGCACTCGAACTCGAGCGGACCGTTCCCGTGATCGAGGCGCTGCGGCGCCGTTTCGAGGCTCCGGTCTCGATCGATACACGCAAGGCCGCGGTGGCCGAGGCCGCCGTGGCGGCAGGAGCGCAGCTCGTGAACGACGTGTCCGGACTGCGCCGCGATCCGGAGCTCGCCGAGGTGGCGGCGCGGGCTGGAGCAGCCCTGCTGCTGGGCCATCTGCGGGGGACGCCGGGCGAGATGCAGCGCGAGGTCGGCTTCGGGGATGTCGTGCGCGAGGTCGCGGACGAACTCGTCAGCGCCCTCGCCGCCGCGCGCGCGGCCGGCGTGCCACAGGCCTGCCTCGCAGCCGACCCGGGCATCGGCTTCGGCAAACGGCTCGAGCACAATCTCGCACTGCTCGCGCACACCGGTTGGCTGCGCCAGGCGCTCGGGGTGCCGCTCGTCGTGGGACCCTCACGCAAGGCCTTCCTCGGCGAGCTGACGGGGTTGCCGGTCGAGCGCCGGGACACTGCGACCGCAGCGGCCTGCGCGGTCGCGGTCTTCGCGGGAGCCGATGCGATCCGCGTACACGATGCCGAAGCGGGCGCATCTGCCGCGCGGATCGGGCAAGCTCTGCGCGACGCGCGGCGACCCGAAATCGAGGCGGAGCTCGTGGCGCGCGCGCGCGGGGAGGCGCAGCCGTGATCGAGTGGGTGTGGGGGCTGTTCGCGGAAGTCGGCCAGAGCGTGGCCGCGAACTTCACGCTGCGCGACGCCCTCGACATCGCCGTGGTGACGGCGCTGATCTACTGGGTGCTGCTGCTGTTGCGAGGCACGCGCGCGGTCCAGGTCATGGTCGGTCTGATCGTGCTCGTCGTGCTGTCGCTGCTGGCCGATTTCTTCCAGCTCTTCGCGCTGCGCACGATCCTGCTGTTCTTCCTGCCGTCGGCGCCGCTGATCGTCGTCGTGCTGTTCCAGAACGACATCCGGCGCGGACTCGCTCGCGTCGGTCGGGGCCTGTTCCTGCGCGGCGTGACCGCGCGCATGGAGTCGCAGATGCTCGAGGAGGTGGTGCGCGCCGCCCAGACGCTCTCGAAGCGCCGCATCGGAGCGCTGATCGTGCTCGAGCGCGAGACCGTGCTCGACGATCAGATCGAGGCCGGCACCCAGCTCGACGCCGCGGTCAGCAAGGATCTGCTGAGCTCGATCTTCCAGCCGCCCTCGCCGCTGCACGATGGCGCCGCGTTGATCCAGGGCGGCCGTCTCGCGAGCGCGGGCTGCATCCTGCCGCTGACGCAGCGCTCGCATCTCCCGGAGGGCCTCGGCACCCGCCACCGCGCCGCGATCGGGATCACGGAGGAGACGGACGCCGTCGTCGTCGTGGTCTCCGAAGAGACGGCCGCGATCTCCGTAGTGCTAGGTGGAGAAGTCATGCACGATCTGGATGCGCCGCGCCTGCGCGCGGTGCTGCGCGACGCGCTCGCAGGCGAGCTGCGCGGCGCGCGCGAGGGCGGAGCGGCCAGCGGCTCGGAAGTCGGCGCGAGCGGCAGCCCCGAGGCCAACAGCGGCGAGAGCTCGCTCGGCTCGCGGAGCTAGGAGGACGCGCGTGACCCCTCGTGTCGCCGGCCTGCGCCCCGGAACGCTGCTGCTCGCGTCCGTGATGGCCTTCGTGATCTGGTTCGTGGCCCAGGGCTCGTCGTCGATCGAGCGCGGCTACGACATCCCGGTGGTGTTCCAGAAGGTTCCCGAGAACCTCGTGCTCACCGGGCAGAGCGCCGATGTCGTGAACATCCAGGTGCGCGGCGGTCAGGCCGCGCTGCGGGGCTTCTCGGCCTCCAAGCTCGAGTACACGGTGTCGGCGGAGGGCGCGCAGCGCGGAACCGCGGTCTACGAGGTCGATACCACTCGCATCGAGCTGCCCAGAGGGGCGCAGGTCGTGAGCCGATCGCCGGCCGCACTCGAGGTGACTTTCGAGCGCCGCGACCGCCGCAGCGTCTCGGTGCGGCCGGACATCGAGGGCGAGCCGGCCGTGGGGATGCGCGTGACGCGAGTCGAGGTCGATCCGCCGAACGCCTGGCTGGCCGGCGCGCGCAGCGACGTCGTCCGGCTGCGCGAGGTCTCGACCGAGCCGATCGACATCACGGGGATTTCCGAAGCGGTGGTGCGCGAGGTCCGGCTTTCGGTGGGCGGGGGGCACCTCTGGGTCGAGGACCCGGACCCGGTCGAAGTGAGCATCCAGCTCGAGCCCATTCCCGCCGAAACGCAGAGGCCGAAGGGGAAGAAGAAGCCATGAGCGAAAAGGGCCGGCTCTTCGGCACCGACGGCATCCGCGGCCGGGCCAACGTGTATCCGATGACGGCGGAGGTCGCGCTCGCGCTCGGTCAGGCGATCGCGCACGAGCTGCGCGTTCCCGGCGGCGAGAAGCGCCGCATCATCATCGGCAAGGACACGCGGCTGTCCGGCTATCTGTTCGAGGACGCGCTGGCTGCGGGCATCTGCTCGATGGGCGTCGACGTGATCCAGGTCGGCCCGATGCCGACCCCGGCGATGGCCTTCCTCGCCCAGGACATGCGCTGCCACGCCGGCGTGATGATCTCCGCGAGCCACAACCCCTATCAGGACAACGGCATCAAGTTCTTTTCGAGCGACGGCTACAAGCTCCCCGACGCGATCGAGGATCGGATCGAGCAGCTGATCCAGTCGGGACGCCTCGCGGGCCTGCGCGCGAGCCCGGACGACATCGGTCGCGCCCGGCGTGTCGAGGACGCCGACGGCCGCTACGTGGTCTTCCTCAAGAAGAGCTTCCCGTCGGACTTCTCACTCGACGGCCTGCGCGTCGTGCTCGACTGCGCGCACGGCGCGGCCTACAAGGTCGGCCCCACGGTACTCGCAGAGCTCGGCGCGGACGTCGTCGCGATCGGATTCGATCCGAACGGCCGCAACATCAACGACGCCTGCGGCGCGCTGTACCCCGAGCGCACGCTCGCGAAGCTGCGCGAGGTGCGCGCGGACATCGGCATCGCGCTCGACGGAGATGCCGACCGCGTCGTAATCGTGAGCGAGCGCGGCGAGATCCTCGACGGCGACGTGCTGCTCTCGATCTGCGCGCGCGACATGGTCGAGCGGCGCGCACTCAAGGGCGGGCATGTGGTCGCGACGGTGATGAGCAATCTCGGGCTCGAGAAGTCGCTCGAGGCGCTGGGCGTGGGCTTGATCCGGACACAGGTCGGCGACCGCTACGTGGTCGAGGCGATGCGCAGCAGCGGCTGCAACCTCGGCGGCGAGCAGTCGGGACACCTGCTCTTCCTCGATTTCAACACGACTGGCGACGGGTTGATTTCGGCGCTGCAGCTGCTCGCGATCATGCGGCGGCGCGGCCGCACGGCTTCGCAGCTCGCGGCCGGTTTCCAGCGCTTCCCGCAGCGGCTCGTGAACGTGCAGGTGGCCGAGAAGAAACCGATCGACCAGCTGCCGGGCCTGCAGGCGGCGATCCAGCGCGTCGAGCGCGAGCTCGCGGGTCGCGGCCGGGTGCTGATCCGCTTCAGCGGCACCGAGTCGAAGGCCCGCGTGATGGTAGAGGGCGAGGACGAGGAGCGCGTGAAGCTCTACGCCGAGGAGCTCGCGCGCGAACTCCAGCGCGCGGTCGGCTGAGCGGCCGCGCCGATGCGCCGGCTCACGCTCTCGATCGACGCGCTGACCGCGCTGCGCGACGCGACCGCAGCCGGGGTCGACGTTTCGGCCGCGGCGGCACTCGCGGAGCTCGCGGGGGTCGACGCGCTGCGCATCGGGGTCACCGAGTCGCTCGCGGCCGCGGGCTCGAAGGACGCGCAGGACGCGCGCCGCGCCGCGCGGCAGCTCGAATTGCGCATGGCCCCGGCCCAGGCGCTGCTCAAGGTCGCGCTCGAGACGCGTCCGGATTCCGTACTGCTCGCGGCGGAGGGCCGCGGCCGCGGGCCCTGTTTTCCGCTCGACCTGCGCAGCGCCGCGACCGCGATCACGGCGGTGCGGCGCGTGCTCTCCGAGGCGGGGATCCCGGTCGCGGCACTGGTGCCGCCCGAGCCGGATGCGGTCAAGGCGGCGCACGCGGCAGAGATCCGGCGCATCGACCTCTTCACGGGTGGCATCGTCGATCTGCCCGAGCCCGCGCGCAGCGAGAAGCTCGAGCGGCTCGGGGATGCGGTCCGGCTCGCGGCGAAGCTGCGAGTCGGCGTCGGCCTATCGGGCGGCCTCGATTTTCGCAACCTGCGCGAGGTGCTCGCGGGCTCCGCCGCGATCGAGCGCGTCGCCGTCGGTCGCGCCGCGATCGCGCGCGCGCTGCTGGTCGGCCTCGATCGCGCGATCCGCGACCTCCGCGCGCTGCTCGCTTAGCAGAATCCCGGCTCGGCGCGGCCGGAGCGCGCGCGGTACGCTTCGCGGGCTGTGGAGCTTCGCGAGCCGCTAGACGGCGATTGGCCCCTGGTTTCCGCCGCGCAGATGCGCGCACTCGATCGCCACACGATCGAAGTCTGGGGCGTGCCGGGGGAGCTGTTGATGGAGAGCGCCGGGCGCGCCGTCGCGGCCAGCGTGCTGCGCGATCCGCGCGCCCGCGCGGGGGTCACGGTCGTCTGCGGCTGCGGCAACAACGGGGGCGACGGCTTCGTCGCGGCGCGCCATCTCGCGCAGCAGGGGTTGTCGGTCCAGATCCACCTCGTCGGCAATCCGGAACGCGTGCAGGGCGACGCGCGGCGCCAGTTCGAGCGAGCGCGCGCCCAGGGACTCGAGCCCTTGCCCTGGCGCGCGCCCGAGGCCGGCGTCGTCGTGGACGCGCTCTTCGGCACCGGCCTGTGCCGCGAGGTCACCGGCGAGGCGCGCCTCGCCATCGAGCGCGTTCAGGCGCTGCGCGCCGCCTGTGGCGCTGCGGTCGCAGTTGTCGCGGTCGATCTTCCCTCCGGAATCTGCGCGGACACCGGGCGCGTGCTCGGCGCGGCGATCGCCGCAGATCGGACGGTCAGCTTCGAGCTGCCGAAGCTCGGCCTCGCACTCGAGCCGGGCCGCAGCTTCGCGGGCGAGTGTCAGGTGGCGCGGATCGGAATCGCGCGGCGCGTAGCCACGGCGGAGCCGCGCGCCTGGCTGTGGACGCAGGCGACCGCTGGCGCCCGGCTCCCGCCGCGCCCCGCGGCCGGCCACAAGGGCAGCTTCGGGCACCTGCTGCTCGCGGCCGGATCCGAGGGCAAGAGCGGCGCGGCGGCGCTCGCTGCCATTGCCGCGGGTCGCAGCGGCGCGGGCCTGGTGACGCTGGCGTGTCCGGCGGGGCTTCGCGACCTGCTCGCCGCGAAGTGCAGCGAGGCGATGACCGCGCCGCTAGGCGAGCGCGAGGCGCGCTATTTCACGGAGCGAGATGCGGCGCCGCTGCTCGAGCTCGCGGCCGGGCGCAGCGCGCTCGGTCTGGGCCCCGGCCTCGGGCGCGAGCCCGCCACCTGCGCCTTCGCGCGCGAGGTCGCGCTCCGCGCGCCGCTGCCGCTGGCGCTGGATGCCGACGGCCTCTTCGCCTTCGCGGGGCAGCCCGAGCTGCTGCGGGAGCGCCGCGCGGCGACGCTGCTCACGCCGCACCCGGGAGAAGCGGGCCTGCTGCTCGGCTGCGCTGCGTCCGAGATCAACCTCGACCGCGTCGGCGCGGCTCGCGAGCTCGCGAGCCGCAGCGGAGCGGTCGTGGTGCTGAAGGGCGCGGGCAGCGTGACGGCCGATCCGGAGGGGCGCGCGGTCGTGAATCCGACCGGCGGCCCAGCGCTCGGGAGCGGCGGCACCGGAGACGTGCTGCTCGGGATCAGCGCGGCGCTGCTCGCGCAGGGGCAGGACGCCTGGATCGCGGGCGCACTCGCGGCCTATCTCCACGGCTGGACGGGAGATCGCGTGAGCCTGCGCCAGGGGGATTCGGGCCTGTTGGCCGGCGACCTGCTCGCGGAGCTCCCGCCGGCGGCGCAGGCGCTGCGCGAAGCGGCAGCGCTGCGGATCGAGCTCGCGCTTGCGCGCCGTTTTCCGTAGCACCCGCGAGACGCACCGCGCGGGGCAGCAGCTCGCGCATTGCATCGGAGCGGAAGGCCTCTGCATCGCGCTATGCGGCCCGCTCGGAGCCGGGAAGACGCTCTTCGCGCAGGGGATCGCAGAGGGCCTCGGCATCGCGCCGGGCCTCGTCACGAGCCCCAGCTTCGCGATCGCGAGCGCCTACTCGCGGCCGGGCGGGGGCCAGTTCGTCCACGCCGATTGCTACCGTCTGCGCAGCCTGGCGGAGCTCGAGGCGACCGGCTTCGCGGATTGGTTCGAGCCGGGCGCGGTGGTCGCGGTCGAATGGGCCGACCGCTTTCCGGAGGCGCTGCCCGGGGACCGGCTGCGGATCGAGCTCGCGCGCCCAGAAAGCGCATTGGGCAGCGGTGGCGATCGCGTGCTACACGCCCTAGCCGCCGGGCCCGTGGCCGCCGCGGTGTTGGAGCGATTCAGAAGCACCCGGCCGCAGCCCGGTTCCTGAACGCAGTTCCGGAGAGCGCATGGCCCTGGTGATTCAAAAATACGGCGGCACGAGCCTGGGCGATCCGGAGCGGATCCGGAACGTCGCGCGCCGGGTCTGCGAAACGCGGCGCCAGGGCCACCGCCTCGCCGTGGTGGTGTCGGCGATGGCCGGGGAGACCGACTCGCTGATCGCGCTGGCCCGCGAGCTCGGCGGCGAGGACCCGGATCCGCGCGAGGTCGACGTGCTGGTCTCGACCGGGGAGCAGAAGACGATCGCGCTGCTCGCGATGGCGATCCAGCGCGAGGGCCTCTCGGCGCGCTCCTTCACCGGCGCGCAAATCGGCTTGATCACCGACGCCGATCACACCCGCGCGCGGATCGAGAGCGTCGACCGCGAGCGGATCGGCGCCGTGCTGAACGCCGGCGCGATCGCCGTGATCGCGGGCTTCCAGGGCACCGATGAACAGGGCAACATCACGACCCTCGGCCGCGGCGGCTCGGACACCTCGGCCGTCGCGATCGCGGCTGCGCTCGGAGCCGACGTCTGCGAGATCTACACCGACGTGACCGGCGTGTTCACGGCGGATCCGAACCTGGTGCCGGGCGCGCGCAAGCTCGATCGCATCTCCTACGAGGAGATGCTCGAGATGGCGAGCCTCGGCGCCAAGGTGCTGCAGATCCGCTCGGTGCGTTTTGCGATGCGCTACGGGGTGCGCGTCGTGGTGCGCTCCTCCTTCGTTCCGGACGCGGGCACCTGGGTGGTGCCGGAGGCAGAAGTGATGGAGAAGCTGGTCGTATCCGGCGTGACCTACAACAAGCAGGAGGCCAAGATCCGCGTGATCGGGGTCAAGGACCAGCCCGGCACCGTCGGCCGTCTCTTCGAACCGATCTCGGCAGCCGGCATCGTGATCGACATGATCATCCAGAATCAGTCGAAGGACGGCAGCACCGACGTCACTTTCACCGTCGGCCGCGACGACTATCGGCGCGCGCTGCAGCTCGCGAGCGAGCGCGGCCGGGAGCTCGGCGCGAAATCGGTCGAGGGCGAGGAAAACATCGCCAAGGTCTCGATCGTCGGGCTCGGCATGAAGGACCACGCCGGCGTCGCAACCCGCATGTTCCAGGTGCTGGCCGGCGAGGGCATCAACATCCAGATGATCTCGACCAGCGAGATCAAGATCTCGGTCGTGATCGACGCGAAATACCAGGAACTCGCCGTGCGCGCGCTGCACCAGGCCTTCGTCGAGGCGGGTGCCGCGCAGCCCGCGCCGGAGCCGTGAGCGTGTCCCCCGAGCCGCGCGCGCTCGCAGCCGGCACCGCGCTGCTGCTCGGCTGGCTGCTGGCCTCCCTCGCGCGCGTCCCAGCGGCCGCGAGCCCCTGCCCGGAGCCGCGCGAGATCTCCGCGCGCGGCGGACACACGGCCGCCGTCCGCTGCGGGTCCGGAGCCCCTCTGCGCGCGTTGCGCGGACCCGCGCGGCTGCTCTTCGGTCAGAAGCTCGACTTGAACCGCGAAGACGCGCGCGCGTTCGAGGCGCTCCCCGGAATCGGCGCTGCGCGCGCGCAGGCGATCGTTCGCGAGCGCGCGCGGCGGCCCTTCCGCAGCCTCGAAGACCTCGAGCGTGTGCCCGGGATCGGCCCTGTGACGCGCCGGGCACTCGCCTCGCGCGCGGCGGTCGGGACGCCGCCGTGAGCGGCAGCGCGGGATTCCTCGCGCGCGGCCACGCCCTTGCGCGCCGCGCGCCGGGCTTTTTGCGCCACGAGCTCTGGGACTTCGAGCCCGAGCCGCGCACACTGCAGGCGCGCGCGCTCTGGCTGCTGCGCTTCGCGGCGATCGTCGGCCAGGGCTTCGTGCGCGATCAGCTGCTGCTGCGCGCGAGCGCGATGGCCTACTTCACGGCCGTCTCGATGCTCCCGATGCTCGCGGTGATCGTCGCGATCGGCGGCGCGCTCGGCGTCCGCAACAACCTCGCGGAGGTCGCGGTCGCGCGCCTGACGGCCGTACTCACCGACAACGTGGCGGGCATCGGCAGCGCGGAGGCCTTCCGCGAGCTCCTGCTCTCCTACATCCGCAGCGTCGATTTCGGCGGGCTCGGCACGCTCGGCGCGGTCGCGCTCTTCGGCATCACGGTCTTCGCGCTCGGGAACATCGAGCGCGCGTTGAACCAGATCTGGGGCGTGCGCGTCGCGCGCCCATGGGCGCGGCGCTTCCCGGATTACCTGGCCGTGTTGATCGTCGCGCCGCTCTCGCTCGGAACGGCGCTTTCGCTCGGCGCGAGCCTCGAGAGCCAGTGGATGCTGCAGCTGCTGCGGGAGTCTCCATTCTTCGGCGCGCTCTACGACGAGGGCCTGAGCCTGGCTCCGACGCTGATCCTCGCGGCCGGCTTCGCGTTCGTGAACTGGTTCCTGCCGAACACGCGCGTGCGCGCCTCCGCCGCGATCCTGGCCGGCGTCGCGACCGCGTTCCTGGTCGAGCTGGCCCAGAGCCTCTTCCTGCGGCTCGGGATCGGAATCGCGAGCAGCAATGCGCTCTTCGGAAGCTTCGCCGCGCTGCCGGTGCTGTTCGCCTGGATCTACACCTTCTGGGCGATCGTGCTCTTCGGTGCCGAGCTGGCCTTCGCCTATCAGAACCTGCGGAACTACCGGGACGAAGTCCGCGGTCAGGAGCCCGGGCCGGCCGAGCGCGAGGCGATCGGCCTCCGGATCGCAGTCGAAATTGCCGCGGCCTTTCGCGAGGGCCGCGGCGCGCTGCAGGACCAAGCGCTCTCGGAGGCGCTCGGCGTGCCGGTGCGCGCGGTTCGCGGGGTGCTCGCCGAGCTGCTGCGGGCGCAGCTGATCGCGGCGAGCGGCGGCGGCGAGCTCGAAGGGGCCTATCAGCTCGCGCGCCCCGCCGAAGGGATCCACGTCGGCGATGTGCTGCGCGCGCTGCGCGGCGAGCGCTCGGCGGAACGCGCCGCGCGCGATCCCGTCGTGGCTCTGGCGCTGCAGCAGATCGACCAGAACGCCCGGGCCGGGCCCGCGGGCAATACGCTCGCGGAGCTGCTCGCGGCCCGAGCCGGCGTCGCGGCCTCGAGCGCCGGGGCGGGGAGCTCCCGATGAGCGCCCCCCGGATCTATCTCGATTACAACGCGAGCGCGCCGCTGCGCGAGGCCGCGCTCGACGCGATGCTGCGGGTGCTGCGCGACGTTCCCGGAAACCCCTCGAGCGTGCACGCCGAGGGCGAACGTGCGCGGGCCGAGCTCGCGGCCGCACGCGAGCAGGTCGCCGCGTTGCTCGGCGCGGAGCCCGACGAGATCGTCTTCACTTCCGGCGCGACCGAATCCAACAACAGCGTATTCGCGGGCCTCGAGCTGGCGGGCGGCGCACCGGGCCGGATCCTCTGTAGCGCGGTCGAGCACCCGTCCGTCGAGGGGCCGCTCGCGCGGCTGGAGAAGCACGGCTGGAGCGTCGTGCGCCTCGCGGTCGACCGCGAGGGCCTGCTCGGCCTCGAGGCGCTCGACGCCGCGCTCGCTCCGGACACCGCACTCGCGAGCCTGCTCTGGGCAAATAACGAGACGGGGGTATTGCTTCCGATTCCGGAGCTCGGGCTAAAGCTGCGCGAGCGGGGCGTCGCGCTGCACGTCGATGCGACGCAGTGGGTCGGGAAGCTCCCGCTGGACCTGCGCGCGCTGCCAATCGCGCTGCTGTCCTGCTCCGCGCACAAGCTCGGCGGCCCGAAGGGCGTGGGCTGCCTCTTCGTGCGCCGCGGCACCGCGTTCGAGGGGCTGCTGCTGGGCGGTTCCCAGGAGCGCCGGCGGCGCGGAGGCACCGAGAACCTCGCCGGAATCGCGGGCTTCGGAGCCGCCTGCGAGCTCGCCGCGCGCGAGCTGCCGCAGGGCGCGCCCCGGCTCGCCGCGCTGCGCGATCGGCTCTGGCGCGGGCTCGAGGCGCGCGTGCCGGAAGTGCAGAGAAACGGCACTGCTGCCGCGCTGCTGCCGAACACGTTGAATGTCTGGTTCCCCGGCGCGCCGGGGGAGCTCCTGCTGCAGGCCCTCGATCTCGACGGGATCGCCGTCTCTGCGGGCGCGGCCTGCGCCTCCGGTTCGCTGGCCCCGTCTCCGGTGTTGCTCGCGATGGGACTCGGGGCCGAGCGCGCGCGCTGCTCGCTGCGCTTCTCCCTCGGCCCGGGCAGCGACGTCGCGCAGGTCGAGCGTGTGCTCGAAGTGTTGCCCCCGCTCGTCGCGCGCGTGCGCGGGAATCTGGGAGCGCAATGAGCGCGACTCCGGCAGCGGCACAGGCACTCACGGCGGCCGCGGGCGAGCGCGTCGTGGTCGCGATGTCGGGGGGCGTCGATTCCTCGGTCGCGGCCGCGCTGTTGCGGGACGCCGGCTGCGAGGTGATCGGACTCACGATGCACCTGGCGGGCCCGCACTCGCGCTGCTGTTCGCTCGATGACGCCGAAGACGCGCGCCGGGTCGCACGGCGCCTCGGGATCCGATTCTACGTCGCGAACCTGGAGCAGGAGTTCCGGCGCGAGGTGCAAGAGCCCTTCGCCGACGCCTACCTGGCCGGCCGCACACCGATCCCCTGTGTGCAGTGCAACTCGCGCTTCAAGTTCGATCACCTGCTCGCGCGGGCGCGCGCGCTCGGCGCTTCCCGCGTCGCCACGGGGCACTATGCGCGCATCGATCTCGACCCCGAGACGGGGCTGCGCCGCCTGCTGCGCGCGAGCGACGCCGCGAAGGACCAGAGCTACTTCCTGTTCGAACTCGGGCAGGAGCAGCTGGCGGCCGCGTGCTTTCCGCTCGGCGAGCTCCTCAAGCCCGAGGTGAGGCGCTACGCGCGGGAGCTCGGGCTCTCGGTCGCGGAAAAGGCCGAGAGCCAGGAGATCTGTTTCGTGCCCGACGGGGACTACGCGAAGGTGGTCGAGTCGCTGCGGCCGGACGCGTTGCCTGGCCGCGGCGAAATCGTCGACCGCGAGGGCCGGGTGCTCGGCTCGCATGCGGGCATCCAGCACTTCACGATCGGCCAGCGGCGCGGGCTCGGGATCTCAGCGCCGCGCCCGCTCTTCGTGACTCGGATCGAAGCGGCGCGCAACCGCGTCGTGGTCGGAGAGGCGGACGCGCTGCAGGCGCGCGAAGCGCGCGTCGAGCAGATCCGCTGGGTGGCGGGCTTTGCACCGGAGCCGGGCAGCCGGGCCGAGGTCAGGGTCCGCCACGGACATGCCGGCGCGCAGGCCCGGCTCTGGCCCAGTTCCGAGAGCGCCGCCCGGGTCGAGTTCGAGGCGCCGGTGCGCGCAGTCACACCGGGCCAGGCCGCGGTCTTCTACTGCGCTGAGGCGGTGCTGGGCGGTGGCTGGATCGCGGGGCGCGTCGCGTGAGTGCGGCGGAGCTCGAAGCGCAGCTCGGCTACGCATTTCGCGACGCGGGGCTGCTCGAGCTCGCGCTCTCCCACGCGTCGTTCAGCCACGAGCAGGACGGTGGCCGCAGCAACGAGCGGCTCGAGTTCCTGGGCGACGCCGTGCTCGGGCTCGTCGTCGCCCACGAGCTCTACGCGGCGCATCCCGATTGGAGCGAGGGCGATCTCACGCGCGCGCGCGCGGCGCTCGTGAATCGCCAGGCGCTCTGCGAGGCCGCGCGCGGGCTCGAGCTGCCGCGCTTCGTGCACCTCGGGCGCACCGAGCAGACGAGCGGCGGCGAGCAGAAGGCGCGCGTGCTCGCGAACGTATTCGAGGCGCTGCTCGGCGCGCTCTACCTCGACGCAGGGCTCGAGGTGGCCGCCGACTTCGTGCGCCGGACCTTCGCACGCGCGCTCGGTGCCGCGGACACACCCGTCGCGCGCGATCCGAAGACCGCGCTGCAGGAGTGGGCCCACGCGGTGCACCGAGCGACACCGGGTTACGTCACGCTCGCCGATTCGGGTGCGGAGGCGGACGAGGCGCGCTTCCGGGTCGAGGTCCGGCTGCAGGGCGTCGGACTCGCGGAGGGCAGCGGGCGCAGCAAGCGGGCCGCGGAGCACGCGGCCGCGCGTGCGGCGCTGGCCGCGCGGGAGCCGGCGTGAGCGGCGCGGAGACGCCCGCGCCGCCGCATCGCGCGGGTGTCGCTGCGCTGCTCGGGCGACCGAATGCGGGCAAGAGCACGCTGCTGAACCGGCTGGTCGGCGAGAAGCTCGCGATCGTGACGCCGAAGCCGCAGACGACGCGCAGCCGCATGCTCGGAATTTTCTCGCAGCCCGGCGCGCAGGTGCTGTGGCTCGACACGCCGGGACTGCACGCGGGCAGCCGCGCACTCGACAGCGCGATGTCGGAGCAGGTCGCGACCGCTGCGCGCGAATGCGACGTCGCGGTGCTGCTGGCAGATCCGCGCGAGAGCTTCGGCGAGGACCAGCACGCGCTGATCGCGCGCCTCGAGCGCGCGCGAACGCCGCTGCTGCTGGTCGCGAGCAAGTGCGATCTCCCGGGCGCGGCCGCCGCGAGCTGGCCTCCGGCCGGAGTCTCGACGCCTGCGGAGCCGCTGCGCGTCTCCGCGCAGACCGGCCTCGGCGTCGACGCGCTGATCGCCGCCGTGATCGCGAGGCTGCCCGAAGCGCCGCCCCGCTTCGATCCGGAGCAGCTCTCCGATCGCCCGCTGCGCTTCCTCGCCGCCGAGCGCATCCGGGAGGCGGCCTTCCTCGAGCTGGCGCAGGAGCTGCCCTATCGCCTTGCGGTCGAGGTTTCGGAGTTCGACGAGAGCCGCGCCGATCTGGTGCGGATCCGGGCCGAGCTGATCGTCGAGCGCGACTCGCAGAAGCGGATCACGGTGGGCAGCGGGGGGGAGGTCGTGAAGAAGATTGGCAGCGCCGCGCGGCTCGAGATCGAGGCGCTGCTCGGGACCCGGGTGTACCTCGACCTCCGGGTCCGCGTCGAGCCGCGCTGGAGCCGGAACCCGGCCCGCGTGAAAGCCCTCGGCTACGATTAGCTGCCGAGCGGGGAAGTGTCTCGGAAAGGACCCATGGCCGAGCCGCTGCGCGCAGAGCCCGATCCGAGTCAGGCCGCCCCGCTGCGGGTGGTGACCGCCGCATCGCTATTCGACGGCCACGACGCCGCCATCAACATCATGCGGCGCCTGCTCCAGGCACAGGGCGCCGAGGTGATCCACCTCGGGCACGACCGCTCGGTCGACGAGATCTGCGCGGCCGCGCTGCAAGAAGATGCGCACGCGGTCGCGATCTCCTCCTACCAGGGCGGCCACCTCGAGTTCTTCCGCTATTTGCTCGACCGCCTGCGCGAATCCGGCGCGGGCGACACCCTGGTATTCGGGGGCGGCGGCGGCACGATCCCGCCCGAGGAAGCGGCCGAACTCGAGGCCTATGGGATCGCGCGCATCTTCGGCGTCGAAGACGGGCGCCGGCTCGGGCTCGAAGGGATGATCCGAGCGCTGCTCGAGCGCTGCCGCGAGCGGGGCGAGCGACCGGCGGGCGACGACTCGGCGCTGCTGTCGCCCGCGCATCCGGCTGCGGTCGCGCGCCTGATCAGTCGACTCGAGCGCGAGGGGAGTGGCGGCGGGGCGCGCAGCGCCGAGCTGCGGCAGAAGCTCGCCGCGCGCGTGCGGCGCCGCGCCCCGGTGGTCGGTTTCACCGGGACCGGCGGGGCTGGAAAGTCGAGTGTGCTCGACGAGTTCGTGCGCCGCTATCGGCTGCGCTTTCCGCAGCACAGCATCGGCCTGCTGCTGGTCGATCCGACGCGCCGCCGCAGCGGCGGCGCGTTGCTCGGCGATCGCCTGCGCATGAACGCGATCTATGCGCCGCGCGTGTTTGCGCGCTCGCTCGCGACGCGCCAGGCCCACCGCGCGCTGTCGCAGTCGGTCCGCGATGCCCTGCTGGTGCTCCAGGCCGCCAGCTACGACCTGCTGCTGGTCGAGACGGCCGGCATCGGCCAGGCCGACTCCGAGATCGTCGACCTCGTCGATCACTCGGTCTACGTGATGACCCCGGACTACGGCGCTGCCTCTCAGCTCGAGAAGATCGAGATGCTCGACCAGGCCGACCTCGTGGTGCTGAACAAGTTCGACCGGCGCGGCGCGCCCGACGCGCTGCGCGATCTGCGCCGCCAGTGGCGGCGCAACCGCGGCGGGGCCGAGCTCTCCGACGCCCTGCTGCCGATCTATCCGACCATCGCGCGGCTCTGGAACGACCCGCGCACCGACCACTTCTGCGACGCGTTGATCGCGCGCCTCGAGGGGCGCGAGCCCGCAGCGGCCCGCGACGAGCCGCCCGCGCGCGCCCTGCTGCCGGCGTCGCGCAGCCGCTACCTCGCGGAGATCGCGGAGTCGATCCGCGCGTACCGCGCGCGCGGCGAAGCGCAGGTGCAGGCCGCGAGTCGCGCCCAGGGACTGTCGCTCGCGCTCGAAACCCTCGGAGTGCGCGCGGACGCCCCGGTCGAGGCGCAGCCGGGCGGCGATCGCGCGCTCCTGCGCGCCGCCTACCAGGCGGCGCTCGCAGAGCTCGAGCCCGCGCTGCGCCGCGAGCTCTCCGGCTGGGAGGAGCTCCAGGCGCGCTATGCGGCGCCGGTCCAGGACTACCTGGTGCGAGGGCAGCGCGTGCGGGTCGAGAACCGCTCGCAGACGCTTGCCGGCACCGCGCTGCCGAAGGTCGCGTTGCCGCGCGGCGGCGATTGGGGGGCGCGCGCGCGCTTCCTGGCCTTCGAAAATCGGCCGGGAGCGTTTCCGTTCACGGCGGGCGTGTTCCCGTTCCAGCGCGAGGCGGAGGACCCGACCCGCATGTTCGCGGGCGAGGGCACGCCCGAGCGCACGAACCGCCGCTTCCACCTGGTGAGCCGCGGGCAGAGTGCCGTGCGCCTCTCGACGGCCTTCGACAGCGTGACGCTCTACGGCCGCGATCCCGCGGAGCGGCCGGACATCTTCGGCAAGGTCGGCAACTCCGGGGTCTCGGTCTGCACGCGGGACGACGCCGTGCTGCTCTACTCGGGCTTCGACCTCGCGCAGCCGAGCACTTCGGTCTCGCTGACGATCAACGGCCCGGCGCCGACCCTGCTCGCGTTCTTCCTGAACGCGGCGATCGACCAGGGCGTCGAGAAGCACCTGCGCGAGACGGGACGCCTCGACGCCGTGCAGCTCGAGCTGTCGCAGTCCGAGCGGCCTGCCTATGCGGGCCCGCTGCCCGACGGCCACGACGGGCTCGGCCTGGCACTGCTCGGGGTCTCGGGCGATGCGGTCGTCGACGCCGAGACCTACGCGCGCATCCGCAGCGACGTGCTCTCGCGCGTGCGCGGCACCGTGCAGGCGGACATCCTCAAGGAGGACCAGGCCCAGAACACCTGCATCTTCTCGACCGAGTTCTCGCTGCAGGTGATGGGCGACATCCAGCAGTATTTCGTCGACCATGGCGTGCGGAACTTCTACTCGGTGTCGGTCTCGGGCTATCACATGGCCGAGGCGGGCGCGAATCCGATCACGCGGCTCGCGTTCACGCTCGCGAACGGCTTCACGCTGCTCGAGGCCTATCGCGCACGCGGGATGCCGGTCGATCAGGTCGCGCCGAATTTTTCGTTCTTCTTCAGCAATGGCCTCGACGCCGAGTACGCAGTGATCGGGCGCGTTGCCCGCCGGATCTGGGCGATCGCGCTGCGCGAGGTCTACGCCGCGGAAGAGCGCAGCCAGAAGCTCAAGTACCACATCCAGACCTCCGGCCGATCGCTGCACGCGCAAGAGATGTCCTTCAACGACATCCGCACCACGCTGCAGGCCTGGATGGCGCTCCAGGACCAGTGCAACAGCCTGCACACCAACGCCTACGACGAGGCCGTCACGACGCCGACCGAGGAATCCGTGCGCCGCGCGCTCGCGATCCAGCTGATCCTGCAGCGCGAGCTCGGTATCGCGGCCAACCAGAACGTGCTGCAGGGCTCGCATTTCCTGGAGTGGCTCACGGACGAGGTCGAGGCGGCGGTGCTGGCGGAGTTCGAGCGGCTCTCCGAGCGCGGTGGCGTGCTCGGCGCGATGGAGACGGGCTACCAGCGCGGGCGCATCCAGGACGAGAGCCTGCTCTACGAGTCGCGCAAACACTCGGGCGCGCTGCCGATCATCGGCGTCAACACCTTCCAGAATCCGCATCCGCAGCCGGAGCCACGCGGCGCAGCGCTGATCCGCTCGAGCGATGCGGAGAAACGCGCGCAGATCGAGAAGCTGAGGCGCTTCCAGCTGCGCCATGCCGAAGCCGCGGGCCCCGCGCTCGCAGGGCTCCAGCGCGTCGCACGCAGCGGCGCCAACGTGTTCGCGGAGCTGATGCAGACGGTCAAGTTCGCGAGCCTGCAGCAGATCACGGAGGCGCTCTTCGAGGTCGGCGGGCGCTACCGGCGCTCGATGTAGCGCGGGCCAGCGGCGCTATGGTTGGCGCGGTCCTTCCACCCTTCCGGAGAGCGTGCATGAGTTCCGATTCCAAGCCGCGCGCCCGCGCCGATCTGGCGCGCTGGCGCGAGCTCGCCGCCTCCGATCTCAGCGGCAAGCCGCTCGACAGCCTGAATTGGACTCCGCCCGAGGGCATCGAGCTGCGGCCCCTCTACACCGCGGCCGACCTCGAATCGCTCGAGTTCGCGGACACGCTGCCGGGACTCTGGCCCTTCCTGCGCGGACCGCACGCGACGATGTACGCGAATCGCCCGTGGACGCTGCGCCAGTACGCGGGCTTCTCGACCGCCGAGGAGTCGAACGCGTTCTACCGCCGCAACCTCGCGGCGGGCCAGAAGGCGCTCTCGGTCGCCTTCGATCTCGCGACCCACCGCGGTTACGACTCGGACCACGAGCGCGTCGCGGGAGACGTCGGCAAGGCGGGCGTCGCAATCGACTCCGTCGAGGACATGAAGATCCTCTTCGACGGGATCCCGCTCGACCAGATGTCGGTCTCGATGACAATGAACGGCGCCGTGCTGCCGGTGATGGCCGCCTACATCGTCGCCGGCGAAGAGCAGGGCGTTCCGCAGCAGAAACTCACGGGGACGATCCAGAACGACATCCTCAAGGAGTTCATGGTTCGGAACACCTATATCTATCCGCCCGAGCCGAGCATGCGCATCGTGGCCGACATCATCGAGCACACGGCGCAGCAGATGCCGAAGTTCAATTCGATCTCGATCAGCGGCTACCACATGCAGGAAGCCGGGGCGACCACGACGCTCGAGCTCGCCTTCACACTCGCCGACGGCCTCGAATACGTGCGCGCGGCGCTCTCGAAGGGCATGGCGATCGACCGCTTCGCGCCGCGCCTCTCGTTCTTCTGGTGCATCGGCATGAACTTCTATCTCGAGGTCGCGAAGCTGCGCGCGGCGCGCCTGTTGTGGGCGCAGCGGATGCAGCAGTTCGGGCCGAAAGATCCGCGCTCGCTCGCGTTGCGCACGCACTGCCAGACCTCGGGCGCGAGTCTCACGGAGCAGGACCCGCTCAACAACGTGATCCGCACCACGATCGAGGCGATGGCCGCGGTCTTCGGCGGCACCCAGTCGCTGCACACGAACGCCTACGACGAAGCGCTGGGCCTCCCCACCGAGACGACCGCCCGCGTTGCGCGCAACACCCAGCTGATCCTGCAGGAGGAGACCGGCATTCCGCGCGTGATCGATCCCTGGGGTGGCTCCTACTTCATGGAGTCGCTGACCGCGAGCGTCGCGGCCCGCGCGAGCGCCCTGATCGACGAGGTCGAAGCGCTCGGCGGCATGACGCGCGCGATCGCGACGGGCATGCCGAAGCTGCGCATCGAGGAGTGCGCCGCGCGGCGCCAGGCGCGCGTCGACCGCGGCGAAGACGTGATCGTCGGCGTCAACAAGTACCGGCTCGGCGAGCAGGCGCAGGTCGAGGTGCTCTCGGTCGACCCCCACGCGGTGCGCGAGGCACAGATCCGGCGCCTGGCAAAGCTGCGCGCGACGCGCGACGGCGCGCGCGTCAGCGCGACGCTCCAGCAGCTCTCCGCGGTCGCGGCATCCGGCCGCGGCAACCTGCTCGCAGCCGCTGTCGAAGCGGCGCGCGCGCGTGCGACGCTCGGCGAGATCTCGGGCGCGCTGGAGCAGATCTTCGGGCGCTACCGCGCCGAGACCCGTTCCGTCTCTGGCGTCTACGGCGCGGCCTATGCGGGAGACGCGGAATTCGAGTCGCTCCGGAAGGAGGTCGAATCCTTCGCGCGGCGCGCCGGGCGCCGGCCGCGCATCCTGGTAGTCAAGCTCGGGCAGGATGGCCACGACCGCGGCATGAAGGTGATCGCGACCGGCTTCGCCGACCTCGGCTTCGACGTCGACATCGGCCCGCTGTTCCAGACGCCGGCCGAGGCCGCGCGGCAGGCGATCGAGAACGACGTGCACGTGGTCGGCGTGTCGAGCCAGGCCGCGGGGCACCGCAGCCTGGTGCCGCAGCTGATCGAGGAGTTGCGGCGGCAAGGCGCGGAGGAGATCGCCGTCGTCGTCGGCGGCATCATTCCGCCGCAGGACTACGACTTCCTGCGCGCCGCCGGCGCGCGCGCGATCTTCGGACCCGGAACCAAGGTCACGCAGGCCGCGCGCGAGGTGCTCGCGGGGATCGGAGAGCGCCGGCCGTGAGCTCCGCCGCGCCGGCAGCCGAGGCGATCCGCCGCGGAGATCGGCGCGCCCTCGCCAAGGCAATCACGCTGCTCGAGAGCTCGCGGGCGGACCACGCCGCGAGCGGCCGCGCGCTGCTCGAAGAGCTGATGCCCCACACGGGCGGCGCGCGGCGGGTCGGGATCACCGGTCCGCCCGGAGTCGGCAAGAGCAGCTTCATCGAGAACCTCGGCCTGCGCCTGATCGAAGCGGGCCGGCGCGTCGCGGTGCTCGCGGTCGATCCGTCCAGCCCCGTCACCGGCGGCAGCATCCTCGGCGACAAGACGCGCATGGAGCGGCTCGCGCAGCAGCAGCGCGCGTACATTCGTCCCTCGCCCTCTGGCACCGCGCTGGGCGGCGTCGCGCACCGCACCCGCGAGGCGCTGCTGGTCTGCGAGGCCGCCGGCTTCGACGTCGTACTGGTCGAGACGGTCGGCATCGGGCAGTCCGAGATCGCGGTGCACTCGATGGTCGATTTCTTCCTGGTGCTGCTGCAGCCAGGTGCGGGCGACGATCTCCAGGGCATCAAGAAGGGCGTGCTCGAACTCGCCGACCTGCTGGTCGTACACAAGGCTGATGGCGCGCTGCGCGGCGAGGCCGAGCGCGCGCGCGCCGCCTATGCGAGCGCGCTGCACCTGATGCGACCCCTCTCGGCGAGCTGGGCAGCGCGCGTGATGCTGGCCAGCGCGCACAGCGGGGAGGGCATCGACGCGGTTTGGAGCTGCATCGAGGAGCACGCGCGCGCGCTCGCGGCGAGCGGCGAGCTGGCCTCGCGACGGAAGGGGCAGGCGCGCGAATGGCTCTTCAGCCTGCTCCAGGAGGGCCTGCTCGCGGCGTTTCGGAGCCACCCGCGCGTGGCGCCCCTGCTTCCGGAGCTCGAAGGGCAGGTCGCGGCACAGACGCTCTCGCCGGCTGGCGCCGCGCGCGCGCTGCTGGAGGCCTTCCAGAAGGGCTAGAGCCTGCGGCTCCCCCAAGGGGACTGCGTGCGCTTCATCACCAGCCCGAGATCGCCGATGAGAACGGGATGGTCCAGATCCACATGTCGGAGCGGGAGATCACCGTGAAGGTGGTCTACTACGGCCCCGCGCTCTCCGGCAAGACGACGAATCTGCAGCAGCTCCACCAGCTGATCGAACCCGCGGCGCGCGGCAAGATGGTCACGCTCGACACCGCGAACGACCGCACGCTGTACTTCGACTTCCTGCCGATCGAATTCGGCACCCAGAACGGTTTCTCGATCAAGATCAAGCTGTTTACGGTGCCGGGCCAGGTGATGCACAAGTCGACCCGGAAGGTCGTGCTCTCGGGTGCCGACGGCGTCGTCTTCGTCGCCGATTCGCAGCGCAGCGCAGCGAGCGCGAACGCGTATTCCTGGCGCGACATGGAAGCCAATCTCAAGTCGAACGGCGTCGACTTCGACGCGATCCCGAAGGTCATGCAGTTCAATAAGCGCGATCTGCCGGACGTGAAGCCGCTCGCGGAGATCCGCGAGGCCTGGGGAGACATGCCCACGTTCCCAGCGACCGCGACGCGCGGCGAGGGCGTCCTCGAGACCTTCCGCGAGCTGCTGCGCCTGATCTATCGGGGACTCGACAGCAAGCACCAGTTCGGCCTGAAGTTCGGCCTCTCCGAGCGCGATTTCGTAAAGGGCGTGCTTCGCAACTTGGGTACCTAACTTCTCGACTCCGATAAACAAAGTCGCCCTTCGAAGCATCTGGGCCCGGTTTGACACCGCAGCCCGTCCACTGATAGCTTGAGCGCGCACTGAATCCCCCGGCGTGTGGGCCTGCGCCTCGCCGGAGCCTCGGGCGCCGCACGCGGCAAGAGCGCGCCCGCGGCCTCGCAGGTCGACTCGGGAGCCCGCTTTCCGCATGACGAAAGCCCCGCTTGCGAAGCGCCGCCTGCAACCGGTTCGCGATCGGCGCGAAGCGCTTGCCTCGGTTGCAGCCGCGATCGCCGAAATCCGCGCCGGCCGCATGGTGATCCTCGTCGACGACGAGGACCGCGAGAACGAAGGCGACCTGTGTCTGGCCGCCGAAAAGGTCACGCCGGAAGCGATCAACTTCATGGCCAAGCACGGCCGCGGCCTGGTCTGCCTGTCGCTGACGGACGAGCGCCTCACGCGGTTGAACCTGCAGATGATGGTTCCGGACTGGGAGAACCAGTCCGGCTTCGGCACTGCGTTCACGGTCTCGATCGAAGCGCGTCACGGGGTCACCACGGGCATCTCTGCCGCCGACCGCGCGCACACGATCCTGACCGCGATCGCAGCGGACGCGAAGCCGAACGACCTGGTTCGGCCCGGCCACGTGTTCCCGCTGCGCGCGCGCGAGGGCGGCGTGCTGCGGCGCACCGGCCAGACCGAGGGATCGGTCGATCTTGCGCGCCTCGCGGGTTGCCAACCGGCGGGTGTGATCTGCGAGATCATGAACGACGACGGCAGCATGGCCCGCATGCAGGACCTGCAGGACTTCGCGCGCCAGCACGGCCTCGCGATCGTCACGATCGCGGACCTGATCCAGTATCGGCTGCAGCACGAGAAGCTCGTGCGACGCGTCGCCGACGCCGTGCTGCCGACCCGCGGCGCCGGCGAGTTCCGCACGCTCGTGTACGAGAACGACATCGACCACATCGACCACATGGCGCTCGTGAAGGGCGAGATCCGTGCCGACGATCCGGTGCTCGTGCGCGTCCACAGCGAGTGCCTGACGGGCGACGCCTTCGGCTCGCTGCGCTGCGACTGCGGCGAGCAGCTCGAGGCCGCGCTGCAGATGATCGAGACCGCGGGCTGCGGCGTGCTGCTCTACATGCGGCAGGAGGGGCGCGGAATCGGGCTCAAGAACAAGATCCGCGCCTATGGCCTGCAGGACCAGGAAGGCCTCGATACGGTGCAGGCCAACGAGCGCCTGGGCTTCCCGCCGGACATGCGCGACTACGGCGTCGGTGCGCAGATCCTGGTCGATCTCGGCGTGCGCAGCATGCGCCTGATCACGAACAACCCCGGCAAGCGCGCCGGCATCGAGGGCTACGGGCTGCATATCGTCGAGCGGGTCCCGCTCGAGATCACGCCGAATGCGAAGAACCTGGAATACCTCCGCACCAAAAAGGAAAAGCTCGGTCACGTGCTGCATCTGATGAGCTAGCGCGCGACCGCGATCCGAAACTCGACAGCTTGGCAAGCCGAAGACTTGCCGTGCGGGTGGCCCGGCAGTGCCGGCCTCGCTGCCGCAGAAACTGGAGACCCGATGTTCGATTCCGTGGACAAGGTGGAGGAGGCCCTCTCCTCGCAGAGCTACATCTGCGATCGCAAGATCGCGACGGTCGTGTTCCTCGCGAACCGGCTCGAGAAGCCGATCCTCGTCGAGGGTCCGGCGGGGGTCGGCAAGACGGAGCTGGCGAAGGTCGTGGCCAAGGCCACCGGCCGCAGCCTGATCCGGTTGCAGTGCTACGAGGGTCTCGACGAGGCGAAGGCGCTCTACGAGTGGGAGTACTCGAAGCAGCTGCTCTACACGCAGATCCTCAAGGAGCGCTTCACGGCGGTCATGGAGGGCACCCAGACGCTGCGCGATGCCGCGGCGCGCGTGGGCCGCGAAGACTCGGTCTTCTTCTCCGAGCACTTCATCGTGCCGCGGCCGCTGATGCGCGCGATCACCTCCGAGGAGCCGGTGCTGTTGCTCGTCGACGAGGTGGACAAGTCCGATCCGGAGTTCGAGGCCTTCCTGCTCGAGCTGCTGTCGGACTTCCAGGTCACGGTGCCCGAGATCGGGACCTTCGTCGCGAAACAGAAACCGCTGGTGTTCCTGACTTCGAACAACGCGCGCGAGCTGAGCGATGCGCTCAAGCGCCGCTGCCTGCACCTGTACATCGACTACCCCTCCGAGGAGGTCGAGCGCCGGATTCTCGAAATCAAGGTGCCGGGCGCGGCCGAGCAGCTGGTGCAGGACGTCGTCCAGATGATGCACCGGCTGCGACAGCTCGACCTCAAGAAGGCGCCTTCGATCAGCGAGACCCTCGACTGGGCACGCGCGCTGATCGCGCTGAACGCGAGCGAGCTCGACTCGGAGCTGGTGAACCAGACCTTCAACGTGATCCTGAAGTACGAGAGCGACGTGCGGAAGGCGCAGGCGGAGCTCGACAAGCTGCTGCAGAAACGCACCGCGCAGGCTGCGGTGGCGGCGCCGGCGGCGGCCGCCGCGCCGAGTCCTGCGGCGGTGAAGAAGGGCGCGCTCCACTAGGACGCGCGGCTTCGAGATCGGCGGAGACGTGCAGAAGAAGATCCTCGAGTTCACGAACATCCTGCGCAAGAGCGGGATCCGGGTCTCGACCGCGGAGGCGATCGACGCCTTCAGCGCGCTCGACGAGCTGTCGCTCGACGACCGCGAGCTGTTCCGGGACGCGCTGCGCGCGACGATGGTGAAGCGCGGCGAGGAGATCCCGTCCTACGACGAGCTCTTCGACCTGTTCTGGTCGGGCTTCTACGACAACCTGCGTCAGGCCTTCGGCGACGCCGCCTCCGCTCTCGGCAAGCTCGGCACCGACCTCGACGCGCTGCTGAAGCAGCTCGCGGAGCAGCTGGCCAAGATGCAGGGCGGGGACTTCGGAGATCTCTCCGATCTGGCCCGCGCGCTGCTGACGAGCGATTTGAGCTCGCTGGAGCAGCTGATCCGCGCGGCCGCCGAGGCCTCCGGCACCAATCGGATCGAGAACTTCCTCCAGATCGGCTTCTTCAGCCGCCGCACGCTCGAGCAGCTGGATCTCGAGGGCGCCGGCAACGAGCTGCGCGAGCTCGCGCGCCGCCTCGAAGAGGCGGGCATGTCAGCGGAGCAGATCCGAGCGCTGCGCGAATTCGTGGATGCGCTGATGGACGCGCTGCGGCGCTCGGTGCGGAACTTCGTCGAGCGCGAGCTGCAGCAGCAGAATCACGACTACATGGAGAAGTTCCGGCGCGAGACGCTGCTCGAGAAGAGCTTCTACCACCTCAGCGAGGAAGAGATCCGGCGCATGCGCGAAGTCGTCGAGCGGCTCGCGCAGAAGATCAAGAACATCCTCTCGATCCGGAAGCGGAGGCTCAAGCACGGCAAGCTCGACCTCCACCAGACGCTGCGCCGCAACATGTCCCACGGCGGCATCCCCTTCGAGCTGATCTTCAAGCAACGCAAGAAGGATCGCCCGAAACTCGTGATCCTGTGCGACATCTCGTCGTCGGTCGCGAACGTCTCCCGCTTCATGTTGCAGTTCGTCTACAGCCTGCAGGAGGCCTTCACGAAGATCCGGGCCTTCGTATTCGTCTCGGAATTGGGGGAGGTCACCCACATCCTGCAGGAAGGCGAGATCAGCGAGGCGATCGAGAAGGCGCTCGAGGGTGGCGATGTGATCAACGTCTACACGCGTTCGAACTTCGGACACGCGTTCCACGAGTTCTGGCAGAGCCATCTCTCCGCGATCGACAACAAGACGACCGTGCTCGTGCTCGGCGACGCGCGCAACAACTACAACGACGCCAAGGCCTGGTGCCTGCGCGACATCTTCAACAAGGCGAAGAACGTCGTGTGGCTGAATCCGGAGAGCCCGAGCGCCTGGGGATTCGGCGACAGCGTGATGGACAAGTACCTGCCCTACACGAACGTCGCGGAGGAGGTGCGAAACCTGCGCCAGCTCTCGGCGATCATCGACAAGCTCGTGCTCTGATCGAGCGCGCGCGCCCAGTCGCCACGCGCCGCGCCCAAAAAAAACGCCCCGCTGTTTCCAGCGGGGCGTTATCAGGGGGAGGGCGGTGGATCGATGATGGGGGGTGAGAGGTTGGACATTTCGGTCAGAAATGCCAAATCCACCGCCGCTCCATAACCTGGAAAACTTGGATGTTCCTCCGAGTGGCCATCGCGAAAGGCCGGCCGAACGCTCTGGATCTCGTTGACGGACCCAGTATGCGATGCCCCGATCCCCAAGTCAAACACTTTCTCACCCAGGAGGGCGATGCGCAGAATTTTCCAGAAGAGTTCTCGAGATGCAGCGTTTCCTGGAGAGGACTAATATATTTAATCGAATAAAAACAATTGCTTATGTGAACTTTCGAGACTTTTAGAGAGATTTTGGCCGGCTCGGACGCGCCGCTCGGCCAGAGCCGCTCTGGTAGATTCCGAGGCCTCGAGGGCGGGCCGAGCCGCCCCAGGAGACCCGAACCCCTGCATCCCCCGCGGAGTCCGATGTCGATCCGCCGCTTCCATGTGCGCACCCACGGCTGTCAGATGAACAGCCACGACTCGGAGAAGGTCGCCAATCTGCTGCTGCACGAGGGCTACCGGCACTCGGAGGCTCTCGACCGCGCCGATCTCGTGATCCTGAATACCTGTTCGATCCGCGAGAAGGCCGAGCACAAGCTCTACAGCGAGCTCGGTGCGCTGCGCGATTGGAAGTGCGCGGCACCCGACCGGGTGCTCGGCGTCGGTGGCTGCGTCGCGCAACAGGAAGGCGATGCGCTGCTCGACCGCTTCCCGCAGCTCGATTTCGTCTTCGGCACCCACAATCTGCGCCTGGTTCCGGCGATGGCCGCGGCTGCGCTGCGCGGCCAGCGCGGCGCACGCGTCGAGGAGAACCGCGACCTCGCTCGCTTCGAGCTTCCCGCGCGACATCCCGATCTCGAGCGCGAGACGCCCGGGCGCGCGTTCCTGACGGTGATGGAGGGCTGCGATCTCTTCTGCAGCTTCTGCATCGTGCCGACGACGCGCGGGCGCGAGATCAGCCGCCCGGCCGCCTCGATCCTCGAGGAAGCCGCACGCCAGGCCGAGCTCGGTGTGCGCGAACTCACGCTGCTGGGTCAGACCGTCAACGCGTACGGGCGCCACGACCTCCGGCGCGGCCGCAGCGCCGCAGCCGGCACGCTCGCCTTCGCCGAGCTGCTGCAGCGCCTCGACGCGATCCCCGGAATCGAGCGGATCCGCTACACGAGCCCGCATCCGATCTTCTTCGACGCCGAGCTCGTCGCGGCGCACGCGGCACTGCGCTCGCTCTGCCCGCACGTGCACCTGCCGCTCCAGAGCGGCTCCGACCGCGTGCTCGTGGAGATGCGCCGGCGCTACACGGCGCGCGAGTATCTCGAGATCGTCGCGGCGCTTCGCGCGGCGCGGCCCGACATCGCGATCACGACGGACCTGATCGTCGGATTTCCCGGCGAGACGCAGGCCGACTTCGCGGACACGCTCGCGGTCGCGCGCGAGGCGGGCTTCGCCGACAGCTACTCGTTCAAGTACTCGGCGAGGCCAGGCACGGCCGCGGCCGAGCGTGGGGATGGGGTGGAGCCGGAGCTCGCGCAGGCACGCCTCGAGGAGCTCCAGTCGCTCCAGCGCGAGCTCACTCTGGCGGCTCACCGCCGGCGTGTGGGGGAGCGCACGCAGGTACTCGTGCACGGGCCGAGCCGTCGCGGGGGCCAGCAGTGGAGCGGTCGGGATCCCTACCACCGGGTCGTGAACTTCGCGCGCAGCGGCGCTGAACTCGCCGCGGGCGACCTCGTCGAGCTGCGGATCGTCGACGCAACCCCTCACTCCCTGATCGGGGATCTGCCCCAGCTGGAGCCTGCGGCGCTTGCGCCGCCGCGAGTCAGGAACGGGGCCCGGCGGGCCGATGAGGCCGGGAGCACCGGCTCCTAGGGCAGAAGTCTGCCCTCGGAACGCTGGGCTTCCGGGGGGTGGGTTGTCCAAGGCTCGCATGCTTGCGGTCGACGACCAGCGCTACTTCCGGGAGCTGATCTCGGGGCTGCTGGGGGAGCTCGGCTACGAGGTCGAGGCCGCGTCCTCGGGCGAGGAGGCGCTCCAGATCCTCGAGCAGGCGAGCTTCGACATCGTCCTCACCGATCTCGTGATGCCCGGGATGGACGGCTGCGAGCTGGTGCGCCGCATCAAGACGCTGCGCCCGGATCAGGACGTCGTCGTCGCGACCGGAGTCGTCGATGTGCGCAGCGCCGTCCAGGCGATGCGCCTCGGCGCCGCCGACTATCTGCTCAAGCCCTTCGATGCGGAGACCCTGGGCGCAGCGCTCGAGGCGATCCTGCAGGCGCGGCGCCTGAGATCCGAGCACTCCCGGCTGCTCGAGGAAAATCTCCAGTACCTCGGCGAGCGCTCGCTCTTCGAGCGCGCCATCGGCCTCTTCTCCGCGCAGGAGATCGGCCCGATCTGCGAGCGGCTGGTCGAGGGGCTCTGCCTCGAGACGCAGGCGCAGGGCGGGATCCTCTGGCTCGCGCCCGAGCGCGGCACGCGAGGCCAGCTCGCGCTGGCCTGCGCGCGGGGACTGGTGCGCCCGGACGCCGAGCCGGAGAGCCTCTCCGAGGCCGAGCTTCCCCCGCAGTGCAGGGACCCGGCGCTGCGCTCCTTCACCCAGTCCTGGGGCCGCGGCGTGGCCGGCGCGCGCCAGGCGCTGTTCCTGCCGCTGCGCCGCGACCGCGAGCTGATCGCGCTCGTCCGGCTCTCGGACAAGCAGGGCGGTGGCAGCTTCGACGCGGTCGACCAGAGCTGCGCAGAGAAGCTCGCGCACTTCGCCCAGCTCGCCGTGGCCACTGCGCTGCGGATCCGCTCCCTCGCGAGCCAGCTGCAGCGCAGCCCCGCGAGCGTCGGCGCCACGCGCGAGTTCTGGGACGACGCGCTGCGGCACGAGCTCGACCGCTCGCGCCGCAACGGGCGCCGCGTCTCGCTGCTGGCGTGGTCCTTCGGGCCCCAGCTCGGCACGCCCGCCGAGGCCGCCTGGCAGCTGCAGCTGCTCGAATGGCTGCGGGGAAGGCTCCGCACCGGAGATCTCGTCTGCGGCGAGGAGCCCGGGCTGGCGCTCGCCCTGCTGCCCGACACGGACCCGCTCGGGGCTGCGGTGCTCCGCCAGCGGATGCGCCGCGAGCTGCTCGCGAGCGAGCTGTGGCAGCAGATCGAGCCGGCCCGCCGCCCGGAGCTGCGCACGGCTGGCGTCGGATTTCCGCAAGACGGCCAGCAGCCCGAAGAGCTCTCGAACGCGCTTGCGAGCGCGCTCGAGCGCGACCGCAGCAATCCCGCGCGCGTGTTGGGACTCGAGCGCTGCGCGTTCCCGGAGGCGCTGTCGATCCTGCTCGACGAGGGGGACACCGAGCGCGCCGACCTCGCGCCCGAGCTGCTGCGCTTCGTGCTGCGAGAGCTCTCCCGCCGCCCCAAGGACGCGGGCGTGCTGTATGTCGCGCCGGGCGCGATTTTCGAAGCCGCACTGGGCGAAGTTCTCGAGGAGCTGTCCGAGGCGCCGAGCGAAACCGAGCTGGTGATCCTCGGCGGCAGCCCTCGGACGCCGCTCGAAAGCACGCGCTTCCGCCGCGCGCCGGCGCTGCCCCACGTGCCGCAGCCCTTCCTGCTGCGCCTCGGCGAGGCGCCCGCCTACGCGCTGGTGGTCGGCAGCGAAGCCGAGCGCGACGGGAGGCGCTTCTTCCACACCGGAGAGCGCTCGATCGTCGAACAGCTCGTGTTCCAGCTCCAGGACGAGCTCGCGCGGCGAGCGCCGGAGATCGCGTGACGCAGGAAGCGCGCACGGTGCTGGTGGCGCACGCAGACGAGACGCGCGCGAAGCGCCTCGCGGAGGCCTGTCGCGAGCGAGGCCTCGCCTGCAGCGTCGCGCTGGACGGCTCCGCAGCGCTCGAGCACGCGCTGCAGCACAGACCGGACGCGATCCTGATCCAGCTCGAGCTGCCGACGATCGACGGGCCCACGCTGTGCGGGATCCTCGAGGCGAACCCGCGCTTGAGCGGCACCGCACTGCTGCTGATCGGCCCGCGCAGCGGTAGCACCGATGCGGCCACTGGCTCGCGCAGCGTCTTCGACGAGCGCAATGCCAACGCGCTCGCACAACGCGCCGAGGCGGGCACGACTCGGCCCGTCGCGGACGCGGCGGGTCCGGAGCCGCGCGAGCGCGGCATCCAGGGCGATCTGGCTCAACTCCCGCTGCTCGAGCTGCTCGAGCTGCTCCACGGCAGTCGTCGCACGGGTCAGCTCGAGCTCCGCAGCACCGCGGGTGCAGGCCGCATCGCACTGCGCGGCGGCGAGATCGCGCAGGCATCGACGGGGCGAGTGGACTGCGAAAAAGCCTTGTTCCGGATGCTGGCCTGGGAGCGCGGACCCTTCAGCTTCGAGCCGGCCGCGGTGCCCGCGGGTCTGCGGCTCGCGCAGCCGACGCACTCGCTGCTGCGCGAGGGGCGCCGCCAGCTCGAGGAGTGGCAGCGCAGCGGGGCCGCGTTGCCCGCCGCGAGTGCACGCCTGCGCCTGCGCGTGCCGCGTGCGCTGCTGCCGCGCGCGCTGAACCCGATCGCGCGGGATCTCTTGTCCCTGCTCGAGCACTTCGACCGCGTGCAGGAGCTGCTCGATCGCTGCAGCCATCCGGACTATCAGGTGTTGCGAACGCTGCAGACGCTGATCGACCGCGACCTCGTCGAGCTGCGCAGCCTGGCCCCGCTCGGCGAGGCGGCCGGCGCCAGCGGCTTCCTGTCCGATCGGCAGGTCGCTCGCCTCGAGCAGGAGATACGCGGCAGCCGGCCCCGCGGCCTGCCGCTCGGGAACGCCCGCTTGCTCGTGCTCGCCGAACAGGAGTCCGCCGCCCAGCGGCTCGCGCAGCTGCTCGCACGTGTCCCGGGCGCGACGCTGCCTGCGAGCGTGCCTGCAGCCGACCCCCTCGCGCGCTTCGCGCACCTGCGCATCGGGCCGGACCTCGGCATCGAGCTGCTGCGGGTATCGACCGCCCCGCGCTTCGGCGCGCTCTGGCCGCTCGCGGCACACGGGAGCCTCGGCACGCTGGTGCCGCTGGTTCCGCCGCTGCGCGAGGCGCTCTCGGCGCTCGCACCCGCACTCGGCGCGCTCGCCGCGCTGCGGCTGCGGCCCTTCTACGCGGTGCTCGCCGGCGCCGCCGAGCGCGAGCGTGCGGCCGAGCTCACGCAATCGCTGCTGCCGCGCGACGACGGGCCCGTGTTCCTGGTTCCTCACGATCACCCCGAACGCGGCGTCGCGCTGCTGCGGGAGCTCTTCGCGCGGGTCCTCGAGTGAGTACGGACGATCTCGCAGGGCTTCCGCTGCTCAGCTCGCTCGACGCCGCGGGCCGCAGGCGGCTGGCCCAGATCGCTCGCAGGCTCGACTTCGCGCCGCGCGGACGTCTGTTCCGCGAGGGCGACGAGAGCTCGGGCTTACTCTGGGTGATCGAGGGCCGGGTGCGCGCGTGGTCTGCTCGCGACGCTCCGGTCGAGCTCGGCCGTGGCGCGCTCTTCGGAGCGATCGCGCTGGTGAGCGCGGGGAAACGGCGTTTCTCCGCTGACGCGGTCACGCCCACCCGCGCGCTCGAGCTGCGTCGCAGGGACTTCCACGAGTTCGGGAAGCGCGAGCCCGCGCCGGCCCTCGCGTTGCTCTGCGCGATCCTCGCGGATCAGTCGGCGCTCTTCGAAGAGGCCCTCGACGAGCTCGGCAGCGGCTCCGGCAGCTGAGGCGCACGCGGGCGGCGCACGCGGTGGCGACTGATTGCGGAAGCCGGGCTAGACTGCGCCCCATTCCGAGGGCCCCCATGAACAGTCGCATCGACGAGGGACTCACCTTCGACGACGTGCTCCTGGTGCCGGCTGCGAGCGACGTGCTGCCGGGCCAGGTCGACGTGCGCAGCCGCCTGACGCGCGAGCTCGCGCTCCACGTACCGCTGGTTTCGGCCGCGATGGACACCGTCACCGAACACGAGACCGCGATCTGCCTGGCGCAGAACGGCGGCATCGGAATCGTGCACAAGAATCTCTCGATCGAGCTGCAGGCCGTCGAGGTCGACAAGGTCAAGCGCTCGGAATCCGGCATGATCGTCGATCCGATCACGATGCGGCCCGAACAGCGCATCTACGAAGCGCTCGACGTGATGGCCCGCTACCGGATCTCCGGCGTTCCGGTCACACGCGACGGCAAGGCAGTCGGCATCCTCACGAATCGCGACCTCCGCTTCGTGCGCGACACCCACCAGCAGATCTCGAGCGTGATGACGCGCGAGGGCC
>CAYTJA010000044.1:0-32259 GCA_964437835.1 uncultured Spirochaetales bacterium
AGCCGGAGAGTCTTTCCCAGTCCATCTACCCGATCTCCGTCCACGGGTCGTTGCAAGCGGCCTTGCCGCGCGCAGCGAGCTGCAGGCGAGCGAAGTCCGTGAGGCATGCGACCTTGCCGCGCGCAGCGAGCTGCAGGCGAGCGAAGTCCATGAGGGTCAGCGTTCCGAGAGCCAGGTGCGCAACGCGCGCATCGCGTCGTCGCTGCTCGCCGCCGCGAGCGCGGCGACGTTCTGGCCGCGATTCGCTCCGTCGAGCAGGAACTCGAGGCTGTTCGGCGCCGCGCCGCCTTGCGCGAGCTGATTCGCGAGGTCCTCGGCGCGAATCGGCACCTGCGGGCCAGCCGGCGGGGCTTTGGGCAGTCGCTCCGTGAGCGGCTTCACGATCAGCCTCGCGAAGAGCACCAGTGCGCCGAGGATCCCGAGCACGCGCAGCAGGTTCGAGATCAAGATCCAGAGCTCCGGCGTGAGCCAGCCGGCCGGCTCCTCGAGCGCAATCGGCCGGAAGGCCGCGCTGGTCACGACGATCTTGTCGCCGCGCTCTTCCGAGAAGCCGATCGCGCGCTTCGCGAGCTGCTCGAACTTGCTCAGCGCTTCGGCGTCCCACGCGACGTAGGCGCCGTCCGCGCTCGGTACGCCGTCGACGAGCACGGCCACGTCCAGGCGGCGGATGTTGCCGGCCGGCGAGGTCACGCGGTTCACGACCTTGCTGATCTCGTAGTTCGTGGTCTCGGTGCTGCTCGCCGAATGGGTTCCCGGCCCAGCCGCCGCAACCTGCTCGCCGTCGGTCACAGAGACTTCGGCCCCACGCGTGGTCTCGGTCTCCTCTTCCTTGCGGACCTCTTCGCTGCGCGCGACCTGGGATTCGGGGTCGAAGCGCTCCTCGTTCGACTCGCGCTCGGTCCAGTCGAGCTCGCTGCGGACGCGTGCGACGACCCGGCCCGCGCCGACCGTCGGCTCGAGGATCGATTGGATCCGCGCGGCGAGCTCGGACTCGAGCTTGGTCTGGTGCGCCATGGCACCGGAGGTCGCGGCGGCCGTACCGGTTTCGGGGCCGGCGGAGAGCAGCTGGCCGCGGTCGTCGATCAGCGTCACGCGCGAGGCTTCGAGGCCCTCGACGCTCGAGGCGACGAGATGCACGATGCCGCGCGCCTGCTCCGGCCCGAGACTCGCGCCGCCGCGCAGTCGCACGACCACCGAAGCGCTCGCGGGCTGGCCGCGGCCCGAGACGAAGCGGCGCTCCGGGATCGCGAGCTGGACGCGCGCGCGCTCGACCGGACCCAGCTGCTCGATGCTGCGCGCGAGCTCTCCCTGCAGCGCGCGTTGGTAGTTCACGCGGTTTACGAAGTCGGGCAGGCCGAAGCCGCCCTTGTCGAAGATTTCGAAGCCCGGGCCGCCACCCGAGGGCAGTCCCTGGCCCGCGAGCCGGATGCGCGCCTCGTAGACCTGCGGGGCGGGTACGAAGATCGAGGTGCCGCCGTCGTCGAGGCGGTAGGAAATCTTCTGCGCGACGAGCTCCTGCACCACGCGCGAGGCCTCGGCCTCCTCGAGGCCGCGGAACAGCAGGCGCTCGTCGACGTGCGCCTCGGAGAGCGTCAGCCAGCCGAAGAAGAGCAGCGAGCCGCTGGCCGTGAGCAGCAGCGCGGCGAGCTGGGCGCGCGGAAGTTGCCGGATCTGGTTCAAGAGCTTCTGGATCGCTTCGTTCATGCTTCAGACCTGCAGCCGCATGATTTCTTGATAGGCGTCGAGGATGCGGTTGCGCAGCGTGACCACGAAGCGCAGCGAGACGTCGGCGTGCGACGTCGCGAGCATCGCGTCCATGACGTCGCCCTTGCCCTCGACGAACTCACGCGCGGTCTTCTCGGCCTTCCACTGGTCGTCGCTGGCCTGCTGCACGGCTCCCTGCAGCAGATCCGCGAAGGCCGTTCCCGCGACTTCCTGCGCGCCGGAGCCGGAGGCCGCTTTGGCCGCGGCGCTCGCGCCGGCCGCAGCGCCGCTGCGAGCCGCGCCCGGCGCGAGGGTCGCCGTCAGCAGCGCGTCGATCTGATTCATCCCTAGCGACCGATCTGCAGCGTCGCGTCGGTAATCTCGCGCACCTTGGCGAGAGTCACGAGGTTCGCCTGGTAGGAACGCGCGGCGGAGATCATGTTTGCGATCTCTTCGACGACCTCGACGTGCGGCATCGAGACGAAGCCGTTCTCGTCGGCGTCGGGGTGGCCGGGCTGGTAGCGCTGGATCGGCGGACGCGGGTCTTCGACCACGCGCTCGACCTCGACCGTCTGCAGCGCGCGGTCGAGCGAGTTCGTAAAATTGGGGGAGAGTTTCTCGGCCGAGAAGACCGGATCGAGGCGGCGATAGGGCCCCCCGGCCGGGGTGCGGGTGGTCTCGGCGTTGGCGAGGTTCGAGGCCGTGACGGCCAGGCGCGCGCGCTGCGCGGTCAGGCCGCTGGCGGCGATGTCCGAAATGTCACTGAGCTTCATGCTCGATTTCCCCCGTCCTGGTGGTTAACGACTAACGCGGCTCGCCGGTCGCCGCGATGCGCGCCATCGCAATCAGGCGCGCGAGCACCGCGGCCTGTTGCGTGAAGACCCCCGCATTGCGCGAGACTTCCAGCAGTTCCCGCTCGAGGTCGACGCCATTTCGATCCGGGGTGTCGGCCACGGGCTCGACCTCGAGGCGATTCCCAGCGGGCGCCTGCGCCCGGTCCGAGGCACGGCTCGCGCCGTTTTTCGCGAGCGCGCTGTGCAGCGCGTCTTCGAAATGCAGCTCGACGCGCCGGTAGCCCGGCGTGTCCGCGTTCGCGAGATTCGCCGCCAGCACGGCCTGCCGCTCCACGCGGAAGCGCAGGCTGCGCTCGAGCTCGGGGATGGCTCCCGCGAGCAGGCCTTCGACGGAGTTCCCAGGCATCGCGCCGGATGCTTCGCAAGCTGCGTGCCAAGTGGAGGCGGGGGTGCGAGAAGGTGCGATTTCACGGGGTTGCCGCGCCGTCGGGGGGGAAAGCGACCGGCGGCGCATTGCAACTCGAAAGGCAGGGTGGGAAGGATCTTCCGATTCGAATCAGTCCGGGGCAATCGTTCCGTAGCGGTGCAGCTTGTTTCGCAGCGTGCGCACGCTGATCCCGAGCGCGCGCGAGGCATGCGTGCGGTTGCCGCCCGCGGCCGCGAGCGCGCGCTCGATCGTCTGGCGCTCGAGCACGCGCAGATCCAGCGAGTCGCGCGGGGGCGGCGCGGCGCGGCGCAGCTTCGGGTCGAGCAGCGAAGCGACGTCGACGCGCGGTCCGGCAGTAGTGATCACGGCCCGCAGCATCAGGTTCTCGAGCTCGGCGAGGTTGCCGCGGAAGGGGTGCTGTCGCAGCGCGGCCACGGCCGCGGCGTCGAGCTCGGGCGGCGTGGCGCCGCGCAGGGCGGCGGCGCGCGCGAGGAAGTGGCGCGCGAGCGCTGCCAAGTCCTCGCCGCGCTCGCGCAGCGGCGGCAGCTCGAGCGCCGCGCCCGAGAGGCGCAGCCAGAGGGCGGGCAGCAGGCTCGAGGCGACGCTTTGCAGCGAGCCGCGCGCGCATGCGATCAGGCGCGGCGCGTCGGCGCTGGACTCTACGCGGAGCAGCTCCAGCAGCTCCCGTTGAAGCGTGGGCGTGAGCTCCGAGAGGCTCGAGAGCGCGAGCGTGCCGCCGCGTGCCGCGCCCCAGGCGGCCGCGAGTCTGCTCGGAGCCACGTCCGCTGCGGGAGCCGCCGCTGCGGTCTCATCGAGCCAGTCGCTCGCATCGACCGCAGCGAAGGTCGCGGTCGCAAAGGCCCCGCAGGCGTGGATCCGGCGCGCGAGCCAACGCCGGCCGCTGCCGTGTTCGCCCACGAGCAGCAGCGCGGCGCGGCTGCGCGCGAGCGCATCGGCGTGGCGCAGCAGCGACTGCATTTGCGGCGACCGAGGCTCCGGCTCCTCGGGGCGCGCGCGTCGCGCACGCAGCAAGGAGGCGAGCAGCTCGAGCAGCGCGCTGCTCGCGAAGGGTGTGCGCAGGCATGCCGCGGCGCCGCGCTGGCGCAGCGCGAGCGCGAGCTCCGGCGTGAGCTCCGTGCAGAGCGCGATGACCGGAGCCGGCGCCAGCGCGTGCGCGAGGCGCGTGAGCGCTGCCTGCTGCTCGCGGCCCACGACCGCCGCGATCGCGGCATCGACAGCCAGGCCAGGGGCGATCGCCGCATCGAGCGATTCCGGCGAGTGGACGGCATAGCCGGCCCGCGCGAGACAGGCCTCGAGGTCGCCGCGCAGCCCGGCATCGGGCTCGATCAGGAGCAGGCGCGGCCTCACGCGGAGAACCACAGCTCTGCGCGCGCGGCGTCCGCGGCCGGGACGATCTCGAGTGAGCCGCCGAGCGCGGCCGCGCTCGCGCGCAGCTCGAGCGATGCCAGCAGGGCGCCGCGGCCCGGGCCGGGTGTGCACCCGAGCGCGAGTCCGATCCGGCTCGCGTCGCGCAACGTCGAGAGCCACAGCCAGCCGCCGCCTGCGAGCGCGCTCGCGCCCGCGCGCAACAGGCACAGCGCGCCGCGGCGCAGCCGCGTGGCCTCGAGGCGCACTGGAGCCCCCGGTGCGGGCGCGGGCTGCCAGGTCACGCCGCGCGCGGCGAGGGCCGGCGCGACGCGCGCGCGCAGCCGCTCGAGCTCGCGCTCGGCGTCGACGGCGACCGCATCGGCCTCACGCGCGCGCAGCAGCGCGAGCACGCGCTCGATGCCGGCGTCGGCCGCGCGCAGCGCCGTCTCGATCCGCAGCGCGAGCTCCGCGTGCGCCGGCTGCTGCGCCAGCGCTTCGAGCTCGCCGGCGGCCAGCGCGACGCGCGCGAGCGGCGTGCGCAGCTCGCGCACCAGCGCGGCGAGGAGCTCCGCGCGCTCGCGCGTCACAGGCCGCCCGCTTCCGGGAGCCCGAGCTGGGCGCGCAGATCGCGCAGCTCGATTTCGCGCGCTGCGAGCTTTGTAAAGGGCGACGCTGCGAGCGCGGCGGTCGCGACGAGCTGTGCGCGCGCGGCCTCGGGTTCTGCGCCGAGGCGGCCGGCCCAGTAGCCGGCCTGCGAGCGCGGCGCTGCATCGGGCAGGCTGCGGAACGCGAGCGCGTAGAGCTCCGCTGCCTCGCGTCGGCCGCCGGCCATGCGCCAGCGCCGCGCCGCGAGCAGCGCTGCGAGTCCGATCTCCTCGCGCGGTCCCCCTTTGCTGGCGCGATCGAGTTCGCGCAGGCGCGAGTGCAGCAGGCGGCGCAGCTCGGGAGAGTCTGGCAGGTGCGCGGAGGCCTGCGCGAGGATCTCGAGCTCGGCCGCGCCGAGCGACTCGGCGCCGCGTTCTTTCGCGAGTGCCAGCAGTCCCGAGATCGCGGTCTCGGGTTCGTTCGATGCGAGCCGCGCGGCCGCGAGGATCCGGTACCACTCGGTCGCGCTGCCGGGCGTCTGGGTCGCGCGCAGTGCGGCGACGCGCGCCGAGGTCACGCGTCCGGCCGCGAGATTCGCGCGCGCGAGGGGCAGCGCGAAGGGCAGAGCGTGCTCCGGCCCGAGCCGCTTGACGGCGCCCCGGTAGACGCCGATCGCGGTCTCGAAGAGACTGAGCTCCTCGTAGCACGCGCCGATCTGGAGCAAGGGGCCCGGCGCGCGCACGACCTCCGCGATCGTATTCTGGCGCGCTCCGAGCACTTCGAGCAGCGGCCGGCACTCGCTCTTTTCGGTGATCGTCGCGATCGCCTCGGGCAGCTCCGCGTGCGCGAGCGCTGCAGTCGCTGCCGACTGGCGGTCCTGGTGGGCGCCGAGCAGCAGGCGCAGCCCGCGCTCGAACTCGCCCGCAGCGATCAGCCGCCGCGAGAGCACGATCTGCGCATAGCGCACGAGATTCGGTTGAGAAGCTTCGCGAATCGCGCCTCGCAGTGTGCCGAGACTGTTCTCGGGTCCGGTGATCTCGATCTCGAGGTCGTAGACCCGGATCAGCGCGAGCCAGCCCTCGGCTTCGCCCCGGCGCAGCGCGTAGACCTCGGCGAGCGCGCTGCGCGCGTCGTGCGGGCGATGCTGCTCGGAGCGCAGATCGGCGAAGCGCAGCAGCGCGCGCGCTCTCTCTGCGTCACCGGACAGCTCGGCCACGCGCTGTCGCAGCCACAGGCTCGCGAGATCGAGATGCCCAGCCGCGATCGCGGCCTCGACGGCGCGCCCGCGCCACGCCCGTGCGGAGGCTCCCGTGGGCGTGCCGGACTCGAGCAGCGCGCGATAGGCGGGAAAGGCCGCGGCGAGCTCGCCGCGCTGGGTGTGGATGTCGGCGTCGCGCAGCGTCACGGCCTCGCGGAGCTCGGGCCGCTGCGAGGCCGCGAGCGCGCGGTAGCGCTCGCTGGCGCGATCGAGATAGCCCGCCAGCAGCTCCGCCTCGGCGCGCAGAAAGCTCGCCTGCTCGCGACGGAGCTCCGGCTCGTCGGCCGAGCCGGCCAGCGCTTCGCCTCGCAGCGCCGAGACGGCGGCTTCCGGAAAGAGTCCGAGCGCGAGCTCGACCTGCGCGAGCTCGAGCCAGCTGCAGACCAGCCCGGGCGAGGGCACTGCCCCGAGTGCGGCGCTCCGGATGGCTTCGCGCGCGCGCAGCTGTGCGCGGCCAGCGTCGGCTTGCAGCAATCGCTGCAGAGCACGGCCGAGCGCGGCGCTGTCGCCGCGGTCGCGTGTCGCGCGGGCCGCGACGCGGCGGCAACCGGTCTCGAGTCGGATCGGCGGCGTGCGCGGCAGCGCCAGACCGAGAATCGCCTCCGGGGCCGGCGGGAGCTTCGGCAGGGCGAGCGCAGGGGCTGCGAACAGGCCCACCGCCGCAACGCAGCACGCGCCGCGGCGCGTGCTGCGCCACAGCGAGCGCTGCCAGGGTCCGGTGCGGCGCAGGCGCGGCTCGCGGCGCGTCATGCGTCTCGCGCTTCCGAGCGCCTGCGCAGCTCGGCGCGCTGGAGCTCGTTGCCAAAGCGCACGATCGCCTCGCGGTCCTCGGAGTGGATCGCGCGGAACGCGAGTACCAGCAGCAGACCGGGCTCGGGCCCGCGCTTCTCCTGGCAGCGAACCACGCGCGCGACCGCGCGCACCTCACGAGGCACACGACCCGGCAACAGCAGCTCGACGAGCGCGAGGCTGTCGACCGGAAGCGACTGCTTCGCGGCGAGGGCGAGCCCCGAGGCCGAGATCCCGACGCTCGCAGTCTCGCGCGCGCCGAGCGGCAGCGGATGCGAAGGGTCGAGCTGGTGGAGTGCCAGGTCGAGCTTGCGCTCGAGCGCCTGGAGGCGAAGTGCGAGCGGCGGCGCGAGCTCGGGGCCTTCGGCGCCGCCGGCTTCGATCTCGAGCGAGAGCCGCTCGGCCTCGGCGGCCGCAAGCGGGCGATAACGGATCGGCAGCTCGGCCGTCACGCGGAAGGACGCTCGATCGCGTCCCGCGTCCGGAGGCGGTCCCGTACCGGCGCTCACGCGGCGGCGCTCGTCGTCGGCGCGATGCGCTGGATCCGCTCGCTCCAGCGGTCGAGCAGGTCCGTGAGCTCGAACTCGAGGCCGTCGGCGAGATGGATCCAGTCGCGGCGCTGATGTGCGCCTAGCAGCCCCGCGAGGCAAGCGTCGAGCTCGCTGTCGAGTCCCGCGAGCTCCGCTGCGGCATCGCCTAGCTCGGCACTCGCGGCCGCGAGCGCGCTCGAGAGCACGACCAGCGCGTCCATCAGCTCGGCGAGCAACGGCGCCGCGAGATCCGAGCGCCCCGAGCGGAAGCGCAAGGCGGTCTCGAGCGAGGCATCCCGCACGCGCGGCGCGTACTCGGCGGCGCTCTCGAGGCTCGAGAGCGCGACGCTGCGCGCGGAGACGGCTTCGATGCGGGCCTCGCTCGCGCGAGAGAGGCAGAGCGAGTCGAAGAGCGCCGGATCCGGTGCCTCGTATTGCTGGCCGTCGAGCTCGAGCTCGCGGACGACCATGCGCTCCGGCTGCTCCTGCTGCCAGGCGGCTAGCAGCTCGCCGAGGTTGCGGAAGCGGCCCGGATCGAGGTCGGTCTCCTGGGTTGCGGTGCGGATGCGAATCATGCGCTGCGGTCCCCCCGTGCGAGGGGAGAGCAAGAGGCGTGCCAGGGCAGGGAGCTTCGCGCGTGCGGGAGCGGCAGCTCCGATGCAGCGGTGTTTCAGCGCGAAAGCAGCCGTCGTTCAGGCTGAAACACCGGCGGCAGGATCTGCCGCGTCGCTGCTGGCGAGCGCAGCAGCGCTCGTGCCGACCAGGAGGCGCCGGCGGAGCTCCTCGAGGTCGTAAGGTTGGGAGATCACGGTGGTCGCGCCCGCGCGCTGCGCGGCGCGCACGAGAGCTCGCGTCGGCTTTGCGCTCGCGAGCGCGATCGGGCAGCGGCAACCGCCGCGGCGCAGTTGCTCGACCGCGTCGATGCCCGAGAGCAGGCCCAGGTCCAGCGCGACGACGACAGCGAGGTCGGACGGCTGCACGGGGTGCTGCTCGAACTCGGCCGGGTGCAGCGCTCGCAGCGGTACGCCGAGTCCCTGTTCGAGCGCCTCGCGCCCTGCGTCCGAGAGCAGCGGATCGAGGAACACGAATGCGGGCTGCGACCTCGTGGGGACCGCGGCCGCGTCGGCCGCTGTGGCCAGCTCTTCGTCGTAGCTGTAGTCCTCGCTGGCTGCGCTTGCGTCGCTTGCCACGGCTCAGGCTCCGGCCTGTGGCCGCAGTGCGGGTCGGCTGCCGCGCTCCCGCTGCGGCGCTCCGAGCAACAGCTCTTCGAGCCGCAGCGCGATCTCGCGCGCCTCGCCGAGGCCGCGCTCCGTCATGCGCAGCACAGCGAGCGACTCCTCGATCACCTGGCACGGGGTCGGCTCGGCGCGCTCCGCGCGGTGCTGGGCCGCGATCAGCGGCTGGAGCTCGCGCTGCACCAGGCAGTCGAGCCACGGCAGCTCCGCCAGTGCCTCGAAGATCCGCTGCTGCCCGCGCTGGAGCTGTTGCAGCCGATCGGCGAGCTCGGGAGCGGAGCTCTGCGCGTGCCTGCGCGCGAGCTGCTCGGCCTGCCGGCGCGCCTTGCCACTGCGCCGCAGCAGGCCCGCGAGGGTCTCGCGCACGCGCCGCAGCGGCTCGCGCAGGCGCTGCGGCGGCACGGCTGCGAAGGCGTCGTAGGCGGCGTGGATGCTCGCGCGCGCATCCACGCGCTCGCCCGCACAGCGCTCGAGCTCAGCCAGGAACGCGCAGTGCTCGAGCGGCGGGATGCGTGCTCCGCCTTCCGTGCAGTTCACGAGCCGCGTGCCGGAGCGCGCAAGCTCCTCGGCGACCGCGCGGTAGTACTGGATGAACGAGGCGTAGCTGATCGAGGTCGGCACCAGCCCGCCGTGCCAGCCCTCGACCTGCACCAGCCGCTGCGTCGTGACGCTCCGCATCTGAGCGAGGTTCCCGGCGTAGGCCTCGATGCGTTCCTCCATGTTCGTGTAGCTGAAATGGTCGCCCTTGATTTCGAAGCCGATGCGCTCGTAACAGGAGCCGTCCGCATAGACGCGGCCCTGCTCGAACGCGAGGTCCTGGCCGATCAGCAGCACCGGGCCCGCGCCTAGAAGGTGTGCCACGTGCACCGCCGAGAGCGCCACGCTGCCGGCGGCGGAGATCACGTGCCGATCTCCGAGCTCGCTGGCGATCCAGCTCGCGAGGGGTTCGGCGCCGGTGTAGGCGACGAAGCGGCTGCGCGCGGGCAGCGCGTATAGGCCCGCGTGCGTTTTCGGCGTCAGTACGAGATTCAGGTCAGCGGTCGATCCGCAGCGCGTGAGCTGGTGCGCGACGTCACTGCTCTCGAGCACGTGCACGAGGTCCGGCTCGAGGCCCGCGCGGCGCAGCGCGCCGAGGCTCGGGCCGATCGCGATCAGCAGCACGCGATCGCGGTAGCGCGCGAGCGTCTCGAGCTGTTTATCGAGCGAGGGGCCGGCCGCGGCGATCACGGCCGGGATGCCTCGGAACCCGCCGCGCAGCGCCGAGAGGCCCGGCGTGCGCAAAAAGTGCGGCGCGTTCTCGACCGTGAGGCGGGTCCAGCTCGCGAGCCGCGAGACGCGCGTCGCGATCATCGTGTCGATCGTGTCCTTCGCGCGCGAAAGCCACGCGACCGCCGAGCGCGCGGCCGGGGCGTCGAGGCGCAACAGCGCCGGATGCACGTGGGTCGCGAGGCGCAGCCCAGCGGTGTAGAAGAGGTGGACGAGATCCGGCAGCTCCGCGGCGTCCGTCGTGATGCGCACCTGGTCGTCGTCGAGCCAGGGCTGCGCGGCGAACGCGAGCGCCGCGCGCAGGCGCTCCGCGTCGGGCTCGAAGACGATCAGCGGCACGGGCCGCAGGCGCCGGAACTCGGCCAGCTGGAGGCCCAGGCCGAAGCCCACGGCCACCTGCAGGTCGCCCGCGGCTGCAGCCATCTCGCCGGCCTGTCGCTCGGCCTCGCGACCGGCTGCGTAGCGCGAGCCGAGCAGGATCTCACCGTCGCGCAGCGTGTCCACGCCTCGCGCACCCGACACGCGCAGCACGCGGCCGGAGTCGGCCAGCAGTCGCAGTCGTTCGGCGAGCGCGGGCTGCCGCTTCGAGATCAGGCGAAGATTTTCGTCGAGGATCGACACGGAACCCGGCATCACCCTCAGACTCGCTGGCTCACGAAGCGCATCCCTGGATCGCTGCGCGGCGCCGACTGCGCGGCCGCGCGCAGCTGCGCGAGCTCGAGCAACTCGGTCCTGAGGCGCTGCTGCGCCTCGCGCGCGAGCTCGAGCAGGCGCAGGTCCCCGCGCGCAACCTGCCGCAGCAGCGCGCGCTCGTCGGCATCGGGCTCGCGCTGCGCGAGCTCCGCAAAGGCCTCGCCGCGCGCCGCGAGCGCGGTCGAGAGTGCGACGTCGTCGCCATTTTCGACTGCCAGCGCGAGCGCTTTGCAGAGGCCCGGCAGGGCTGCGATCTCGCGCCGCATCAGGGCGTCGCTCCAGCGACCGCGGCGGGCAGGGGAGAAGAGGCGATCTGGCGCCAGGCGCCGAGCAGCTCTTCGAGCACGCGCGCCGCGTCCTCGAAGCCGCCGGCCGTGCCTTGGACGTGCGCGTCGAGCAGGCGCTCGCTCGCGAACGCGTAGAGCGCGTCGAGGTTGCGCGCGATCTCTCCGCCCTGCTCGAAATCGAGCGCGTTGCGGAGCTCGGAGACGATCGCGAGCGCGCGAGTGACGCTCTCGCCGCGCTCGCGCGCGAAGCCAGGGCCCGAGTGCCGGGAGGCGCTGTGGCAGTGGCGCAGCGCGCCCTCGTAGAGCTTCACGATCAGCGTCGTCGGGCTCGCGGTGCAGATCTCGGTTTCGCGATAGCGGTGGATCAAGGCAGCTCCGTTCTCAGATGCGATTCAGGAAGTTCGACTGGCCCTGGAGCCCGGAGATCAGCGTTTCCAGATTTGCGAACTGGCGGCGCAGAAACTCCTCACGCTTCGCGAGGCGAGTCTCGAAGCGTGTGATCTGGTCCTCGATTCCACTCAGGCGCTCGCTGATCCCATTCGCCCGGGCCTGGAAGAAGCTCAGCTTGGGGTCCCCCAGGCCGGCGGCGGGGGTGGTGTCGAGAATCGGGTACAGCGCGCGCGCGATCGCGGTTGCGACGCCGTCGTTGGCCTCGTCGTCGGTCGGATCGACGCCCGAGAGCAGGCGCTTCACCAGCTGCGGGTCGTCGGCGAGGCGCTGCTTGAGCGCGGCCGCGTTCAGCTTCAGCGTGCCGTCCTTCTCGAAGCGGATGCCGATGTCGCTGGCCCAGACCGGTTCGGGGTCGGCGCCTGTGGCGTCGCCGAAGGCGACGCGCGTTCCGAGCACGCGGCGCACCTGGCGCTCGATCGTCTGCAGCAGCGAATCGCCGCGCAGCGGGCCGCCGGGTTTGTCCGGGCTGCCCTGCTGTTCCTTCACGAAGGCGTGGATCGCATTGAATGCGGCGACGAGTTTTTCCGCCTTCGCGGCGATCGCGTCGTCGTCGCGCGCAACGTCGATCTCGACCTCCTCGCCGACGGCGTGGGTGCCCGTCAGGGAGAGGGTCACGCCGGGGATCAGGTCGCTGACGTCGTTGGAAGTGCGCGTGACGCTGAGGCCGAGGAACGTCAGCGAGGCGTCCGTCGCGGAGTTTCCGAGCGCCGTGTCGATGAAGGGCTCCGAGGCGGGGCCCGTGAGGCTGGTCGTGATCGTCACGTCGTTGGCGGCGCCGGGGCTGACTCCGGCGACCACGAGTCGATAGCCGGTGCCGTCGGAGAACAGGTCTGCGCGCACGGCGTTGTCGTTGTTCGGATCGGAATTGATCGCGTCGCGGAGCTGCGAGAGCGTGGTGCCCGCCGCGAGCGTGAGAGCGATCGGGGCAGCGCCTCCGAAGTCGATCTGGAAGCTGCCGCTGCCGACGACATCAGTGGTCGCGAGAAAAGACGTGGAGACGCGGCGCGCGACCGCCGCGAGCGATTCGACGTGGACGCGATAGGTTCCCGGAGCGGCGCTGCTATTGGCCTCGGCCGTGACAACGTCTTCGTCGCCCGAGCCCGCTTTGTAGCTCAGGAACTCCTCGCCAAAGCTCTCGCTGTCGAGGCCGGTGCTGCGGTTGTCCATGTCTCGCGCGGCGTTGCGCAGGTCGAGCACCAGCGTGTTGAACTTTCGGATCGACTCCTGGCCCTGTTTGATCTGATCGCGCCGGCGCTCGAGCACCGCGAGCGGGCGGCTCTCGAGCTGCATCAGGGAGCGGACGAGGGCGCCGGTGTCGAGGCCGCTGGCGAGGCCACCGAAGGTCGGGCGCTCAGGACGCGTCGAGTCGATCTCGGCCATCGTGGGTTTCCGGCTGGACTTCGGACCCGGGGAAGCTCGCGCCTCCCCGGGTCCTGCGTCTCAGCGTTTTCGTGTCTGCGGAGATTCCCTTGCGCCGGAGCGCTCGGGAGTCTCGGAACCAGAGTTAGCCTCGAAGAAGTGACAACGCCGACTGGGTCGAGACGTTGGCCTGCGCCAGCACCGCGATGCCCGCTTGCTGCAGCACCTGGTTGCGGGTCAGGATCGCCGTCTCGGAAGCCACGTCCACGTCTCGGATGCGCGACTCTGCGGCCGAGGTGTTCTCGATCGAGACACCCAGGCTGCGGATCGCGGACTCGAGCCGGTTCTGGACCGTACCGAAGGCGCCGCGCAGCCCCGCCACGGCGTTGATCGCGCTGTCCAGGGCCGAGAGCACGCCCTGGGCACCGCTGGCCGAGGAGATCGACAGGCCCGACACCCCGATGCCCGCCGCGGTTGCGTCCACGCTCGACACCGAGATCTGGTCGTTGCTGGTGTTGTTCGAGCCGATCTGGAAGGTCAGCGTCGTACTGGTGTTGTTCAGGATCACCTTGCCGTTGAACTCGGTCACGTTGGCGACGCGGCTGATCTCGGACACGAGGTCCTGGAACTCCGCGTTCAGCGTGCCGCGCTCCTCGTCGCCGAGGGTGCCGTTGGCGGCCTGGATCGCCAGCTCGCGCAGGCGCACCAGGTTGCCGCTGGTCTCGTCGAGCGCGCCTTCTGCAGTCTGCAGGAAGGAGACGCCGTCGAGTGCGTTCCGCTGAGCCTGACCGAGGCTGCGGATCTCGGCGCGGAAGCGCTCCGAGATCGCGAGGCCTGCGGCGTCGTCGGCGGCGCGGACGATCCGCAGACCCGACGACAGGCGAGCCAGCGAGCGGCCGAGCTGGTTCGTCGTGTTGACGAGGTTTCGCTGAGCGTTCAGCGAAGCCACGTTGGTATTGATTCGAAGACCCATGATTCCTCCATGAAATGCAGTCCGCCATCCGTGGCAGACCGATTCACAGCGCATCCACCAGAACTGGGGGGTACGCGTTGGCTCCGGAGCGCGCGGCACTTCCGCGTACTTCGGGCCGCGGAAGGGGACTGCAAGGCAGGTGCCAGCCTCGGTTGCGCGTGAGGCTGGATCCCCCCGCTGGCGCACTCTCGCCTGACCGCGCGCGTGCTTTCGCTCCAGGTCTGCGCATGCACTGCGGGAGTGTGAAATCAGGCGTTATGCGGAGGGTGCCGGACGCGGAGCATTTCAGCGCGAAGCCCAGGATTCCGATCTGAAATCACCGGGCCCGCGCGGAGCCGCGGGCGCTGCATGTGGGGCGGCACCCTTCTTGCTTCGGAGCTGCGCATGGGCCTGCATCCGGCACCGGGCGGGTCGAAACATGCGCGCCTGGCGGGCGGTGGCGAGACGCTCCTCGTGGAGCGCTCCCGGCCGCGCGGCGCGGAGCGCGCGGCGCTCCTCGACTGGCTCGACGACGGGCTGCGCGGCGGGCGCCGAGGGCGCCTGCTCGCGGAGTACGGTCCGCTGCTCGCCGAGCCGGGCGCGGCGGAGCACGTCGTCTGCCGCGTCGGCGGAACGCTCGCCTCACACGTGCTGTGGCGCGTCGCGGAGGCGCGGGCGGGCGGCGTCACACTTCCGATCGGGATGATCGGCCTCGTCTACACCGATCCGCGCTTCCGCGGGCAGGGCATCGCGACGCGCGCGTTGGAGGCGGCGCTCGAGGAGCTCTGCCTGCGCGGTTCGGTGCTCGCGGCACTCTGGAGCGAGAAGCGGGAGTTCTACGAACGGCTCGGCTTCGCGCCCGGCGGAGTCGAGCGGATGTTTCGAATCGATGCGGCAGTCTGCGCCTCGGCGCGGGACGCGCTCGGGGCAATCGGAGGCGTGGAGGTCGGCGTCTGCGCTGCGGGCGACTGGCCGAGGCTCGAGGCGCTGCATGCGGCGCGTTCCTCGCGCGTGCTGCGGCCCGCGGGCTGGCTCGAGAGACTCGCCGCCGCGCCGGATTGCGAGCTGCGCGTCGCGCGGCGCGCGGGTCGCATCACGGCCTACGCCGCCTGCGGCCGCGGCGACGATCTCCAGGGCGTGATCCACGACTGGGCCGGCGAGCCCGCCGCGGTGCTCGCCTGTGCAGAGGCGCTGCTCGGCTCGCGCGCGGAACTTCAGCTGCTGGCGGGTCCGGAGTCCGAGCCGGTACCGCGCGCGCTGCAACTCGCCGGAGCCGGGGAATCCCGGGGCTGTCTGGCCCTCGTGCGCGTCCTCGATGCCGCGCGGCTGCCCGGCGGCGCAGCGGCGCTCACCTCGACCGCCCCCAGCTGGCCCCTCTGCATCTGGGGCTTCGACTCGATCTAGCCCCCGGCAAGCGAGCACGGACCTCAGATTGTAGGGATAGTCAGATTCGCCCCGAGGGGCGAATCTGACTATCCCTACAATCTGAGGTCCGTGCTCGCTGACTAACGGGGGCGGACGGCGACGCGGGTGGGGTGGTTTCCGGTTTCGAGGATCACCTGGGCGCCGCGCCGCGTTTCGGAGTGGATCAGCAGCGGCGCAGCGAGATTCAGGTGGATCGCGCCGTCGCGCACGTCGGCGATGCAGAGCAGATCGAGCGAAGCGTGGTCCGTGACTCCGACGGCGGAGAGGTGATGCGGCGCGAGCTCCGGCTGGTAGGCCGGAAAGAACTGGGTCGGATCGGTGACCACGAAGGCGAGCTCCTGATCGGCGCAGATCAGCCAGCCGAAGACCGAGCTGGTGTCGTGCTCGCGCAACAGGAAACGCTGCGCCTCCGGGAAGCCCGGGAGGCCTTCGAAATGCAGGATCTCGCCGGGGTCGGCGTCGAGGGTCCCGAAGCGCTGCGTCTCGATCTTCACGCGTTCCACCGGCGTTCTCCTTGTGTTTCTGGATTCGAAGCCTCGGGCTCGAGCAGCTTCGCGAGCGCCGCGAGCTCCGAGTTCGCGGCCGCCTGATTTGCCTCTGCGATGCGCAGCACGATCTCCTCGCGGTGCACCGCGACGTCCGCAGGCGCGTCGATTGCGAGGCGCACACGCCCCCCCGACACCGAGACGACGCGCACCGTGAGCGCCGAGCCGATCCGGATCGCCTCCCCGGGCTTGCGCGAGAGCACCAGCACCGCGGCCTACCGGAGGAAATCCAGCAGCGAGGGCTGGATTGCGCGCGCCGTGACCTGAAGCGAGGCCTGCAGCAGCGTCTGCTGATTCACGAGATCGGAGAACACCTTGACCGAGTCGGCGTCCTGGACGCTCGAGAGCCGGCTCGCGAGATCTACGCCGCGGCGCGAGAGGACCGCATCGGCGGCCTCGATTCGCGTGAGCCGGCCGCCCACCCGGGCGCGCTCGACGTCGAGCTGTTCCTGGCCCTGCGCGATGCGGTCCATCCCCGCCGCCACGGCGTCGCGGTCGTCGCTCTGAAGGGCCTGCCAGAGCGATCCCAGCACTTCGAACAGGTTCTCGCGGTTCCCATCGGGACTGCCGTCGCCATCGGCGTCGCCGAGGAAGACGCGCCGGCCGTCCAGCGTCGTCTCGATCCGCACTCCCTCCTCGACTTCGACCCGGATTTCCTCCCCGTCCCCGGCGTAGCTGACGCTCGGCGGCAGACTGCCTTCGACGAAGCCGCCGCTGGACTGGAACGCGATCGAGTCGGTCGCATAACCCCCGAACAGATAGGCCCCCTCGTAGCGCAAGTTGGAGCTGGAGAGCAGCTGATCGTGCAGTTGAGCGATCTCGCCGGCGATCATGCGCCGCGAGCCGGCGTCGGCCGTGTCGCTCGCGGCCTGCGTCGCGAGCTCTCGCGCCCGGATCAGGACGTCGTTCGCGACTCCGAGCTGTGCATCGAGGACCTCGAGGCGCCCGCGCGCGCTCTCGACGCTCTTGCCGTGCCGCTCGCTGCCCTCGATCTGCGCGCGCAGCAGCGCCGCGAGCGCGGCGTCGGCGGGGTCGTCCGAGGGCCGGTTCACGCGCAGGCCGGAAGAGGCCTGCTCCTGCAGGCGCGCGAGCTCGCTGCGCACGCGCAGGTTGTCCGCGAGGCTCGTCCGCTGGAGCGTATTCTGGGTCACGCGCAACGCCACTCCTCCTAGAGCACCGAGATCAGCTCTTCGAGCAGGGTCTGAACGGTGCTGATCACGCGGGCATTGGCTTGGAATGCCGCCTGCAGCTGCATCAGCCGCGTCACCTCTTCGTCGATCGAGACGCCCGACGCCTCGTCGCGCTGGTTCTCGAGCACTTCGTAGACGCGCTCGTGCTGGGCCACCGCATCCTGAAAGCTTCTGGCTTCGACGCCGACGTCGCCGACGATCGACGCGATGTGTCCGAGCAGCGTGCGCGTCGGCCCGCTCGGAGTGCCGGGCGCATCGCCGGGCAGGAAGAGCGGGGCGCTCTGATCGCGCAGCGATGCGAGCGCGAGCGCGTTCTCGTTGTCTCCCGGGTCGGGCCCGTTTGCACCGGCCGCGATCGCATCGGTGGATGCCGCGACCGCGGCCGAGAGCGAGAGTGCCTGCGCCGAGTTCTCGACGCCTGCGGCGGCTGTGAAGAAGTCGTTGCCGGTCGAGCCGTCGCGCCCGTAGCCCGCGCGGTGCACCGTGTTCAGGTTCAGCGCGGCGTTGTAGGCCAGGACATCGAGCGAGCGGATCGCTTCGGGGACCAGCGTGTCGCGCACGCGCAGCAGTCCGCCGAGCTCGCCGCTGCCGATGTCGGCCGTGATGTCGCTCGGGCCGGTTCCGGAGTCGTACATCACGCGCGCGGTGGACGGGTCGAAGGGGTTGCTCGGGTCTGGGCTCAGCGAGAGCGAGTGCACCTGGTCGCGCTCGACCAGGGTGTGACCGCCGCCGGTCAGCAGCGTGACCGAGCCGTTCGGCTCCTCGAAGCTCTGGACGCCGATCTTCTGCGAGAGATCGAGCAACAGCTGGTCGCGCTGATCGCGCAGGTCGTTCGCGGGCGCCTGAGAGTCGGCGGAGAGGATGCGGCTGTTCAGGTCGGCGACGCGGTGGAGCGTCGATTGGATCTCGGGCACCATCGCGACGACGGCGTCGTTCGCGTTCCGCCACTCCTCGCGCAGGCGCGTGTCGGCCGCGTGCACGGCGTCGAGGAATCGCTGCGCGGCGGAGCGCACGCCCTCGCGCTCCGTGCCGCCGCCCGAAGCCGAGGCCGCGAGCTCTCCGAAGGCAGAGAAGAGCTTCGCGAGCGCATCCGAGATGCCCTCGCCCTGCTGCTCGTTGAAGACTTCCTGGATCGCGTCGAGGCTCTGGCTCTGGCTGCGCAGTGCGCCGCCGTTGGCGCGTTCGGAGAGCATGCGGAGCTGCACGTGCACGTCGTGCGCGCGCTCGACCGTCACTTCCTCGACGCCGGTGCCGAGCGCGCTCGAGCCGAGCGGCGTCGCCTGGCTCGCCTGCAGCACCTGGCGCTGGCGCGAATAGCCCGGGGTATTGACGTTCGCGATGTTGTGCGACGTCGTGCGGACGCCGCTCTGATTCACCCGCAGCGCGTGTCCAGAGACGTCGAGAACGCCGAACAGGTTCGTCATTGCGTGCCCCTAGACCGCCTGGCGCAGCAGCGCGCCGCGGCCGTGGTTCCGGGTGGCGCCGCGCTCGTCGTAGAGCGGGGCGCTGCCGCCCATGCGCCCGAGCAGCTCGAGCGTGAGCTGCACCTGCCCCAGGCTTTCTCCGGAGAGCGTCGCGTTCAGATCGAGCAGCTCGCGCACCGCCGCGATCAGCGAGCGGAGCCGCGAGCAGAGGTCGAGAAGCTCGGCGCCGCGCGCCGGGGCGCGCTCGGCGAGCAGCGAGAGCTGCGGGTGCTCGAGCCCGAGCTCGGCGGCGAGGCCTGCGCTCACTTCGCGGCGGCTCTCCTCGAGCAGCTGAGCTTCGTCCACGAGCGCCGCTTTGGCGTCGACCGCGCGCTCGAGCCGCGCCGCGTCGAGCTCCAGGATCGCGATGCGCTCGTCCTGCAGCACGTCTCGCAGCTCGAGGTAGACGCGCTCCTCCGCTTCGAGCACCGGAATCAGCGAATCGACGAGAGGGATGGCGCTCATTCCGGAACCCGTGCGCGGGCGGCTGTCCGAGGCACGCGGAGCAGGCCGGGCGCCGCAGCGCCCCGCACGGCCTCGGGCTCGGGCTCGCCCTGCGATCCCGCTGCGAGCAGCTTCGCGACGCCGAGGCCGCCGCGTTCTCCGACCCGGCCCGCGACTTCCTGGATGTAGAGCTCTCGGTACATGCGCGTCGCCGAGCCGCCGTCGAGCAGCGGCTGCTTCGTGAGCGGCTTGGACGACTGCGAAAAGATCTGGCCCAGCAGATAGGCCTCGAATTGATTCGCGGCCTCGCGCAGCGTGGTCTCGGCTCCGCCGCGCGTGAGCTCGGCGCCCGCGCGCTCCGCGCGCGCTTCCCGGCCGAGCGTGGCGATCGGATCCGTCACAGCAGCTCCAGCTCAGCCGAGAGGGCGCCCGCGGCCCGGATCGCCTGCAGGATCGCGATCAGGTCGCGCGGTGTGACACCGAGCGCGTTCAGACCGCGCACCAGCTCGGCGATCGTGACCGGCCCTTGCACCAGCGTGAGCTGGGCCGCCTGCTCTTCGACCGTGAGCTCCTGATTCTGGATCACGACGGTCTCGCCGACGCGCGAAAAGGGTGCTGGCTGCGAAACCTGGTTCTCGGCCTGCACGGTCACGGTCAGGTTCCCGTGCGCGACTGCGACCGTCGAGATGCTCACGTCCGCGCCCATCACGACCGTTCCGGTGCGCTCGTTCAGCACTACGCGCGCGCGGCGGTCGGGTTGCACCTGCACGGACTCGACCGCGGCCAGGAAGCGGACGATCGCCTCGTCTCCGCCTTCTGGCATCGCGAGCTGAACCGTCCCGGCGTCCACGGCCCGGGCGACCTCGTGCCCGAGCGCGCTGTTGATGGCTGCGGCTGTGCGCAGTGCGGTCGTGAAGTCCGGTATGGCAAGGGCGAGCTCGAGCGTGTCCCGCTCCGAGAGTAGATTCTCGAGCTCGCGTTCGACCGTCGCGCCCGCCGCGATGCGCCCGACCGTCGGATGGTTCTTCTGCTGCGTCGAGCCGGCGCCGCCGCCGGCGGAAAAACCGCCGACCGAGACGGGGCCCTGTGCGATTGCGAAGACTTCGCTATCGGTGCCGAAGAGCGGTGTCATCAGCAGCGTTCCGCCCTCGAGGCTGGTGGCATCTCCGAGCGAGGAGATCACGGCGTCGAGACGCGAGCCGTTGCGCGCGAAGGGCGGCAGCGTCGAGGTCACCATCACCGCGGCCACGTTCTTGACCTGCACGGCGTCGGAATCGATTCCGATCCCGAGCTTCGCGAGCAGGCTCGAGAGCGAGCGCACCGTGAATTCGGTTCCGGTCTTGTCGCCGGTGCCGTTCAGGCCGACGACGAGGCCGTAGCCGATGATCTGGTTGTCGCGCACGCCCTTGACCGCGGCGAGGTCCTTCACGCGCGCGGCCGCGGCGGGCTGCGCGAGCGCGAGCGCGAGCACGAGCGCGAGCGCGTGCAGCGCGGCGGGGCGCTGCTTCAGAACGGATAGGCCCAATCGAGGATCCTCGCGCCCCAGCCGGGTCGCTGTTTATCGTCGATCACGCCGAGCCCATCGATCGTGAGCCGCGCCTCGGCAATCACGGTCGAGGGCACGCTGTTGCCGATGCTGATGTCCTCCTGGCGCACCAGGCCCTCGAGGGTCAAGAGCTGCTCCTCGTGGTTGATCGTGATCGAGCGGCGGCCGCGGATGTGGAACACGTCGCCGGGCAGCACCGCGAGCACGCGGCAGGTGATCACGCCCTCGAACTGACCCTCGCGGCTGGTGCTGCCCTGGCCCTCGAACTTGTTCTCGTTCGAGGCGGTCAGGATGTTCGCGGTGGCGTCGTCGGGGAGGTCGACCCCGGGGCTGCTGATCCCGAAGATTCCGATCACGGTCTTGATGCCGCTCGCGATCAGGTCGGTGATGCCGACGTCGGAGGAAAGCGAATTGGAGATATCGCCCTTGCGGCCGATGCCAGTCTGCGCGCGGCCCTCGGCGCGGATGTCCTCGGCGATCTGCACGGTCACGAGGTCGCCGACGCCACGCGCCTTCTGGTCGAAGAACAGGAAGGAGCCCGAGGGTTGATCGCCGCGCCAGATCGCGCCCGGCTCGGCTGCGGGCGCGACCATCACCGGCAGCGGCGCGTAGTCGAAGGGCTGTTGGCCGGAGCGCAGCGAGTGCTCGATGCAACCGCTCGCGAGCGCGCAGAGGGCCGCGAGCGCCGCGGCCAGCGCGAGGGTCGCAGCGCGTTCGCGGCCGTGCGTGTTGCGTGTCTCAGAAATGGACATGCACGACTCCATCGGCTGCGAGGATGCCGACGATCTCGCGTTTCGAATCGGGATTCAGCACGCGCAGGCGCTGGCCCACGCGGCCGTCGTTGCGCGCTTCGCCCAGGGCGTCGATGCGCAGCGCGCCGCTCTGGATCTGCACGCGCACGAGTTCGCCGCGCACGATCAGCGGTGGATCCGTGACGAGCTCCGGCCGCCAGGCCTGGCCCTGCGAGATGTTCCGAGCCGTGGTGCGTCCGACGAGCTGCTCGGGATCCTCGAGCGCCTCGCGCGGGGCCTGGGCTGCGGGCAGCTCGCGCCAGCTGAGATCACTCGAGGCGATGATCACGCCGCGCCCGAGGCGCCGCGAGGCCACCAGGATGCGCCGCGGCCGCTGCACCCTGACCGTCACGACGCCGCGCTTGAGCTCTGCATCGCCCTGGCGCATGACGACCGTGACCGGAGTCGGGCCCGAGAAGTCCTCGCTCTCGTGGACCGACAGATCCAGCGTGGCGGCTGCAGCCTGTTCGGCGGGGAGCCGGAAGTCGTTCAGCGAGGGGACGGCGATCTGGCTGGGATCCACACCCGCGCGCTGGCTCACGAGCGCGACCAGCAGCTCGCGCAATGCCGGCGCGACGACGAGGCCGCTCTCCGCGCCCGCAGCCGCGCTGTCGCTGCCCGCGTGCGCGCCGGACGCGAGCCAGAAGCCTGCGACCGCCAGCACGAGCCCCGCGACTCTCGCGCGCGGCTGCTGCGAAGGGGCTCGGGACATGCTAGGCCGTCACATTGGTGGCGGTCTGCAGCATCTCGTCGCCGGCCTGGATCACGCGGGAATTCACCTCGAAGGCGCGCTGCGCGAGGATCATGTTCACGAGCTCCTCGGCGACGTTCACGTTGCTGGTCTCGAGGAAGCCCTGCGAGATGCCGCCGAAGCCGTCGCTGTCCGGGATGCCCGTCTGCGCGTCGCCGGAGGCCTCGGTCGGGGCGTAGGCGTTCTCGCCGAGAGCGCGCAGGCCCGACGGGTTGCTGAAGCTGACGACCTGGATCTGTCCGAGGTTCGAGGGCGTCGTCTGCCCCGCGAGCGTCGCGGAGACGGTGCCGTCGCGCAGGATCGTGATCTGGAGAGCGTCGCTCGGCACCTGGATCTGGGGCTCGAGCAGATGCCCGTGCGCGTTCACGACGTTGCCGTCGCGGTCGCGGTGGAAGGATCCGTCGCGCGTGTAGAGCGTCTCGCCGCCGACTTTCTGCAGCTGGAAGAATCCGTTGCCGTCGATCGCGAGGTCGAGTTCGCCGCCGGTGTTCTCGAGCTCGCCCCTGCTGAAGATGCGGCTCACGCTCGCGGCGCGCACGCCGTGGCCGATCTGCGTGCCGGTCGGCAGCGTCTCGCCGCCGGTTGCGGTGGCGCCCGGTGCGGCGATCATCTCGTAGAAGAGGTCCTCGAATTCGGGTCGCCACTTCTTGAAGCCCGTGGTCGTGACGTTCGCGAGGTTGTTCGCGATCGCATCGAGGCGCAGCTGCTGCGCCTCCATGCCGCTCGCGGCCGTGAACAGGGATCTCATCGGGTCACCTCCTGCAGCAACTGCTGCGTGGCTTCGTCCTGGGTCTGGAGCATGCGCATCTCGACGTCGAAGGCGCGCTGCAACGCCACCAGGCGCGCGAGCTCCGAGACCGGCGCGACGTTCGAGCGCTCGAGAGAAGCCTCGCTCAGCGCCGGCTCTGCGACCTCGACGCTCTCCGCTCCGGGCAGCGCCTCCCAGAGGTTCTCGCCGTGCTTCGCGAGCTGGTGTTGCGGGAACTCCGTCAGCGCGAGGCGCCCGAGGATCTGCCCGTCCGCGCCGACGACGTCGCCGGCCGGCGAGATGTGCGCGGCGCCGCTGACGGAGATCGGGCCGCCCGTGCCCAGGATCGGGTCACCCCCGGGCGTCGCGAGCTGGCCGGCGGCGTTGATGCGAAAAGCGCCCGCGCGCGAGTAGCGCAGTCCTTCGGTGGTCTCGACCTGGAAGAAGCCTTTGCCCTGGATCGCGACGTCGAGCGGCTGACCGGTGAATTGGACTGGCCCCGGTGTGAAGTCGGTTGCAAAGGCGTCGACACCGACGCGCGTCATGCCGGGGCTGCCCGGCACGGGCTCGCCCCTGGCCTCGAGCGCCTGCTCGAGTGCAGAGCGGAAAAGGGTCAGGTCCCGCTTGTAGCCGGTGGTCTCGGCATTCGCGAGGTTGTTCGCGACCGTCTCGAGGTCGCGCATGCGCGCGATCGCGCCCGATACGGAAACCAAGAGATCGTCGGCCATCCTGGCCCCCTCCCGCGCGGCCGGCCTGGGGTCGGAGCGCGGCGGACCTATCAGCAAGCCGCGTGCCAGGCGCAGTTTCCGGCCGGAAAAGGCCTCGAGATCAGAGGGTTACGCAGCGACCTGCCGGCCTCGGAGCTGGCCGGGGGGAGGCTGCAGGATTCAAGATGAAATGCTCGCGACGTTGCAGTGGGAAAGATCTGCCGCGTCTAGGATCCGTTTTCGTGGCTCGTCAGATAGCCATAACGCAGCAGCAGCGGAAGCGTCGCGATCGTGGCTACGGCCTTCTTCCAGCCCGCCAACTGCTGCTGCCACTCGAAGTCAGGGCGGATTTCCAACCGATCGGTGAAGCGCGTCGGGTTGCCCAGGATCGAATGGCTCTGGCAGAAGTCGTCCGCAGCGAGATCCAGCAGATCGGCGCTGGAAGGGCTGACTCCGATGAAATCGGTGATCCGGCGCAGCTCGACCAGGGGATTCACCGCGAAGTCTTCATAGCGCATGGTGAGCTTCGGCAGATCGAGCGTCTCGAGGACTTCGGCCCAGAGATTCGAGTGGATCCACTGATAGGTGCTCTCGAACACATTCCGCTGAGCCAGATATTTCACCTCTCTGGTCAGCTCCTCACGCCGCTTGCGTCGCTGACTGGAGAACACGACCGCCCGGCTGTCCCGGACCCAGTGCAGGACGTGGAGATCTGCGCCAGGCAACTTGCTGAGCAGCAGCCCGTGAATCGCCCGCTTGCTGGCATCCACGATCACGCGCTTGCCAGAAATCCGGGTGATGGCGAGATACAACCGATTCAGCGCTGCGAGATACGCCTGGTAATCTTCCTGCAAGCTTCCGCGCAGCGCATTGCTCAGGATCAGCGGCATGAGGCTGTTGCGGTGAATCCGCTTCCAGAGGCGATTCATCTCCGCGGTCGGCACCGCTGCGAAGCTGCCAAAGGACTCCTCGACGACGGCAGACCAGAACTCACACTCGACGTACGCTCGACCACAGCCACACAGCAGGTCGGCCGAGAATCCGTCACGCCAGAGGTTGCCGATCTCCCCGATGTTGACCACGTCATTGCGCTGAGCCAGCAGCATGCTGGCAATCGTGCTGCCACTGCGCCCCGCGCCGGAGATGAAGAGGGTCCTGTAGGGCTCGGCCAGCTTCCGGATTCGGCCGCTCCGGGAATCGCCTGGCAGGTCACCCGATGCGGCGGCCTCGTCCTCGCCGCTGCGCTTGGCGTGCGACACGAAGGCCAGCGTCGAAATGCCTCTCATAGCAGGGTGCGGCCCAGGAGATAGCCGCGCGCGAGTCGGTAGAGCGCGACGGCGAGCGGCCGCCAGTCCCCGGGCGCGGCGAGAGCGAAGGACTCCGCGCCGATCAGCGAGCGGACCCACGACAGCGTTCCGAGCTCTCCCCGCGCGCGCAGCGCCAGGAAGGCCTTGAAGTCCCAGTCCTCGTTCACGTAGTGGACGCCGGTCCGGAAGCGGGGCTCCTCGAATGCCTCGCCGCAGAGATGGCGATACGCGATCCACGGAAAGTCCACGCCGCTGCTGATGGCGAGCTGATTCCCCGAGACCGTCCGGGGATTGATCTCCATCAGCCGGAACACCCCATCGCGGGGGTCGCGCTTGAACTCCACGCCGACGAGCCCGCGGTAGCCGAGCACCGAGAGCAGGTCGCGGGCGAGGTCGGCGACCTCGTCGCACTGCACGCTGACCTGATAGGAGCCGTCGCCGAATCCCAGCGGGTACTGCCGCAGCTTCCGCTTCGTGAGCCAGGCGCGCTCGCGGCCCTCGGCGTCCCAGAAGCCCAGGTAGCCAAAGAGGGCGTCGTCTCCGCCCGGCACGATCTCCTGGATCATGAAGCGCACGTCGCGCGCCGTATGCTCGCGATAGCTGGCCAGAAGCTCGGCCCGCGAGTGCACCTCGAGCACCTTCTTGCGCATGCCCCGCTTGTGGGACTGATAGGGCTTGAGGATGCAGGGGTAACTGAAGTCGCCCGCCGCCGCGTGCAGCTCGGATTCCGAATCCGGGAAGCAGGTGCGGGGAATCGGTACGCCAGCCGCCTCGGCGGCGCCGTATTGGACCCGCTTGTCGATGATCCCAGCCAGCAGCTCGGCGGGAGGGACCAGAAAGTCGAAGTGCTTGCTGAGCACCTCGCTGCGGCCCGCGACGAGCTCGTTCGTTTCGTCCGAGGTCGCGAACAGGACCGGGCGGCGGGGAAGGCTCTCGCCGACGCGCTCGATCAGGTCTGCGAGCGCCGCCGGCTCGGCATCGCCCGGCAGGATGTGCACCTGACCGAGCCGCGTGCACGACCCGATCCGGTCCCTGGTGTCGACGAGCAGCGTCGCCACGCCCTGGCGTTCGAGGCTGCGGACGAAGCTCAGGCCGTTCACCGAGGCCCCGAGAATCAGCGCGGGCCGCCGCCCGCGTTCGGCTCTCTTCTTCCACGTCTCGATTCCACGCTGCATGGGTTCCACTCCGATCTTCAGGTGTAGGGGCTCGGCTCTCGGCGATCCGACATGCAGGGCGCCGATGAGTTATTCGATCACGTTCTCGACCGCAGTTCTTCGACTTCGCGAAGAAGTCCCCGTGAACGATCGACACGAGAGCGCCATGGAATGGCCACGCAAGCGTTTGCCCTGCGTGCGCGTCGCGATCGAGACAGGCGGACAGGGAATTCGAGCGCGGTACCCGACCCTGCCGACCTCCGGCGCGGCCCTGACCGGCAACTCCCATGCGGGCTGCAACCGGCAGCTCGCGTGTCGGGGGGCGCCGCCTTCACACCACGGCTCCCAGTGCTTCGGAGCCCCCCAATCGTCACAGAGTCGTGCACGGACCCTCGCAGGAATATCGGGTCTTCCTACCCAAAATGATTCCGGAGGAAGTCGCCGATGTTCGCCGCGTCTCGATTCCGTGTCCCGAGGTCCTGGTGGTTGTGGGCTCGGAGCTGGGGGGCGGCCATCGCCCTCCTGCTGTGGCTCCCGATCGCAGCGAACGCGCAGTCGCCGGACCAGCTGGGCCAGTGGGGGCCGGTGCTCGACTGGGGCATCCAGGGCAAGCACATGGCCCTCCAGCCGACGGGCAAGGTGCTGGTGTGGGCCACCGGCGACAACGCCCGCGTCTGGGATCCCGCGACGGGCAACTTCACGCTGACGCCGGCGACCTTCGGTGATCTGCACTGCGGTGCGCAGGCGACGCTCGCCGACGGCCGCACGATCGCGCTAGGCGGAGTCGAAGTCACGCCTCACATCGGGATCAAGGTGAACGGCCTCTTCGATCCCTTCAGCAACAGCTGGAGCCAGGGCGCGCCGATGAACTTCGCGCGCTGGTACGGAACCGCGACGACGCTCGCGGACGGCCGCGTGCTCGCGGCCTCGGGCGACGACCAGAACAGCACCCGGGTCGCGCTGCCGGAGATCTACGATCCGATCTCGAACAGCTGGACGGTGCTCTCGGCCGCCGCGCGCGACCAGATCCTCTACCCGTTCATGTACCTGCTTCCGAACGGCAAGATCTATGAGGCGGGTACGCGCACCAGCACGAACTATCTCGATCTCTCCGGGGCCGGCAGCTGGAGCCCGGGGCCCAGCAGCTCCTTCGGCAGCAGCGGTTATGCCGAATGCGGCGCGATGTACGCCCCGGGCAAGATCCTGCGCTCGGGCGGCGGCGATCCAGCCTTCGCGAACACGGCCGTGATCGACACCAACGCCGCGTCGCCGGCCTGGCGCGACGTCGCACCCATGGGCTTCCCGCGCCGGCGTCACAACCTCGTGATCCTCGCGGATGGCCAGCTGCTGGCCGTCGGCGGGACGCGCCAGGCGGATTCCGAGAGCGTGGCGATTCTCGCGGCCGAGCTCTGGAACCCGGCCACGGAGCAATGGAACACGGTCGCGTCGATGGCCGAGGCGCGGATGTATCACTCCGCCTCTTTGCTCTTGCCCGATGGGCGGGTTCTGTCGGCGGGAGGCGAAGCCAGCGGGCGGCTGCACGCCCAGATCTACTCGCCGCCCTACTTGTTCCAGGGCGCTCGTCCGACGATCAGTGCCTCGCCGGTCTCGACCGGCTACGGCAGCAGCTTCACGGTCACGACTCCAAACGCCTCCTCGATCAGCTCGGTCGCCCTGCTGCGCCCAGGCGCGGTCACACACGCGATCGACATGAACCAGCGCTACGTCCCGCTCGCATTTTCGATCGGCAGCGGGGGACTCACGGTCGCGGCGCCAGCGAACGGAAACGTCGCGCCACCCGGCTACTACATGCTCGTGATCGAGAGCGCGGCTGGTGTGCCGTCCGTCGCGGCGTGGCTGCGAATCGACTCGACGACGAACCTGTCTCCGGGCACGATCCTCGGCCGCGTCACGAACGCGAGCACGGGCGCGGGCATCGCCGGCGCGAGCGTTTCCTACTCGGGGGGCTCCACGACCAGCAACACGAGTGGGAACTACCAGCTTTCGAACGTGCCGCCCGGCGATCACCGCGTGACCGCAGCCAAGAACGGCTTCGCGAACGCGGAGCACAACGCGCTCGTGACCGCCGGCTCGAACGTGACCTTGAATTTTTCGCTGGCCGCGCCGGGCGCGCTCTCCGGGCGCGTGACCGATGCGACGAATGGCCAGGCGCTGACCGGCGTCACGGTAGCCGCGAACGGCAGCTCGGTGCTTTCGAACGCCAGTGGAGACTTCGACCTGACGGGTCTCGCCGCGGGCGTAGTTCAGGTCTCCTTCGCGGCCACGGGTTTCCATAGCCAGGATCGCGCACTGACGATCCTGCCCAACCAGACCACGAACGGTGACACCGCGTTGACTCCGCTCGATCCGCGCATTCTCGGCGAGGTGCGCGACGCGCAGACTGATCAGCCGCTCGCGGGCGCGAGCGTGTCCTATGGCGGCGAGGTGACCACAGCGGACGCCCTTGGACGCTATGTCTTCACCGATGTGATTCCCGGGATCCATGTCGTCACGGCCAGCTCGAGCAATTTCGCGAGCTTCACGCAACCGGCCTTCGTGAGCGACCACACCTGGACGACCCTGGATTTCCGCCTCGTGTCGAGCGGGCCTCTCGTGCTGAGCGTCCCGGCCAGCGCGGATGCCCACGTCAATTCGGCCAGCCTCACCAAGAACTACGGCACTCTCAGCTCGCTGCGCGTGCGCGCGCCCTCGAGCGGCTCCGAGTACCGCAGCTACCTCCGCTTCGACGTCCCGATTCTCGACGGGCCGCTGCTGGCGGCCGAGCTGCGGCTCTTCGTGAACGACGAGAGTCCGAGCAGCGGAAATCTCTACGCGGTCGGCAGCGGCTGGAGCGAGAGTGGCATCACCTGGAGCAACGCGCCCACACTTCCGGTCTCGCCGCTCGCCAGCGCCGTCGACGCTCCAGCTGGCTCCTGGCTGAGCTTCGACGTGTCCTCCGTCGTGACCGGCACAGGTAGCCACTCCTTCGCGCTCGCGAGTCTCTCGAGCAACAGCGTCTACTACGACTCGCGCGAGGCGACGAACGACCCGGTGCTGGTCTTGAACGTGGACGCGGGCGATCCGCCGCCGCTTCCGACGATCTTCGGCTTCGCGCCGCAGAGCGGCCCGGTCGGGACGCCGGTCGTGATCGACGGCGCGAACTTCGAGGAAGTGACGAGCCTGAGCTTCGGCGGTGTACCTGCGCCGGACTTCAGCGTCTTTTCGCCGACGCAGATCGAGGCGCTCGTTCCCGTCGGCGCCTCGAGCGGACCGATTTCGGTCGGAAATCAGTCTGGAGTCGTTCTCAGCTCCTCGCGGTTCACGGTCGAGGCACCCCAGATCAGCCACTTCAGCTTCGCGCCAACCGACGATGCGCACGTGAACTCCGGCAGCGCGGCCAGGAACTACGGCAGCGTCGCGCAGCTGCGCGCGAGGGATTCGAGCAGCGACTATCGCTTCTTTGCGAAATTCGACGTCGCTGGGCTCACGGCTCCGGTCCAGCGTGCCACGCTGCGACTCTTCGTGACCGACGGGAGCCCGGTCGGTGGCGCGCTCTACGGGGTATCGAACCACCTTCTGGGCACGAGCACCCCCTGGCTGGAGACCAGCTTGACCTGGAACACGGCGCCGCCGCTCGCGGGTGTAGCGGTCTCGAGCCTCGGTACCGTGACGGCCGGCACCTGGGTCGAGTTCGATGTGACGCCGCTCGTGACCGGAAACGGCAGCGTCGGCTTCGGAGTGTCGAGCAGCTCTACGAACAGCGTCTACTACGACTCGAAGGAGGGCGCGCAGCGCCCGGAGCTGATCGTAGATACCGCGCCGGCTCCGTAGCATCCTCTCCCCGACCGGCGCGGCAACGGGGGGGGGTGGCGATGCATCAGGTCTACCTGGTTCCCGGCTTTCTGGGCTTCGATCACATCGGCAGTCTGGGCTACTTCCAAGGCGTGTCGGAGCTGCTCGAGCGAGCCCTGGCGCTGGAGCACGGGATCGAGGTCCAGGTGATCGCCACCGATACCCAGGCCTCGGCCTCGCTGCCCCGCCGCGCCCACGAGCTGCTCCAGCAGCTGCGGGAGCAGGCAGGCGACGACGTCGAAGCGATCCACTTCGTGGGCCACAGCACCGGCGGTCTCGACGTGCGGCTGCTGCTGGAAGCGGACGCGGTGCTGGAGGGCGAGCGTCTGCCGGACTCCCTGCGCGCGCGCACGCGCACGGCGGTCTCGCTGGCCACGCCTCACTTCGGCACGCCTCTGGCATCCATCGCGGTCCAGCTGAACCTGCAGCTCCTCGTGGCCGCCGGGGCCGCGCGGATCTCCCGGCTGCCGCTGCTTCCCGACGCCGCCTCGCTGCGCGCCTTGCCCTTCGGCGCCTCCCGGGCCTTCGACTGGCTGGCGAGCGTGCTAGGCGGCAGCCGCGACGTCTTCGAGTATCTGAACGAGATTGCCTGGGACCAGGGCGCCCTGCTCCAGCTCACGCCGGCGGGAACCCACCTGTTCCAGGCCAGCGTCCAGGATCGCGCCCCGGTCCGGCACGTGTGCTTCGCCACCGCAGCGCCGCCGCCGCGCTTTCCGCACAGCGACCTGCTCTACGGCTGGGCCTGGGATCTGAGCTCTCGCCACGACGAGGTCTTCCCATGCGCGTCGCTGGACCGCAAGCTGCTGCGGCGCATCGAGAGCCGCTTCCACCTGCGCCTCGACTCCCGCGCCAACGACGCCATCGTGCCGACCCTGAGCCAGCTCCATGGAGAGCTGGGCGGAGTGGTGCTGGCTGATCACCTGGACGTGGTCGGCCTGTTCCGGCGCCGGGACGTGGAGGAAAAGGGCTGGCAGCCCTCCTGGCTGCGCAGCGGAGCCGCCTTCGACGAGAGGCGCTTCGAGAAGCTCTGGCGCGCCATAGCGGCTCAGCTGGCCGTGGCGCCCGGAAGCGCGGGACCGCCACCCCAAATCATCTGCTGACGCCCGCTGGGAGCGTCCGGCGCGCCGGCCGAGCGCGCGTTCGGAGCGCGAGCGTGGCGGCGACTCCGCTAGAAGGAGAACAGGATTCCGATCTCGGGAGCGACGTCGGCCGCCTTGCTCGTGAGTCCGACGCCGATGCCCGCCTTCAGGTAGATGTCATCCCGGAAGAAATACTGGAGCTCGGGGACGAACGAGACCTCGTCGTCCACGCCTTCGATGCCGGCGTAGAGCCGCCATGCCGGCGAGAGCCTCTTCAGGTACTCCACGGCGTATTCACCGAACTGCACGCCCTCGCCCTCTGCGTAGCTCAGCGAGATTCGCGCGGAGAAGGTCCCGAAGCGAGAGCCCTTGATCAGACCGCCGCCGAAGTCGAACTCCCAGTCGCTGGCTCGGATCAGCTGCTTGCTGTCGTAGAGCGGGAAGATCACCTCGAAGTAGTTGTAGAACTCGGGCCGCCGCTGCGTCTCCTCGAACCAGCGCCAGCGGGCCTGGGCCTCCAGGTCGCCCGTGCCCGACTCCGTGAAGTCGGAGGGAAGGGCGGAGAGGTCCGAGGCGTCCTTCTCCAGCTTCTTGTGATCGAAGGCCGCCCACTCGAGCTCGAAGGCCAACCAGTCGAGAGGAGCGTAGGCGAGGTATCCGAGCAGCTGGTGTTCTGTCGTCTCGCCTTCGAAGGTTCCGGATCCCGTGAACCCGAATTCGTCGGGCGAGTACTCCTCGTCGGAATCGAAGCTGAACTCGTAGAAGGGATAGAAGAGCAGCTCCCCCTTCTCGATGTAGGTTCCGAAGAGGGATGTCGGCAGACCGCGGCCGCGGTCTTGCTGCCAGAGCGGCAGCTCCTGCTCCGCGGCGCCCAGCGTTCGGGGCAGCGTGAGGAGCAGCAGGCCGATCGCGAGGGCGCCGAAGCGCGCGCTCGCAGAGCGCGCGATGGCGCGAAGCCGCTCGGGACGTCCGAGGAGATCCGGCAATCCGACAGGTAACGGCGCTGCACTCGGCATCGGCATGTCCCCATTTTAGGCGCAATTGCGGGGGAGCGGGATCGGCGGAGCCTTTCGATGCGACCGCGAGATCCCGGGAGCGGCGAAGCGGGCTCCCCTCTTCAGTCGATCCTGCGCCGATAGGCCAGCAGCGACACGCCGGTCGCCAGCAGCGCGAAAGCCAGCACCGGAAGCATGTGTGCGGCGACCGCGGAGGCCCCCTCGCCGCGCAGCAGTACGCCGCGCGCTGCGCGCACGAAGTGGGTCAGCGGGAGCAGCTCCCCGAGCGCGCGCGCCCAGCCCGGCATGCCGTGGAAGGGGAACAGGAAGCCCGACAGCAACATCGAGGGCAGGTAGAAGAAGACCGCCCCCTGCACGGCCTGGAGCTGGCTCGCCGCGAGCGCCGAGAACGCGAAGCCGAGGCAGAGGTGTGCGAGCGCGTAGAGCGGCACGGCCGCGAGTAGCGCCGCGACATTGCCGGCGAAGGGGAGTTCGAAGAGCCAGCGGCCGAGCGCGAGGAGTGCCGCTGCCTGCAGCGTGCCTACTGCGACGTAGGGCGCGAGCT
>CAYTJA010000045.1:0-2266 GCA_964437835.1 uncultured Spirochaetales bacterium
AACCGGCGCGCACCTGTTCCACCTGCGCGAGATCCCGCGCGACGACGGCCTCTCCATCGAGCTCGAGTTCTACGCGGGGGATGTCCTCGCGAAGCACAGCGAGGTGCTGCTGGTCTCCGCGTTCGCAGGCTCCTATCTCCCGACACCGGGCAGCATCTTCGGCGCGATCAACGACCGCTACGGCATCTCGTTCGCCTCGGGAGCGCCGCCCGGCGCGACCAGGCATCCGGGCGGGCTGCTGCACTTTCCGCGCATCTCGTGTCCCGCCTTCGACTCGCTCTGGGTGATCGAGATGCGGCAGCCGGGCCAACCCTACGGTCTCGAAGAGCTCCGCAGCGCGCTCGAAGCCATCGGCAGCCAGCTCTCGGAGATGCTGGCCGACGCGTCGTCGCTCACCCTTCCGCTGCTCGGCACGGGTCATCAGCAGCTGAATCCGAAGGAAGTCGCTCGCGAGCTCCTCTCGGCGCTGCCGAAGTGGGCGCAGAACCCCCGGCTGCGCAGCGTTCGCGTCTTCACGCTGGAGCTGGAGCACGTGGCCGTCCTGAACCGGGCGCTGGATGATCGCGACTTCAGCGTCCCGAACGCTGCGCTGCACTCGGCCTGCCGCGAGCTAGGCAAGCGCCTCCAGCACCCGGCATTGAGCGAGCCGCTGCGCGCGGCGCTGAAGGATCTGCTGGAGATCGCGAGCGCCCCGGAACCGTCGCTGCGCAGCATCGCGCTCGAGGGACGCCGCATCGCCGAGATCGTGCTCCAGACCCTCGCCCGCGCGGATCGCCCGGAGTTCGGCCAATTCGCAGCCGCGATCAGGGACTCGGAGACCCCGCGCGCGGATCTCGCGACTCCGCAGCTCCAGCTGCTGCTCGCGCAGGGCCGGGCCGCCGCAGCCGGCAGTCCCATCGATCCGAACGACGCCGTGATGATCACCTTCGCCGCGATCCGCGCTGCGGAGCTGACACGCAACTAGCTGCATCGCCTCGGCGTTGCACTGCGTGAGCCTGCGCGACCGGCACCCGATCGAGGATCCCGCCGCACTCGGGGCTCGGGCGCCCGGCGCGGGACGGGCTCGCGCTGTGGTATACCGGGAGTCTCGAAGCGCGAACGCAGGTTGGCTCGCGATCGCCAGAGGACGGGTGGCGATGCCCCCCACACGTTCCGAACTGCGCCGGCCGGATCTCCAGACGGATGTCCGGCGCACACCCCCGGCTGCGCAGCTGCGGCCCCATCTCACCTACGACATCGATACCGGCCCCGAAGGCCCCGAGGTGGGCGCCTTCTTCGACCTCGACGGCACGCTGATTCCGGGCTTCTCGGGGACCGCGTTCCTGCGCGATCGACTGTTCAGCGGTGGGCTCGGTGTGCAGGACATCGCCGACGTCACGCTGGCGGGCCTGAGCTTCCGGCGCGAGGGCCTGGGCTTTTCCGGGCTGATGGCGGCCCTGGCCCGGGTGCTGCGCGGTACGCCCGAGCAGGAGCTGCAGCAGACCTTCGAGCGGGTGTTCGACGAGCAGCTGGCGCTGACGATCTTCGACGATGCCCGCCGCCTGGTGCAGGCCCACCGCGAACGCGGCCACACGCTCGCGATCGTCTCGGCGGCCACGCGCTACCAGGCGGAGCCGATGGCGCGCGAGCTCGGCATCCCGCACGTGCTGTGCACGCGGCTCGAGGTCAAGGGCGGCAAGCTCACGGGCCGGGTGCTGCAGCCGACCTGCTACGGCTCGCAGAAGGCCTCGGCCGCGCGGCGCTTCTGCCAGCAACACGGCGTCGTCCTCGCGAAGAGCTATGCGTACGCGGACGGCTACGAGGATCTCCCTCTGCTCGAAGCGGTGGGCCGCCCGCGGCCTACCAATCCCGATCGGGAGCTGGCAAAGCTCGCCCGGGCGCGCGCCTGGCCGAGCCGGTCGCTACACCACGCGGAGCCGCTGCGACCTCGCGACGCAGTGCGCGGCACGCTGGTCGCGGCCCTGGCCTCGAGCCTCGGTCTGGCGGCGATCCCCGCAGCGCTGGCGAGCCGGCGCAGCCGCAGCTTGCTCAACCTGTGTGTCGGCGGCTGGGGCCGGCTCGGCACCGCGCTGGGCGGCATCGAGCTGCGCGTGGAAGGAGCGGAACATCTGGCGACCCGCCCCGCGCTGTTCCTGTACAACCGCGGCAGCCCCATCGACCCGCTGTTGGTGTGCCGATTGCTAGGTAGAGATTTCGCGCTGCTGGTTCGCGCCGGATCGCGCCAATCGCCGCTCGTCCGCGCCGCCGCGGCCCTGGCCGATGGCCT
>CAYTJA010000046.1:0-45473 GCA_964437835.1 uncultured Spirochaetales bacterium
GCTGCCGCTCGAGCTGTTGCGCCTGCCGGGGGTGCCGGCCGCGCTCGTCACGAGCTTCTGCTTCGGCCTCGGGAACTTCGGGATCGGCGTCTTCATCCCGCTCTTCGCGATCACGGTGAACGGCGCGAGCGCGACCGGAGCCGGCATGCGACTGATGCCCGTCACGGTCGGGATGTTCTTCGCGAGCATGGCCGTCGGTCGCCGCATCGCGACCACCGGGCGCTTCCGGCACTTTCCGCCGATCGGCCTGGTCGCCTTCGCGACCGGCGTCTCGCTCTACGCGACCCTCGAGCGCGACTCCGCGACGGCCCTCGCGCTGGCCTTCTCCTTCCTGGCCGGCATCGGCTCCGGCATGATCAACCCGGTCGTGACCTTTGCCCTGCAGCACGCTGTCCCGCGCGAATCGCTGGGCCTCGCGACGGCCCTGCCGGCCTTCTTCCGCAGCATCGGGCAGAGCGTCGGTACCGCGCTGCTAGGTAGCGTCCTGGTCGCACGCCTGGACCTCCACCTGCTCGCGCTGGCTCCGGGCAGCGGGCTGCGCGCGGAGTCGCTGCGCGCGAGCCCGGCCGAAATCCACGCTCTGGGCGAGCCGCTCGAGAGTGCGGTGATCGAGGCGTTTCGCGAGGCGCTCGCAGACGTCTTCCTGACGATGGCGGTCTTCTTCGGCCTCGCACTGCTGGCCGCGCTGCGCTTGCGCGACCCCGAGCCCGGGGCGACTGCGCGTTCCTAGAAAATCTCGGGCGCGGCGCTGGCCGCGAGGCGCGCGCCCGTGCCATCTTCGCCCCCGAGCCAACCCCGGACACCATGAGCGACGCTGAACCCCTACCCAAGGCCTACGACCCCACCGAAGTGGAGGCGCGCTGGTACGCGCGCTGGAACGAGGCGGGCGTCTTCCGCGCGGATGCGCGGGCGACGCTCGCAGGCGGCCGCCCCGCCTACGTGATCATGATGCCGCCGCCGAACGTCACCGGCTCGCTGCACATCGGGCACGCCCTCACGGTCACGCTGCAGGACATCCTGATCCGCACCCACCGCATGCGCGGCATGAACGCGCTGTGGCTGCCGGGCGTCGACCACGCGGGCATCGCGACGCAGGCGGTAGTCGAGCGCGAGCTCGAGCGCCTCGAGAAGCAGACGCGCCACGAGCTCGGGCGCGAAGCCTTCATCCAGCGCGTCTGGGCCTGGAAGGAGAAGAACGGCTCGCGCATCGTAGAGCAGCTCCAGGTGCTCGGCGCCTCGGCGGACTGGAGCCGCGCGCGCTTCACCCTGGACGAGATCTGCTCGCGCGCGGTGCGCGAGGCATTCGTCCGGCTCTGGAACGAGGGCCTGATCTACCGCGGCGAGCGCCTCATCAACTGGGACCCGGGCACGCGCACGGCGCTCTCGAACGAGGAGGTCGACCACGAGCAGCGCCAGGGCGAGCTCTGGCGCTTCGCATATCCATTCGCGGATGGGAGTGGCGAGATCGCCGTCGCGACGACGCGGCCCGAGACGCTGCTCGGCGACACCGCCGTGGCCGTGCACCCCGAAGACCCGCGCTATCTGGCGCTCGTCGGCCGCGCGCTGCGCCATCCCTTCTTCCCGGAGCGCGAGCTGCGCGTGATCGCCGATTCGGCGATCGACCCAGAGTTCGGGACCGGCGCGGTCAAGGTCACGCCAGCCCACGATCCGGCCGACTTCGAGATCGGCCGCCGCCACGGCCTCGCATTCATCAACATCTTCGAGCTCGACGCGACGATCAACGAGAACGGCGGCAGCTACCGCGGGCTCTCGCGCGCACACGCGCGCACGCGCGTCAAGGCGGACCTCGCCGAGCTCGGGCTCGCGCGCGGCAGCGAGTCGATCACGCACGCGGTCGCGATCTCGTCGCGCTCGGGCGAGGTCGTGGAGCCGCTGCTCTCGCGCCAGTACTTCGTGCGCGCGAAGCCGCTCGCTGAAAAGGCCTGCGCGGCGATCGACGAGCTCGGCGAGACGACGATCATTCCCAGCAGCTGGAAGTCGACCTGGGATCACTTCATGCAGAACATCCAGGACTGGTGCATCAGCCGCCAGCTCTGGTGGGGGCACCGGATCCCCGTCTTCTACGACCTGCCGCAGATGCGGCGCGCGATCGAGCAGGACGCCGCACGGCGCGGCGGAGACTCTGCGGCGCTGCGCGCGCTGCGCGCGGGGGCAAGCGACCGCGAGCTGCTGCAGCTAGCACTCGCGGGCGTCGACGACGCTCTGGTGCGCGGCTTCTCGATCGCGTCGACCGAGAATCTCTGCGGCGGCCCGGGCGGCGCAACCTATCTGCAGGAAGACGACGTCCTCGACACCTGGTTCTCCTCGGGGCTGTGGCCCTTCTCGACGCTCGGCTGGCCCGACGACACCGAGGACCTGCGCGCGTTCTACCCGGGCGCGGTGCTCGAGACCGGCTTCGACATCCTGTTCTTCTGGGTCGCGCGCATGATGATGTTCGGCTGCCACTTCATGGGCCGCGCGCCGTTCCGCGAGGTCTACCTGCACGCGATGGTGCGCGATTCGCAGGGCCGCAAGATGTCGAAGTCGCTCGGCAACGCGATCGACCCGCTGGACGTGATCCAGGGCATCCGGCTAGACGACCTGCTCGCGAAGACGCGCACCTATCCCGTGCCGCAGGCGATGCTGCCCGAAGTGCTCGAAGGACTGCGGCGCGAGTATCCCGAGGGCATCCCGGCATCGGGCGCCGACGGCCTGCGCTTCTCGCTCGCCGCGCTCTCGGGCCAGGGCCGCGACGTCAAGCTCTCGATCCCGCGCGTGGGCGGCTACCGCGCGTTCCTGAACAAGATCTGGAACGCGACGCGCTTCGCGCTGCTGTCTACCGGCGGCGCGGTGCCGCTGCCGATCTCCGAAGTCCGCGCGCAGCTCTCGCTCGCGGACCGCTGGATCCTCTCGCGCCTGCAGGTCGCGGCCGAGCGCGTCAGCGCGAGCATCGATAGCTATCGCTTCGACGAGCTCGCGAACACGATCTACCAGTTCTTCTGGAGCGAGCTCTGCGACTGGTACATCGAGCTCGTCAAGGGCGCGCTCGCCGAAGACGCCGAAGCCGCGCGCCGCGAGGCCGCGCGCAGCACGCTGATCACCGTGCTCGACGCGTCGATGCGCCTGCTGCACCCGATCTGCCCATTTCAGAGCGAGGAGATCTGGCAGCAGCTGCCCGGGCGCCGCGAGCGCTGGCGAGACGTCGCGTTCTGCGCAGTCGCGCCCTTCCCCACTGCGGACCCGCAGCTGCGCGACCCTGCCGCCGAGGCCGCGCTGCAGCAGCTGATCGACGTCGTGACGGCGCTGCGCAACCTGCGCCGCGACGCCGGACTGCCGCAGCGGCAACCGCTCGCGGCCGTGGTGCTCGTCGAAGACCTCGCGGCGCGGCGCAGCCTCGCGGATTTCGCCGGCGAGATCCGGCGCCTCGCCGGACTCTCGGAGCTCTCACTGCCCGAGCCCGCTGCCTACGCTGTGCCGCGTCAGGCGTCGGTACACACGGAACCCGGCCTCTCGGTGGTGCTGCCGCTCGAGGGGCTGATCGATCTCGATGCCGAGCGCAAGCGCATCGAGGCCGAACTCGCGAAGTCGAAACAGGAGCTCGCAGGCTACGAGCGCAAGCTCGGAAATCCGGGTTATGTGAACAAGGCACCGGCCGACGTCGTCGCGGAGACGCGCGCGCGCGCGGAGCGCTGCCGCGAGCAGCTCGCCGCGCTCACGGCTTCGCTCGCGAGAATCTGAGTCCATTCCTTCCAGACCGAGGTGTATCCATGAACCGACTCGCTCTGTCCGCTCCCGCGTGGCTCGCGCTGCCGCTCTTCGCCGGATCTTGCATCCCGAATCGCCTCGGCCCGGCCAACCAGGAATGGCAGCCGGCCGCGGCCGACGCGCGCAGCTCGAGCGCGTCCGCGCGCGACGAGCGCACCGCCTGCGCGCACCGCGACCCGCTGCGCCAGGCCTTCTTCGGCGACCTCCACGTGCACACGGGCCGCTCCTTCGACGCCTGGATCCGCGACCTGCGCACCACCCCCGACGACGCCTATCGCTTCGCGAGCGGGGATCCGATCGGCGTCACGCCGCTCGACGCCGAGGGCCGCAGCCAGCGCAGCATCCAACTCGAACGGCCGCTCGATTTCGCGGCCGTCACCGACCACTCCGAATGGCTGGCCGAGACCTCGCTCTGCGCGACGCCGGGCTCTCCCGTCTACGGCGAGAAGCGCTGCCAGCAGTTCCGCGGCGAGCGCGGCGGCCTGATGTCGCTCTTCTTCGACGAAGACACCACCAAGATCATGGGCATCGTGAGCCTCGGCGGTCGCCCGCCGGAAATCTGCGGCGACGATCTCTCGAGGTGCCGCGACGCCCTGGGCGGCGTCTGGAAGGAGGCGCAGGACGCCGCCGAGCGCTGGTACGACCGCTCGGACGAGTGCCGCTTCACGACCTTCCCCGCCTATGAATACAGCTACTCGCCGTTCCGTTCGAAGGTGCACCGCAACGTGATCTTCCGGAACCGCGTGGTACCGGAGCTGCCGGTCTCCTGGATCGACGAGCCGACGCCGCTCGGCCTCTGGCGCAGGCTGCGCGACCTCTGCCTGAACGCCGCAAACGGCTGCGACGTGCTCGCGATCCCGCACAACCCGAACATGGCGAACGGCCGCATGTTCACGCTCGACTACGGCGACGCCTCGCTCGAGGAGCAGCGCCGGCAGGCGCGCCTGCGCGCGGCGCTCGAGCCGCTGGTCGAGATGATGCAGGCCAAGGGCGAATCCGAGTGCGACAGCGGCTTTTCGAACGTCGTGGGCGAAGACGAGCTCTGCGACTTCGAGAAGCTGCGCGGGCCGATCTCGCAGTACGGCGAGTGCGCGGAGGGCGAAGTCGGCGGCGGTTCGATGAGTGGCGAGGGCTGCGTCTCGCGCCTCGACTACGCGCGCTACGCGCTGATCGAGGGCCTGCGCGAGCAGCGGCGCCTGGGCGTGAACCCGCTCCAGTTCGGCCTGATCGGCAGCACCGACACCCACAACGGCTCCCCCGGTGACACCGAGGAGTACAGCTTCGCGGGCCTGAACGGCACCGAAGACGACACGCCCGCGCGCCGGCTCTCGCAAGAGCCCGCCTTCGGCCGCAAGGGCAACCTGCAGCGCAACCCGGGCGGACTCGTCGGCGTCTACGCCGAGGAGAACGCGCGCGACTCGATCTTCGACGCGCTGCGCCGCCGCGAGACCTTCGCGACCAGCGGCGTGCGCATCCAACCGCGCCTCTTCGCGGGCTGGGACCTGCCGCTGAACGTCTGTGGCGCTCAGAACCCGATCGCGCGCGGTTATGCGGAAGGCGTGCCGATGGGCAGCGTGCTGCCGCCGCGCGCGGGCAGCGGCACGAGCACTGCTCCACGCGGGCCGGTCTTCGCCGCAGCCGCGCTGCGCGACCCCGGAACGCCCGAACACCCCGGCACACAGCTCCAGCGCATCCAGATCATCAAGGGCTGGGCCGGCGACGACGGCGTCTTCCATCAAGAAATCTTCGACGTCGCCGGCGGCGCGAGCGATGCCGGCGTCGATCCCGCGACCTGCGCAACGCAGGGCGAGGGCTTCGACTCGCTCTGCGGCACCTGGCAGGATCCCGACTTCGACCCTCTGCAGCCCGCCGTCTACTACGCGCGGATCCTCGAGAATCCGAGCTGCCGCTGGAGCGCATTCGAGTGCCAGCGCCTCCCGGTGGGGGAGCGGCCCGAGGCCTGCACGGACCCCGAGGTCCCGAAGACGATCCAGGAACGCGCCTGGACTTCCCCGATCTGGTACTCGCCTGCGGGCTGAGGAGGGCTCGGAGTCGGAAAGACCCCGCGGGGTCGGAACATCAGTCTTCTCGGCACAGCTCGGACCCGGCGCTTGCCGATCAAGCCATTCGGCGTGACACTAGAGCCATATGGCACAAGCACTCTTGGAGTCAGAAATGGAGGAGCCGGGGCGATCGGAGACCCGGGAGCTCGCGGGAGTCGCCAGCGTGCTCGGTGGGACTGCTGCGCTGGGCAAGCTGCCTCGAACTGCCAGCGAGCTGGCCAGCCGCGTGCGCGACGGCCTGCCCTTCGCGGCACTCGTCGCAGTGATGTCGCGCTTCGAGATCCCGCAGGACATCGCCTGTCGGATCCTGAACCTCTCGCGCCGGAACTTTCCGCGCCGCAAGCAACAGCATCGCCTCGCAGCGGACGAATCGGATCGCCTCTACCGCCTCGCGCGCATTCTCGCCCACGCGAACCGGGTCTTCGAGGACAGCGCCGACTCGGCGCAGTGGCTGCGCACGCCGAACCCCGCGCTCGCCAAGCAGCAGCCGCTAGGCCTGCTCGACACCGACATCGGCGTGCGCCAGGTCGAGGAAATCCTCGGCAGGATCGAGTACGGAATCGTCGGTTGAGCCCCGGTGCGGATATTTCGGATCTGCAAAGCCAACCACGCGCAAACCGCCTTCTCGGGACAGGGGGCCCTGCGCTACGCCGGACGCTGGCACCACGCGGGCACAGCTGTCGTCTACGCCTCGGAGAGCCGCGCGCTCGCCGCGCTCGAGCAGCTCGTACACCTGCAGCGCAGCCGGCTTCCACCGCACTTCGTCTGCATCGCGCTCGAGATCTCAGACGGAATCGCTCGCCGCAGCATCGAATTCGGCGAGCTTCCGCCCGACTGGCGTCGACAGCCGGGCCCGGCAGCGCTGCGCGACCTCGGCACCCGCTGGTTCCAGAGCGGGGACAGCGTGTGCCTCGAGCTGCCGTCTGCGATCGTTCCGCGCGAGCACAACTACCTGCTGAACCCGCAGCACTCCGATTTCGCGCGCCTCGCGATCTCGGCTCCGGAACTCTTCGAGTTCGATGAACGCCTGCTGAGTCTGAAAAGCGGATCCGATGCGCTGCAGTCGTGATAAAGTCGGCCTGCCGTGACGCCTGCCGGGAGCGAGATCGACTTCGACCCCTTCGACCCGCGCTGCTTCACGGATCCGTATCCGGGGTACCGCCGCTTGCGGCGCGAGGCACCCGTCTACAGTCGCGAGATCGCGCAGCCGCGCGTGTGGCCGCGTTATTTTCTGCTCTCGCGTGCGGCAGACGTCGAGGCCGCGCTGCTCGACTGGCAGACCTTCTCCTCCGCGCGCGGCACGCTCATCGATACGGACGTCAGCCTGATCCCTCCGAACATCTTCCACATGGACCCGCCGCGGCACGACGAGCTGCGCGGGCTGCTCGCGCGCGTGCTGACGCCCGCGCGCGTCGCAAAGCTCGAGCCGCAGCTGCGCGCGAATGCGCGGCAGCTGCTCGAGGAGCCGCGCGCGGCGGGTCGCCTCGACGCCGCAACGCAGTACGCGCAGCTGATCCCGACGCTCACGATGTGCGAGCTGATGGACCTGCCCACCTCGGACCGCGCGCAGTTCCTGAAGTGGAACCTCGACTCGATGGCCGGCTCCGACTTCACGAGCGAGCTCGCGCTGCGCGCGTATGCAGAGATGGGGGTCTACTGGGAGGCCCTCGTCGCCGAGCGGCGCCGAAAACGCGGAAGCGACCTGATCTCTCAAATCCTGCACAGCGAGGTCGAGGGGGCCTCGCTTTCGGATGCCGAGATCGGCGGCTTCTGCTCGCTGCTGCACGACGCCTCGCAGAACACGACGATGAACATGATCGGCCACTCGATCCTGACGCTGGGCCGGTACCCGGACGCGCGACGCGCGCTGGCATCGGAGCCCTCGCGCTGGCCGCGCGCGCTCGAGGAGCTGATGCGCTTCGTATCGCCCGTGCAGGGACTCGCGCGCTGCACGACGCGCGAGGTCGAGCTGCACGGTGTGAAGCTCGCGGCCGGCGAGCAGGTCTTGTTGCTCTACGGCTCCGCGAACCACGACGAGAGCGTCTGGCCCGACCCCGAGCGCTTCGACCTCGAGCGTGACGCGCGCGCTCATCTCGGCTTCGGCCGCGGCATCCATACCTGCCTCGGCAGCTCCGCCGCGCGCCTCGAGATCCGCGTCGCGCTGCAGCTGCTGCTCGAGACCGCCCCGGACTGGGAGGTCGACGAAGCGGCCGTCGTCTACAACCAGCTGGTCCCGACCCGCGGTCTCGGGGCCGCTCCGATCCATTTCGCGTAGCATGCGTCGGGCCGCAGCATGAGCCAGAGGAGGAGTTTCGATGGGTGAACGCGTCTACGTGATCGGCGTCGGCATGACCCGCTTCGAGAAACCGTCTGCGCGGCCGGATTGGGACTATCCCGAGATGGCGCAGGAGGCCGCGCGCGCGGCGCTCGACGATGCGCGCATCCCCTACGCGAAGGTCGAGCAGGTCGTCGCGGGTTACTGCTTCGCCGACACGACCGCCGGGCAGCGTGCGGTCTACGGCCTCGGCATGACGGGCGTCCCCGTGATCAACGTGAACAACGCCTGCGCGACGGGCTCCACCGCGCTCTACGTCGCGGCCGGGCTCGTCGCGGGCGGCGCGGCTGGCTGCGCGCTCGCGCTCGGCTTCGAGAAGATGGGCAACGTCATGCGCTATGCAGACCGCGCGGATCCGCTCGACCACCACGTCGCCGGCATGGAGCGACGCCGCGGCACGGGCGCGGAGCTGATCACGGCCCGGATGTTCGGCAACGCGGGTCGCGAGCACATGGAGCGCTACGGCACCAGGCCCGAGTCCTTCGCGCGCATCGCGGTCAAGAACCACCGCCACTCGGTGAACAATCCCTATGCGCAGTTCCAGCGCGAGTTCAGCCTCGAGGAGGTGCTCGCGTCGCCCCTCTTGTACGCGCCGCTCACGAAGCTGCAGTGTTGCCCGACCTCGAGCGGCGCCGGCGCCGCGCTGGTCGCGAGCGCGGACTTCGTGCGCGAGCACGGACTCGCCGCGCAGGCCGTCGAGATCGCAGCCCAGGCGATGGCGACGGATCTGCCCGGCAGCTTCGAGAGCGATATCCAGATGGTCGGCTCGGATCTCACGCGGGGCGCCGCGCGGCGCGCCTACGAGCGCTCCGGGCTGGGGCCCGAGAACGTCGACGTGATCGAGCTGCACGACTGCTTCTCGACCAACGAGCTGATCACCTACGAGGGCCTCGGCCTCTGCGCCGAGGGCAAGGGCGGCGAGCTGATCGACTCCGGCGCGACGAGCTACGGCGGCCGCTGGGTCGTGAACCCTTCGGGCGGCCTGATTTCGAAGGGCCACCCGATCGGCGCGACAGGCCTCGCGCAGTGCGCCGAGCTGTGCTGGCAGCTGCGCGGCGCCGCGGGCGCGCGCCAGGTCGCGGGCGCGAAGGTCGCGCTGCAGCAGAACCTCGGTCTCGGCGGCGCTGCGGTCGTCACGCTGTACCGCGCGCCGAACGCCTAGCTCGATTTTCTGACCAGGTCGCGCCGGCCGCAGTCGCGACCAGGTTGAAAATGCGCTCCAGGCAGGCGCCAGAACTCTTCGCGGTGGAGTGCTGATTCGAGCAAACAGTCGGCGCCCTGGACCCGCGTCAGGAAGGGTTCTGGGGATCTGAGCTTCCGAGGAGGGCGCGATTGGGACGCAAGGCGCTGCTGTGGTGCACGGGTTCCCTGGCGTTGGCGCTGGTCGCCGCCGGTGTCATGTTCGAGTGGCTCGGATCTCCTGCGCAGCCCACTGCGTCCGAGGCCAGCAGCGGGCAGCTAGAGCAACCGCTTCCTCGGCCTTCTCATCTCTCGGGGGGTCTAGCCATGAGCACATCGACTCGGCGCGTCGCCGTCATCGCGGCCATGCCCAGTGAGCTCCAGCCCTTCGTCGAGAAGGTAGGCTCCATGAGCCGAGAGACACTCGGCGACCGGCCGCTCTACAAGGGGCGCGTCGGAGACGTAGAGGTAGTGGCCACCCGCACCGGGATGGGCACCGACTTCGCGACGCAGGTCACCGACCGCGTCCTGGATACCTTCGCCATCGACCACGTGATCGCGATCGGCATCGCCGGAGGCGTCACAGGGGTGGAGATCGGCGACGTGCTCAGCCCGGTCGTGGTGATCAACGGCGACGACGGCACTGAACACGTCCCGACTGCGCCCAGGGGCATCACGCCGAGAGGGAAGCTGCGCACGTCCAAGAACTTCTCGACCGACAAGGGCCTGATGGAGCGGCTGGCGAGCGAGGGCATCCACGCCGTCGACATGGAGACGGCCGCCATCGGCGCAAGCGCGGAACGACACCACTGCAGCTGGTCGGTCTACCGAGCCATCAGCGACAAGGCCAGCGACGATCTGATCGATCAGAAGATCTTCGGACTGGCTCATCCGGACGGCAGCCCGAATCTATGGGCCGCGTTTCGCTTCATCGCAAGGCGGCCATGGACGCTGCCTCGACTGATCCGCCTCGGGCGCGACGCACAGCTCGCCGCCGAGGCCGCCGCCGAGGCGGCGATGCGTGAGCTGCGAGGCGGCTGACCCTCCGCACGATCCGCAAGCCCGGCGCGGCCCGAGCCGAAGTTCCCGCGCATCGGAAGAATCCTCGGCTCGCGAAGGTTGTCCCCGCCCCCACGGAGGTACCGAGTGCCGCAGCGCGCGGTGCGCCTAGCGCTCGATCGGGCCCGGCGCGACTCCCTCGTCGAGGCGCGCGCGGTTCAGAGCGCCGTCGCGACGCCACATGTAACAGGAGTCGGGCGCAGCGCCGCAGAGCATGCGCGACGGGCTGCGCGCGGCGAGCGCCGGATACGACTCGGTGCGCGAGGCCAGACACTGGAGCGCGCCCGGAGCCAGCTGCAGCAGCGCGTCCACCACGGGATCACCAGCCGCGAGCGGTGCGAGGGCCGCCAGCACGCGCGCTGGGTACGCGTCCATCACGCTCGGGCCGACGAGAGGCGCGACCGCCTGGATCTCGCGCCACTCCACCTGCTCGAGTTCGTGAGCTGCGCGCGAGCGCTCGGCAACGCGCAGCAACTCGAGCGAGCAGGCAGGGAGCTTCAGCTCCGCCTGTGCTCGCAGCTCCGAGAGCCGCGCGAGACGCTCGACCGGTCTCGCGAGCGCCGGCGAGGGCGCGAACTGGAGGTCGGTCAGCTGCAGCGAGACTGCGACGCGCGTCGCGTCGAGCTCGCTGCCGTCGAGGCTGAGCGTGCGGTAGAAGATGCGTTCGCCGGACCTGCGCGGCGGCGCAACCGCGCCGCGTTCGGCCTGGAAGCGCAGCGATCCGCGCAGCGCCGCAGCGAGCCAGCGCGCGAGCGCGAGCAGGTGCGAGCAGCCCCGCGCGCCGCCGATCGCGGCGTGCAGCCGCCGCCCGAAATCGACATCGATCGCGGTGCCTACGAGAGCTCCGAGCTCAGCTACCGGATCGCGGCAGCTCTCGCCGCGCGAGAGCTCCGAGGGCTCGAAGGCGATGTGCGGCTGCGCGGCCGAGATCGCTTCGATGCGTGCCGTCGCGGGATCGATGCGCGCGTCGATCTGCATGTGGTGCAGCAGGCCCGCGAGCTGGAGGTCTCCCGCGATCGCGACGAAGCCGGCCTTGCGCAGGTCGACGATCTCGGCGTGCAGCTGGATGCGGCCGTCCTCGCGCTGCGTCGCCGCGACGTCGAGGCTGCGGCTGTGCAGCGGGCGTCCGCGGAGCTCGAGCTCCACTAGTCGTCTCCGATCGCGCCGGAGTCGCGCAGCGCTTCGATTTCTGCGCCCTCGAAGCCGCAGTCGGCCAGCACGCGTGCGGTGCCGCGCTCGGGAGCGAGCGGCGCGTCCCCGAGGCGGATCGGCGAGCGCACGAGCCGCTCGTGCTTCGCACCCGCGACACGCACCGCGCGCAGGGCGAGCGGAGACGCCGCGACCTCCGCGACGCTGCGCACGGGGCTCACGCAGGCATCCGCGCCGCCGAGCAATGCCAGGATCTCGTCGCGCGTCCGCTCAGCAAATGCCTCGCCGAGCCGCGCCTGTGCGCGCGCGGGGCCCTCCGCGAACTGCTCCGCGGCGAGTTCCGGGTGCCCGAGGCGCTCGACCAGCGCCGCGTGGAAGTGCGGCTCGACCGCGCCCACCGCGACATGCTCGCCGCCCTTCGTCTCGTGCACCGCATACCAGGGATACCGGCCGGTCAGGTGCATATCTCCCGGACCGCGCGACTCCCCGCTGCGCCAGTAGTGCTCGAGCTCCGTTGCGATCAGGAACAGCGGCGTGTCGACGATCGCGAGGTCGAGCAGGCGCCCGCGCCCGCTCTGCCGCGCCTGCGCGAGCGCTGCGACGAGGTTCAGCGCCGCGGCCAGGCCCGCGAGCCCATCGGCGAAAGTCGTTCCCGGCACTCCCACCGGATTCGAGAGACCCAGCACTCCGGTCTCCGCGAGATAGTTGAGGTCGTGCCCAACGCGCTGCGCGAGTGGACCCTCCTGCCCATAGCCCGAGATCGCCGCGTACACGAGCGCAGGCCGCTCGCGCGCGAGCACCGCGTAATCGAGGCCGAGGCGCGTGGCGACGCCCGGTCGAAAGCCCTCGAGGACGGCGTCCGCGCGCGCTGCGAGGCGCAGGAACACGTCGCGCCCCTGCGGATTCCGCAGATCGATCCGGCACTCGCTGGTGCCCGCGCGCACCGAGCGCATCGGAAACAGCCCATCGAGCGCCGCGTAGGGCCCGGGCTCCGAACGCCCCCGCGCGACGCGCTCGACGCGCACCACCTCGGCCCCGAGATCGCGCAGCAGCGCGAGACAGAAGAGCCCGGGCAGCGTGTGGCCCAGCGAGAGCACGCGAGTGTCTGCGAGAGGAAGGTAAGGTGTCGTCGCGGAATCGGAAGCAGCCACAGCAATCGACCCTAGCGCTTCGCCCCGCAACCCGCTTCGAAGCGCAGCGGCAGCCGCTCCGGCCCGCGGATCTGCGTCTGGCTGCGCCACTCGATCTCTCCGTCGAGCTCGAGCTGGGGCATCCGCTGCGCCAGAATCGGCAGCGCCTCCTGCAACTCCGCGCGCGCGAGCGAGGCGCCGAGGCAGGTGTGCTCGCCGCCGCCGAAGGTGAGCTGGGGTTCGGGGTGGCGGCGCGCGAGGTCGAAGCGCTCCGGATCCGCAAAGACCGCGGGATCCCGGTTTGCAGCGGGGCCCGACGGGAGCGTCATCGGATCGGAGTCTCGCCCGCGACCACGACATCGAGCCGCTCGGGCCCGTACTCGAGGAACATCGGAACCAGCGTCTTCTGATAGTCCGGCGCGAGTCGCAGCCCGCGCTCCGGAAACTGCTCGAGCACGAGCTCGAGCACCACGCGCGCCTGCATGCGCGCGAGCTGGTTGCCGAGGCAGAGGTGCGGGCCGGGGCCGAAAGTCAAATGCTCGGGCGCGTTCGGCCAGCCGCGCTCGAGCCAGAACTCGCCGGCGCGCGGGTAGACGGACTCGTCGCGGTTACCCGACGCGATGCCGAGGATGATGCGCTCGCCGGCGGCGATCTTCTCTCCGGCGATCTCGGTGTCGCGCCTCGCGGTGCGGAACAGGAACAAGACCGGCGGCTCGAAGCGCAGCGATTCCTCGACCGCGGCCGGGATCAGGCCCGGCTGCGCTCGCAATGCCCGCTCGAATCCGGCATCGCTCGCGAAGCGATGCAGCAGGTTTCCGATCAGATTCGCGGTGGACTGACTCGCGAGCAGGCAGTTCGCACAGAGCGTGCGCACCTGCAAGTCGGAGAGCACTCGCCCGGCGTCGGCCGCGCGCAGCATGCGCGTGATCAGATCGTCGGGCGGATTCGCGCGGCGCCGCCGCCAGGCGATCTGCTCGTCGAGGAACGCCGCGAACTCCGGGAATGCGCCGCCGAGACCCTCGCCGCGCTCGGTTCGATTCAGCTCGGGCCAGCTGCTGTGCAGCAGCTCGAAGCCCCAGTGCCCGACGCGCTCGATCTCGGCCGTCGGGATCCCGAGCAGCTGCGCGGTGACGGCCGGCGGCAGGTGGATCCCGAGCTCGGATACGAGCTCGCCGCGCCCGCGCTCCGCGATTGCGCGCAACTTGCGCGCCGCGTAGTCGCGCGCGAAGGGCTCGGCGCGCAGCTCGAGGCCCGGGCGGAACGCCTGCAGCATCAGCGCGCGCAGCCGCGGGTGTGCGGGCGGATCGATCTCGCCGAGGAAGCTCTGCTCCTCCGGCACCACGACGCCCGCGCCGCGGAAGCCCTCGCGCGACGAAAAACTCTCGGCGTCGCGGAACACACGCTTCAGGTCCGCATAGCGCGCGACGTAGACGAATCCCGAACGCGGGCGCGTGACGGGCGCCTCGCGCCGCATCTGCGCGTGCAGCTCCCACTGGTGCTGCGTCTGGCGCGGGTCGAAGGGATCGAAGGCATAGGGGTTGGCCGCAGCCGCGCTCACGGGCGCTCCGCGAGGCGCCGGAACTCGGCGAAAGTCGGGTGGTGCGCGAGCAGGCCGCCGTCGACGCAGAGGACCTGCCCGGTGATGAAGGCGGCGTCGTCCGAGGCCAGGAAGACCGCGGCCGCGGCGATGTCTTCGGGCCGCCCGAGGCGAGGCGTCAGATGGTTTCCCTCGAAGATCGCAATCTGCTCGGGCGGCACGTTCGCCGCCAGTGCCGGCGTCTCGATCACGCCGGGCGCGATCGAATTGCAGCGGATGCCGCGCTTGCCGTACTGCGTCGCGACATAGCGCGTGAGCGCGTCGAGCCCGGCCTTCGAAATGCCGTAGGACGTGCGCGACAGGTCGCCCACGAGGCCCGAGGCCGACGACGTGTTCAGGATCGCGCCGCCGCCGCGCGCGAGCAGCTGCGGGATCGCGTGCTTGCAGCCGAGCAAGGGCCCGCGCAGGTTGACCGCGAGCGCGCGGTCGAAGACGGCGACCTCGAGCTCGGCGATCTCGAGATCGCGGCCCATGATCGCCGGGTCCGACTCCGCGGCGTTGTTGTGCAGCACGTCGAGCCCGCCGAAGGCCGCGACCGCGGCCTCGATCATCGCGGCGACGGAGCTCTCTTCGGAGACGTCGACCGCCTGCGCCCGCGCGCGGCCGCCGGCAGCCGCGATCTCTCTTGCGACGAGCTCGGCGCCTACGGCATTGCGATCCGCCACGACGACCGCGGCGCCCGCGGCGGCCATCGCGCGCGCGCTCGCGCGCCCGATCCCAGACGCTGCGCCCGTCACGATCGCGACCTTGCCCGCGAGCTTGCCGGCAGCCACGCGGCCATCCTAGCCTGCGCGCATGAGTGGAGGGGAGCTGAAGTTGCCGACGGGCTGAACACGGCGCGACGTGCCTGCACGCACCGCGGTCGCGCCTACAGCCGGAAGTCGCTCCCCTTCCAGGGCCGCGTGTCCACGGCCGGCTCGCCGAAGGCGAGGCGCAGCTGGTCGATCCAGTCCAAGATCTGCTCGAGGCCGATCGGATGCTCGCGCTCCCAGCGCTCCGTGGCCCGAACCGACGCGCGAATTGCGCGACGGCGTTCCTCCGAGAGCCCCTCCTCGCGGAACGCTTCGAGCTCCTCGGTGGAGAGGGACGTCACCGCTCGCGCTCCTGCTCGATCAGCGAGTCGAGCTCCTTTTCGCGATCGAAGAGCCGGAAATAGCCGCGCACCCGCTCGAGGTCGACCTCGGCATTGCGCAATAGCTTCTGAATGTCAGCCAGATCGAGATATCTCCGCGACGGGTCGTTCGAAGAAGATTGGACCTTGAGCCCGATCAGATCCGACGCATCGACGACCAGAACCTGCTCGCCGAGAACGGAGTGAAACGTGGCGCGATCGAGCATCGCCCTGCCCGTATCCCGACGCGTGAAGAGGAAGTCGATGCGCCCCTTCACTGGATCCGATGACAGATAGTTTCCGGCGTATTCGCTGCGGTGCAGCCGTTCGTAGCCGCGGGCAAGCACGATCTGCTCCACGTCGTCCGACCGGTCGCCTTCGGCCAGGAAATCGACATCGATCGTGGCCCGCCCGGAGCTGTGGGCCGCAAGAGCGAGCCCTCCGATCAGCGCGTGCGCGATCCGCGCCTCCGCGAGCGCCATGTGAATCTCGATCAGGGCGCGGCGCACGTCCATTTCGGGCACCTGCTTCTCCTCACGGGACCGTGAGGTGAGTGACTTAGCTTGCCGAACCCCGCACGGATCGTCGAGCGGAGCAGGCCCTCGAATCGCTCAGCGCAGCGCTGGCGCCCGCGCGACCTCCGCGAGCGGCGCGAGCGACTTCGGGCCGCGTACCGAGATCCAGGCGACGAGCGAGGCCGCGACGACGAGCAGGCCTCCCGCGAAGCCCCACCAGAGCCCGCGAATGCCGGCGTCGGTGGTGAGCGCGAACCAACCGCCGATCGGCAGCGAGAGCAGCCAGTAGCCGAGGAAGTTGAAGGCCGCAGCCGGGAGCGTGCTCCCCATGCCGCGCAGCACGCCGCAGCAGACGGCCTGCGTGCCGTCGAGGATCTGGAAGGTCGCGGCGATCGGCAGGATCGACGCGGCGACCGCGTACACCGCGGCGTCGCTGGTGTAGAGGCCGAGGATCGGAGCCCGGAAGGTCAGGAAGCAGATGCCGAAGCCGGCCATCACTGCGGCGCCGAGGCCGATCGCGAGCCAGGCGGTGCGCTGCGCCTCGGCCGCGCGGCCCGCGCCGATCAGGTTGCCGACGCGGATGCTCGCGCCGATCGAGAGTCCGAGCGGGACCATGAAGCTGAGCGACGCGAGGTTCATGATCACCGAATGCCCGGCCAGGACCGCCTCGCCGAGCCTGCCGGCGATCAGCGCCGAGCTCGAGAAGGCCCAGGCCTCGAGGCAGATCTGCACCGCGATCGGGAAGCCGACGCGCGCGATCTCGAGCCAGCCGCGGAGGTCGAGCGCACGCCGGCTCCACGGCGCCCACGCGCCTTCGAAGAGGCGCAGGCGCCACACCAGAAGCGCCATCACGACGAAGCTCAGGATGCGCGTCAGTGAAGTCGCAATGCCCGCGCCGACGAGGCCGAGTTCGGGCGCGCCAAACTCGCCGTAGATCAGCAGCCACGCGAGCCCCGCGTTCCAGAGGTTCGCGAGGATCGAGACCCACATCGAGGGCAGCACGATCCCGCGCCCCTGCAGATAGCTGCGAATCGCGACCGAACCCATCAAGAACGGCACGCTCGGGATCTGCACGATCGCGAACTGGCCCGCAGCGCGCGCGAGCTCCGGCGTCTGGCGCGCGAGCAGCAGCGCCGGCTCCGTGAAGTACCACGCGAGCGCGAGCAGTGGCGAGAGCAGCAGCGCGAGCAAGAGGCCGCGCTGGAACGAGAGCCCGCAGCGCGCGCCGTCGCCGGCGCCGTGCGCCTGCGAGACCAACGGGTCGAGACCGAAGAGGATGCCGGTCGCAAACATCATCGTGCCGAAGACCCACACGTTTGCGAGCGTCGCGGCGGCCAGCGCTTCGGTCGCGTAGTGACCGACCATCACGACATCGACGAAGCCGAGCAGCATGAACGCGACCTGGCCCAACGCGACGGGCGTCGAGAGGCGCAGCAGCGTGCGCAGCTCGGCGCGCAGGCCGCCGGGCGACGGGGGATTCGTGGCGCTCACAGTGGGCTCCGGAGTCGCGCGAGCATAGCTGCATCCGCAGGTTGCGAAACGCGGTGAGCGGCGATCGCGTGGTTCGGACTGGCAGGATTCAGCGGGAGCTGGCTTCCGGCGCCCCGCGCGTCTGCGCATCGACGCGAATCACTAGAGGCAGGGAGCCCATGTCGGAGAAGAATGCCTGTGCCTCGTCCACGAGATCCAGCCAGACTTCGTAGGCGCCCGGCTCCGGGAGCGGAGGCAGCAGGGCCTCGAGCTCGATCGATTCGTGCGGCGCGAGGCGACGATCCGGTGTCTGGCCACGCAGCTCGTGCTGGAACTCGCGGCCGGGGTCCAGCGCGCGGATGCGCAGCGCGAGGTGGACGCCCGAATCGCCGCCCGATGTGAAGCCCCACGCCTCCGGGCTCAGGTTCGCGACGCGCACTCGCAGCGGCGTCGCCTCGCCGACCGCAACCGCCGGCGCTGCGCCGAGCAGCGTGATGCGGGCATCGTAGAAGGCCGGTGTGTAGCCCTCGGCCGCGAAGCGACGCAGCGCCGCGGGCGACGTGGGCTCGCGCCGTGCGAGCAGCCAGCCTTCGTACTGATCGAGCACGCGTGGCAACACCGAGCGCGACAGCAGCCCCTCGATCGGTCCGAGCTCGTGGCGCGCAGCCGCGAGATCGCCGCCGGCCACGAGCACGGCGAGCCCGGCGACCAGTCCGCTGCGGTCGACGCCGGCAGAGCAGTGGAGCAGCAGCGGGCGCGGGGCCTGATCGAGCGCCGCGACCAGCTCACGCAGCCGCTGCCGCGAGGGAAAGTGAAGCGACGAGAGGCGCACGGAATGGTGGGCGAGCCCGAGCCGGCGCGCGACCTCCTGCTCGTCTCGATACCAGCCCTCGCCCTCTCGCTCTCCGCGCAGGTTCAAGACCGAGCGCAGCGAGAGCCGTTTTACCTCGGCCTCGAGATCGGAGGCCTCGAGCTGGCCGCTGCGATACACCTGTCCCGGGATCACGGTCGAGACGTTGCCGATGAAGAGGCGCGCGCCGAGCGCAATCCCGACCAGCGCGAGTGCAACGCCTGCGATTTCCGCCGCCGTCCGCATCTCCCCTCCCCAACGCACACGCGCCGGCACAGAGCCTAGCTGCTGAACTGCGTTCTCCTGCGGTTCACTGCGCGGGCTCGGGCCCCTCAGGGACCGGGCGGGTCGGCGCCCGCAGGCGCGTCAGGTTCGAGGATGCGGCCCTCCGCGTGCGGAGCGCCGCCGATCGCGATGCTCCAGCGGCCGCGCTCGAGGCGTGCGCGCACATCTCGGCTGCCGCCGAGGCGCTGTTCCTGCCGCGCGAGCTCGCGCGCGAAGGCCGCAACGCGCTGGCCCTCCTCCACGCGCACGCGGTAGCTGTGCTGATTCGCGCGGTTCACGAACGCGAGCTGGACCGCGAGCCACAGCGCGACGCATGCGAGCGCTGCGCGCGGAAGCTGCGGCCAGCGCAGCGCGAGTGCCTGCCGGAGGCCCCACGCGAAGAGCACCAGGAAGCACGCGCGCTGCACCCAGAAGAAGCGATCGGCGCGTCCGCTGCGAATCAGCTCCTCGGAGGCGCCGCGGCCGAGTACACACATCGCCGTCACCGCGAGCGAAACCCACGCCAGCACTGCTAGTGCTCCGCCCTGCTGCGCCGTCAGCTTCGCGCGCAGCCGCCACGCCGCGAGCGCGGGCAGCGCGCAGAGCGCCGCACCGACGAGCTGCACCGCAGCCGGCCCCGCAACGCGGCGCAGCCACAACGCCGCGGCGTCACCGAAGAGCGCGGCAAAGGCGACACGGTCGCAGAGCAGTGCAAGCGTGCGCTGCGTGAGCTCGAGGGGCCCGACCCACGCGAGCGCTCCGCGATCGACCCCGAAGAGCTGATAGGCAATGCCGAGCAGCGCGAGGCCCGCGTAGAAGCCGCGTGCGACACGGATGCGCGCGGTCCGCGCGGCCGGATCCGCACCCCCCCCGGCCGCGCCCGCAGCCTCCACGAGGCGCGGCGCCGCGAGCGCGAGCGCCGCATACACGGGAATCAGCACGGCCGAGAGTGCGTGGCTGGCGATCAGGATGCCCATACCCAGCCCGCGCGCGAGCGCCAGATGCGCGCGCGCGGGCGGTGGTGCGAGGCTCGCGAACACCAGCAAGAGCAGCGCGCTCCAGACTGCGTACATGGTGTTCCCGAGGAAGCGGTCGTTTGCGATCGGGAACAGCGCGAGCAGGCACGCGAGCAGCGCGCGCGCGCGGTCATCCGCCTCGAGGGTGCGGAACTCGCGGCGCGCGAGCCAGGCGAAAGCCGCGCTCGCGAGCAGCAGCGGAAACAGCGCGATCAAGTGCGGCGCAGCGGTCGTCGGCACGGCCAGGGCGAGCCAGCCGAAGAAATTTGGCACCAGCACCAGGTAGCCCGCGTGCGGCCGCAGCAGCGCGGCGAGGTCGCGCCGCTCGTAGTAGAAGCCGAAGATGTCGCGGCCGTCCTCGAAGAGCAGCGGCGGCGCGAGCCACGCGTTCGGGTCGCGCGAGAAAGACACGGCGATCGCCGCGGCGAACGCGAGCAGAGCGAGCCTGGGCGCGCGCAGCAGGAGTCAGCTCAATTCACGACGGGAGCCGCGCGACGCACGGGGATCCTCAGCACCCTCGGACTAACGGAAGTCGAAGGCCACCTTGATCGCATGGCTCTGGTCTTGAGTCGCGAGTGCCGTGAACGCCTCGCGCCACGCGTCGAGCCGGAAGGTGTGCGTGAGCATTCCGGAGAGGTCGATGCGGCCGGCCGAGACCAGATCCAGGTAGTGCTGGATCCCGTGCTTGCTTTCGCCCTCGACCTCCTCGAATCCGAACGCATTCGAACCGGTGAGCTTCAGCTCCTTGAAGTAGAGCGGGCTGGTGTCCCAACGTTCCGAGCCGTGTACGCCGCTCTGCACCAGCGTGCCGCGGCGCCGCAGCACGCGCGCGCCGATCTCGAGCGTCTCGGCCTTGCCGATCGTGTCGTAGACGACGTCGACGCCGCCCGGATGGCACATGCCGAGCCCCGCGACCGATTCGACGAAGCGCCCACCGGACCACGCGGCCACGCGGTGCATCACCTCGATGCGGTCCTGCGAGGGCAGCACGAGATCCGCGCCGAGTTTCTCCGCGAGCGCCGTCTGCGCCGCGAAGCGCGACACCACCGCGACCTTCACGGTCGGATACAGCGCGTGCACGATCGCGTTCGCGCAGGTGCCGAGCGCGCCCGCACCCCAGATCAGCACCTTGCCATGCGGCGGCGGTGGATTGCGCGTGATGCTGTGCAGCGACACCGCAAAGGGATCCGCGAACACCGCGACCTCGTCAGGGATCGAGTCCGGCACCGGGAACAGCATCGAATCGTGCGCAGGGAGGTACTCCGCGAAGCCGCCCGACGCGTCTTTCGAGGTTCCGGAGTGGATCCCGGGCGAGATCGGCCCAACGCCAAAGGACCAGCACTGGCTCAGATCGCCTTCCTGACACGCCGGGCAGAGCTTCGCGACCCCGCGCGGCCGGCAGGTGAGCCACGGATTCAGCACTACGCGCTGCCCGCGCACGAGCCCGCGCGCCTCGGGACCCAGCTCCTCGACCGTCGCCACGACCTCGTGCCCGAGCGTCTGCGGCATCGAGAACCACGCGGCTAGCGCCGTACCCGCCGTGTTCCCGAAATCGAGGAACACCTGCTTGGCGTCCGAGCCGCAGATCCCCGTCAGCCGCGTCTTCGCGACCACCCAGTCCGGCCGCAGCGGCAGCGGCCTCGGCATCTCCTGCAGCCGCATCGGCGTCTTCGCGAGCCCGACCAGCAGCGGATTGTTCGGATCCGCGGGGGTCTGGAGCTCGGGCGAAACGCCATAGACGAGGGACTTCATGCTCGTGCCTCCGGGCGCCGCCCCTGCGGACGCCGCTGCGAACGGTTGCCCGATGATACGCCGGCACGGGAAGCGCGAACAGTGATGGCGCGGGTGCGCGAACTGGATCCCAGCCTCGTTTCGACTGGCTCAGCGGTCGACCAGGAGCTAGACCACGAGCATCGGGAGTGCGGTATGGATTCGCGACTCGAACGAATTGCCGTCGTGCTCGCGCTCTGTGCCGCGGGCACGGCGCGCGGCGCCAACGCCGATCCCGCGATCGAGATCGATTCGCTCCCGCCCTATGCGACCGACGGCTTCCTCGGCGGGCGAGTGACCGGCGCCGATCCTTCGCAGCACCACGTCGCTGCCTACCTGCACATCGACGGGCTGGGGTGGTTCACGAAACCGACCCTGCTCCAGCCGACGGTACCGATCGCTCCAGACCTCTCGACGCCCGATCCCCTCGACGGAAGCTTCGCTGCGGACGTGGTCTCGGGAGGCATCGACGACCGGGCAATCCTGTATTGCGCAGCGCTATTTCCGCTGGCCCAGCCACCGCCGATCGTCGTGGAGGGCTCCCGCATTCCGAGTTCGCCGAGTTCGCTCGCGATGGATTGCGCGCCGCGCTTCGGCGCGACACTCGACTTCTCGGGGTATCGCTGGGGAATCAAGGAGAGTCCCGCGCTCGTCGGGCCGGGCCCGAACTACTTCTCCTTCGATCCCGCGGATGTCTTCGTCGACGGCGAGGGTCGGCTGCACCTGAGTGTGACGCACGACGACGGAATCTGGCGGGCGACCGAGGTGATCCTGGACGCGCCGATCTCCGCGCCGGCCACGACTCCCGGCTACGGCGCCTACGTGTTCGAGACCGAGAGCGACGTCGCGAACCTCGATCCCAACCTGGTCTTCAGTGGCTTTCTGTGGGATTCCCACGGCGATCTCGAGGGCGCCGGCCTGAATCCGAATCGCGAGATCGATTTCGAGGCCTCGCGCTGGGGCGCGGCGCAGAGTTCCCTGAACGCGCAGTCTGTCGTCCAGCCTTACAACGATCCGACGGCGAATCGGGAGCAGTTTTCGATTCCCCCCGGGCCCCTGCGCTGGCTGATCGGATGGCAGCCGAACCTGATCCTGTTTCAGGTCTTCCAGTCCGGGAAGCAGATCTACACGCGGACGTACACGGGCCCCTCGATCCCGAGCGCGGGCCGCACCGCGTTCCACTTCAATCTGTGGCTGAGCAACGATCCGCCCGCTCCGGCGAACGCCAGCCCGGCCGAGGTGGTGGTGAGCGATTTCTCGTACGTCCCGGAGCCCGCCGCCGCGCTTCAGCTGCTGCTGCTCGGCGGCGGCGCCGCCGCGCTCGCGCGCAGCCCGCGCGCGAAGCGGCCGAGCCAGACGAGGCCCGCGAGCTCGAGCGGGGCCGCGAGGCCGAGAATCGGCAGCAGGTAGCGCGGCCAGCGCAGCGGGAGCGGAGTCGAGGACACCGCCCCTCACTCGCCCGCGAGCTTCAAGGCTTCGGAGACAGCAGCATCGCCGAGGTGGTGACCGGTGGCGCGCAACTGTTCGACGAGCGGCGCCACTGCGGGCAACAGCGCCTTGCGCTTCGCAAGTATCAGGACAGCCAGCGTGCCAATGACGACCAGCCCGCGGCGGCGCGCTTGCACGCGCGCAGCCTGGTCGTCTGCCAGCAGCACCGCGCCGATCTCGAGGGCACGGCCAATCGCGGCACTCTCGCTCGCGCCCAAACCCTCGACCCGTCCTGGCGGGGCCACGCACGACCTCAGCCACGCATTGCCGAGGGCCAGTTGGATGCGCTGGGCATCCGGCAGCTCGGGCCGCGCGAGGCATTCGCGGAGTACGGCCTCGGGAACCTGGACTTCGTCGAACAGCCGCGCCAACAATTCGAGCAGGTCGAGCCGCCCAAGGGCGATCAGCGGCCCGGCATCTGAAACGACGACGACCTTAGTCGCCGAAGGCGGCAAGCTCCCGCTCCAGCTCCCCTGGGCACAGCCGGATTATCTGGACCTGCCGGCGGCCCAACTCGTCCACCATGTCGCTGTAGGAGAGTCCGGCGATGCGGGCCGCGAGGCCGAGGCTGATCTGCTCGCGGTCGAACAGCTCCACGGCGATGTCGAGCAGCGCAACCTGGATATCCACGCCCCTGCCGAGTGGCACGGTCACCAGCACGGGTTCGCCCGCGCCGGTAACGAGTGTCGGCTCGCCGCCCTTGGCGTCGTCAATCAACTGCTGCGGCTGACGCGCCAGATCATCGACGGTGACAGTATGCATCGGTTGATCCTGCAGACGGGTGTTCGCTGATGTGCAAGCATAGCTCAGCGCGCGCACGAGCAGTAGCCCGCAGCTGGAAGCCTTCGCGTGGTCGACCCCGCTGCACAACGCGCGCACGCAAGCAGCCCCGCGCGAAGGCGCGCTCAGGCCGCCTCGAGTAGGAGCTTCCTCGGGCCGCGCACGAGGAAGGAATCGATCGCCTCCGTGGGCTCAGCGAGGCGCAGCCGGCGCAGCTCCGGCACCAGCGCGGAGAGCGCAGCGGTGGCCTCGAGGCGCGCGAGCGAGGCGCCGAGGCAGAAATGGCGTCCGAAGCCGAAGCCCAGCTGCCCGCGCGCGTCGCGCTCGATCTCGAAGCGGTCCGGGTCGGGGAAGCGGCGCTCGTCGCGGTTCGCCGAGCCGATCAGCGGCGCAACCAACGCGCCAGCCGGAATCTTCGTACCGGCTATCTCGACCTCGCGCGTAGCTGTGCGCAGCACCAGCTGGATCGGCGCGTCGTAGCGCAAGACCTCCTCGACGAGCTCCGGCACCAGCAGCGGGTTCGCCGCTACGCGCTCGAGCTCGGCGCGATTCGCGAGCAGCGCGCTCACGGCGTTTCCGATCAGGTTCGTCGTGGTCTCGTTGCCCGCGACGAGCAGCAGGATCACGAAGAACACGACCTCCAGGTTCGAGAGCCCGGCCGCGCCGTCCTGCTCGGCAAGCACCGCACTGATCACGTCCTCGGCCGGCTGGCGGCGGCGCTGCTTCGCAATGCGGCTGATGTAGCGGTGGAGATCCAGGATCGCGTCGGAATAGCGGCTCTGGAAGGGGTCGTCTCGGCCCGCGCCTGTCGCGCGCTCGACGATCGCGTCGGACCAGTATTTGAACTGCTCGCGGCGCTCCGCCTCCACGCCGAGCATCTCGCAGATCACCGTGACCGGCAGCGGGGTCGTGAGCTGCTGCACGAGATCGAAGCGAGATTTCCCGCGCAGCCCCTGCATGCACTCGGCCACCAGCTCCACGACGCGCGGCTCGAGCGCCGCGATACGCCGCGGCGTGAAACCGCGATTCACCACGCCGCGCAGCGCGGTGTGCGTCTCGCCGTCCTCGACGATCAGCTTGCGCGCCTTGATGAAGCCGCGCGGCGTGTGCCCGGCGAGGAACAGGAAGCGCAGCGCAAAGCGGATCGCGCCGAAGCTGAGCCCCTGCTGCAGCGGCGCGCCGATCAACGCGGTGAACATCGCGCTGGACGAGAAGAGCTCGTCGCTCTTCAGCACGAACTGCACGTCCTCGAAGCGCGAGACGGAGTAGACCTTCGAGGCCGGGGCGTAGTGCACGGGCGCTGCGTCTCGCAGCCGCTTGTACATCGGATAGGGATTCGCACGCCAGCGCGGCGAGAAGGGGTCGAAATCGGAAACCGGAATTCCGGCGGCCGAATCTGCTGCGAAGCCCGTCGTCGCGAGCGAAACTGCCACCCGCTAGCTCCGCGGCTCGAGTGCGAGCACGGAAATGTTACGAGCTGTGCGCTTCTGATAGTCGTCGTAGTCCGGATAGATCGCGAGCAAGCGCGGCCAGAGCGCGGCCTTCTCGGCTTCGGAAACCCGGCGCGCGCGGTAGCTGCGCACGCGCGAGCCGATCTGGAAGCGGCACTCCGGGTTCTGCTCGAGATTCAGTGACCAGATCGGGTGGTGCGGCAGGCCGCCCTGCGACGCGACTATCACCAGCTTCTCGCCGTCCTCGAGATAGATCAGCGGCGTGGTGCGCGTGGCGCCGCTCTTGCGGCCGGTGGTCGTGAGCAGCCCGACGGGGGCTCCGCGCAGGAATTTGTTGCCGAGGCGGCCGCCCGAAGCCCGGAACACGGCGATGTTGAGCTTCGACATCAGCTTGATGAAGGGCTTGGCGCGGCGGTATTCCCGCTCGGTGCTCTGCGCTACGGGCATTGGATTCTCCTCGGGCGCGCGGGGAACGCGGGGCAGGTTAACCCGGGGACCCGGCTTCCGCCGGGCTCGAGCTCGAAGCGCTTCCTGCGGGTTGCACGGCGAGCCTGCGCAACCCGGCCCGGCGCTCGGGCGGCAGGCGCCGCAGCCGGCCCTCGCCGTCGACGCAGGCGTGCTCGGTCGCCGCGCGCACCAGCAGCTCGTCCCCGCGCCGGATCTGGTAGCCGATCTCGACCGACGCTCCGCCCGCGCGCTGCATCCAGCAGCGGATCGACAGCTCCTCATCGAATCGCGCGGGGCGCAGATAACGGATCTCGCAGCGCGTGACCGCGAAGTGGAGATCCAGCTCGAGGTAGCGCGTGTAGGGGAGATCGTGCTCCTCGAGAAAACGCACGCGCGCGAGCTCGAGATAGCGCACGTAGTTCGCGTGGTGGACGATGCGCATCGCATCGGTGTCGAAGAAGGGCACGCGATGGCGGAGCTCGGAGCACCTGGTTCCGGGCGGGGGATCGGGGGCAAGATCGTCATCGCCTGCGCGCCGCATGCCGGGCGCCGAGGGTACCCAACGCGCTCGGATTTGACAGTGCGCGCCGCGCGGGCTCTCCTGTATTCCGATGATCCAACGCAGCGTGCTGCTGACGGGCGCCTCGACCGGCATCGGCTTTGCGACCGCGCGCTATCTCGCCGAGCGCGGGCTGCGCGTTTTCGCGGGCGTGCGCCGCGAGCAGGACGCGGAGCGCCTGCGCGCGGAGGGACTCGCGGAGATCGTTCCGCTGCGCCTAGACGTCACGCGCGCCGACGAGCTCGAGGCCGCGCGCGCGCAGGTCGAGCGCGCGCTCGCGGCTTCCGGCGAAGCCGGCCTTGCGGGCGTCGTAAACAACGCCGGCCTCGCGGTGCCCGCGGTGCAGGAGTTCATCGAGGTCGAGGAGTTCCGGCGCCAGATCGAGGTGAACCTGATCGGTGTCGTCGCCGTGAACCGCGCGTTCCTGGCGCTCGTGCGCAAGGCCGGCGGCCGCATCGTGAACGTCGGCTCGCTGGGCGGCTACAACGCCGCGCCCTTCCTCGGCCCCTACGCGGCCTCGAAGTTCGCGCTCGAGGGGCTCTCGGACGCGCTGCGGCGCGAGCTGCGGCCGTGGGGCCTGCAGGTCGCGCTCGTCGAGCCCGGCAGCGTCGCGACGCCGATCTGGGAGAAGTCGCTCGCCTACGGCGAAGAGCTGCGCAAGCAGCTGCCGGACGCAGCGCAGCCGCTCTACGCGCCACTGCTCGAGAAGATCGAGGCCTACGCGCGCGGCAGCGCACGGCGGGGCGTTGCGCCCGAGCGCGTCGCGCGCGCGATCCACCACGCGTTGACGGCTCCGCGCCCGCGCACACGCTACCGCGTCGGCCTCGATGCGAAGCTGATGCGCGTGCTCACGCGCGTGCTTCCGGACCGCGCGATGGACGCGATCGTCTCGCGCGTGGTCGGCATCTAGCGTGCGATACTGCGGCGCCACTCCAGGAGGAATCCGCCGTGGGCGTCCAGACCCAGAGCCGCGCGAAGCTGCACGAGCTGCTCGACCTGATCCGCGAGATCGACGAGCGCCGTTTCGGCCCCGAGTGGGGCATCCAGTCCGAGGGCGACGTCGCCGACGGCCACCGCATGCTGATGCACATGCTGCAGCTCGCGCTGTTTTCGCACTTCGAGGCCGACCCGGAGCGCCCGCAGTTCCGCCGCATCGTGTCGCCGACGCGCAAGATCCGCGGCGACAATCCCGACGCGATCTATTTCGAGGCCGCGGTCCGCCCGGACCGCGAGTACATCCTGCGCGGCAACATCGCCGGCGCGGTCTACACCTCGTTCACGATCGAGGAGGGCCCCGGCGAAGGGCACTACGTGACTGGCACCGCGGCCGGACTCTACGACGAGCAGTTCGACATCGACGCGGAGGGCAATTACGAGATCCTGGTCTCGCCGAAGCCGAGGCCGCGCAACTGCCTGGCGCTGTCGCCGCGCGCGTGCCGGATCACCACGCGCCACTACTTCGAAGAGGAGCGCTACGGCGCCGCGGACCCGGAACGCCATGTCCCGATCTCGATCCAGCCCCTGATCGACCCGGGCCCGCCGCCGACCTGGAGCGATGCGCGCGTCTCCGCCGCGATCCAGCGCCTGATCAACAATCTCCGCAGCGAGACGCTAGAGCAGCCGCCGCGCAAGCCCAGCGAGCAGCCGTCGTGGGTATCGACCGTGCCGAACCAATTCCCGAAGCCCGAGAAGCCCGGAGACATGGCCTTCGCCGCGATGGACATCGCGTACAGCATGGCGCCCTACCTGCTGGGACCCGACCAGGCGCTCGTGATCACGGGCCGCTTTCCGCGCTGTCGCTTCGCGAATGTATCGCTCTGGAACCGCTACCTGCAGACCTACGACTACAACCACCGCCGCGTCGGCCTGAACCGCAAACAGACCCAGCTCGAGCCGGATGGCAGCTTCCGGATGCTGCTCGCCCACCGCGACCCCGGGCTGCCGAATTGGATCGACACCGAGGGGCGGCCCTTCGGGATGGTGTACTGGCGCTTCCTGCTGCCGGAAGAGGAGATCGAGACGCCGATCGCCCAGGTCGTGCGTTTTTCGGAGATCGCGAGCGGACGCTAGTCCGCCCGCGTCCAGGCTCGAGCGCAAGGAGGTGTGACGATGCCGCCGACCCAGGAAGCGCTGCGCCGCGCATTTGCGCGCCACTTCGAGTGCTGGAACGCCCGCAACCGCGAGGGCTGGATCGCGCTCTTCGACCCGCAGATCACTTTCGACGATCCCGTCGGCGTCCCGACCAAACACGGCCTCGAAGCCGCCGCCCGGCAGTGGGACGCCTCCTTCACCCCCGGCCAGCAGTGGAAGATCAGCCCCGGCCTCAGCTACTACCGCGGAGACGACGCGGCCAGCGTCGTGCGCAACCAGGGGGTGATCGGCGCCAAGCACTTCGATTTCGAGACGATCGAGATCTGGACCCTCGGCGAGAACGGCAAGTTCATCCGCGTGCGCGGCTACTACGACCCGCCGGCGGAGGTGGATGCGTACTTCCGGCTGGCGTCGGATGCGGCGAAGCCCGGAGGCTGATCGGCCCAGGTGGCCCTAGCCGCGAGCAGGGTCCAGCTCCGGCAGCGCGGCGAGCGCGACATGGGCCGCATGGAGGTCCGGCAGCTGCGTGTCGACGAGCACCCACAGGCGCTCCGGATCGACTTCCACATAGCCGTGGACGAGCAGATTCCGGAGACCCGCGAGTCCCTCCAGCCGGGCTACGAGTGCTTCCGAGAGCACTCCCGCCACACCAAGTGCGGGAAGGACGTCGCGATAGTGAGCAGGCACCGCCAGGCCGCGGCCGGCGAGCACATGATGGCCGATGTCGAAGAGCACCTCGGCCGCGAGCTGCAGCGCGCGCTCGAGCGCGAGCAGATGCAGTGGGTCGCCGCGCTCGACTGGCGACAGCAGCGACAACCGCTCGAGCTGGGAGAGTGCGCGCGAGAGATGTGCGAGCCGCGCGAGGACGACCTCCGGGCGAACCGTCACGAGCCGGCCGTTCCGATCCGAGGTGCTTGTGCAAGCACGATCATGCGATTGCGCTGCATTTCGTCGTCCGCGGCGTAACGTGTCTTGCGCAAGAACTCTTCGACTGCGCGCTCATCCGCTTCGAGCACGAGCTTCCCACTCGTGAGGATCTCCCAGGCCAGCGTCGCCGAGGTCGTCGCGAGGTCGATCACGTCGACCTCGCCTCCGATCGCCCGGCTCAGCTGATCGATGAGCACGGCAACCTCGAGCCCGAGCGGGGGATCGCAGAGCACGCCGAGATCGAGGTCCGATCCGGGACCTGCCTCGCCGCGTGCGTGCGAGCCGAAGATCCAGACCGCATGCAGCGAGCGTCCGCGGAGGGCCGGGCAACGCGTCAGCTCGGAAACGGCGCGTTCGATCGCGTGCTGCATCGCGAGGAGCGTAGCCGACGCCGCGTAGGCTCTCTCGGAGCCTCCCCGCAGCACTCGGCGGCTCGACCTCCGGTCAACCGGCGCTGCCCGAGCGGCTCGAATAGCTATCGGGTCTCGCGGAGCAGAGACTCGAAGAGTGCCTCGAAGCGCTGCGTGCTGCGCGCGAGCGGGAACTCGGATTCGGCGCGCTTGCGCGCGGCGGCGCCGAGCTCGGCTGCGCGTACCGGATCGGCGAGTAGCTCCTCGATCGCGGCCGCGAGCGCCGCGGGATCGCCCGGCGGCACCAGGCGCGCTTCGCAGCCGTCGCGCAGCAGCTCCGGAATCCCGTCGACCGCGCTCGCGACGATCGGGAGCGCGCTCGCCATCGCCTCGAGCACCGAGCGCGGCAGCGACTCCTGGTAGGAGGGGCACAGTGCGAGGTCGGCGCCGCGGTAGAAGGAACTCGGATCCGAGCAACGAGGAAGCAGGTGCACACGACCGGCCAGCCCGAGCCGCTCGCCCGCCGCGCGCAGCGCATCGACGTAGGGATGCGGGCGCGCGCCGAGCAGTACGGCGTGCAGCTCGCGGCGCCGCTCCGCGAGCTGCGCGAGCGCGCGCAGCAACACTTCCTGTCCCTTGCGCTTGCAGACCGTTCCGACGCAGAGCAGCACGCGCGCATCTCCCGGGAGCCCCAGACTGTCGCGCAATGCGCGGCGCGCGGCGTCGCGCGCAGCGGGCCGCTCCGGCTCGGCGAAGCGCTGGAGATCCACGCCGTTCGGGATCACCTCGATGCGGTCGGGCGTCGCGAAGTCGCGGTAGCGCCTTGCGGTCGCCTGGGAAACGAAGACGAGCCGATCCGCGAGGCCGAAGCCTTGCAGCGCCTGCTCCGCGGCCCGCGCGGGCCAGAAACGGTGCAGGAAGCGCACCGGGTCGACGCTCTCGCGCAGGATCCAGACGGCCGGCACCCCGAGCGCGCGCGCGAGCTCGAGGCCCCAGAACGCCTGCAGCGTGTTCGCGACGACGAGCCGCACGCGCGCGAGCTCGGGCCGCTCGAGATAGCTGCGCAGCAGGGACTCGCGCGCCGCGCTTTCGCCGCGCTGCGGGCGCAGCGCGCGCAGGTCGAGCGGAATGCGCTCCGCGGCGAGCTCGGCCGCGAGCGGCCCGCCCTGCGGAGCAAGCCAGCGCGGGCGGAATCGCTCCCGGTCGAGGCTGCGCGAGAGCTCGAAGAGCGAGCGCTGGGAACCTTCCAGTGCGAGGTCGTGGCTCACGAAGAGCACGCGCGCGGGTGCCTCCTGCGGCGCCCCGGCGCGAGTTCGGCTCGGCGTTGGATCCGCAACGCGGCGCGGAGCGCAGGCCGCCGCGCCGTGCGCGGCCTGCGCGCTCAGCGGCGGAACCGCGAGCTCGCGCAGGCATAGCGTTACCGGACCCTTCGGAAGCAGTGCCTCGACGCGCAGGCTCTGCGGGCCCGCTTGCTCTCCGACCTCGACCAGGAGCCCAAAGCCGCTGCGGCCCGCTTCCGGGCAGAGCGGCTCGCAAGCGCCGATGTCGTCGCGAAAATCGTCCGCGAGACCTTCGGCCCAGGGGCCCGAGCCGAGCCGCGCGCGCACGCGCAGCGCTCCCGCAGCGGGCAGATAGGCGAAGCCGCGCAGCGGAAGCCGGCGGTCGGCGCACAGATCCTCGGGCCCGAGCTCCGGGCCCACCGGCGCTTCGAGCGCCGCACGAATCCCGCCTCCGACCTCCCGGGTCATTCCGCGCGCCCGTTGTTGTCTAGGTCCGGTGCACGATCTCGAGGTAGTCGAGCATGCGCGAAAAATCCTGACGCCCGCGCTCGCGCGAGAAGCCGCGCTCGACCGTCGCGAGCTCGGCCTCGCGATAGCGGCGCCAGAGCTCCGCATCGCTCGAGAGCTGCTCGACCGCACGCGCGAAATCGGCCGCGCGATCCGCCACGCTCGCCGAGACGCCGTCCACGAGCCCGGTCGCCTCGACCGCAATCGCCGTGCCGACGATCGGCACGCCGTGCGACATCGCCTCCAACACCTTGCCCTTGATCCCGGCCCCGAACTGGAGCGGCGCGACGAACACGCGCACGCGGTCGAAGACTTCCGCAAGATCGTCGACGAAGCCCAGCAGCTCCACCTGCTCGGGATCGAACTTGTCGCTCCACTCGTCAGTGCCGCTGCCGACGACGATCAGCCGCTTCTCGGCCTCGGGCAGGTCGATCGCGGGCTGGATCTCCTCGAGGAACCACTCGATCGCCTTCAGATTCGGCGGATGATGCGAGCTGCCCACGAAGAGCAGGCCGCGGCGCTGCTCGAACACTGCCGGCGTGGGCTTCGCCTCGGCCACCCACGGGCAGTGGAACACGTGATCGTCCGAGAGATTGTGCGACAGGATGACGGCCTTCTCCATTTCGTTGTAGGTCAGCACCGAGTCGACCTTGCGCAGCACATCGAGCTCGTGGTCGCGGATCTGGATCGCCTCCTGCATCGAGGAAGCTCCGCGCGCGACGGAACGCAGCGTGCGCAGGAAGTGCAGGTCCGCGAGGTTGAGCGCGATCTTGGCCTTGGTGTACTTGCGGATCGCGGGCAGGTGTCGCTGTGCGACGTCGTAGCGCGTCAGATACACGAGATCGAACTCGCTGCCGCGCTTGGTGAGGAACTCCTCGAGGCTCACGTGGAAGGGCGAGTGGATCATCTCGATGCCGAGGCGGCGCAGCGCGGCGGTCGATTCTCCCATATGCGCCAGGTTCTCGGGCAGGAAGGTCACCTTGAGGCCGAGGCTCTGCAGCAGCAGGATCTCCTGCACCGCCGCATAGCCCCCGGCGTCGCGCTTCGGCGCGGGTGTGGTGTAGTCGATCACCAGCGCGCGGCCGACCACCCCGCGGTCCTTGTGGATCTGGAGCTTGACGCCGGCCTCGCCGTTCTGCGCGAAGGCCTGCACCCACTTGCGCTTGAATTTGGCAGCGTTGATCTCCTGGAAGCGCTTCACGCCGAGCTTCAGGTCGCGGCCGTGGCTGCGTCCCTCGAAGTGCACGACCTCCGAAGTCGGCACGTACCAGGTCGTGAAGCCGGCCTGGCGCACCTTGAAGGCGAGGTCGGTGTCCTCGAAGTAGGCGGGCTCGAACTCGCGCGAGAAACCTCCGATCTCGTCCCACAGCGTCTTGCGCAGGCACAGCGCCGCGCCCGAGAGGTAGTCCACCTGGCGCGCGTAGTTCCACTCCGGCGCGCGCGGGTTCTGATTGCGGCCGACGTTCCACGGCACGCCGTTGCCCCAGACGATGCCTCCGGCCTCCTGCAGGGTGCCGTCGGCATTCAGCAGCTTCGAGCCAGTCATGCCGACGCGCTCGAAGCGGTCGAAGGAGTCGACCAGCTCGTCGAGCCAGTATGAGGTGACCTCGGTGTCGTTGTTCAGGAACACGAGGAACTCACCGCGCGCCTGCTTCGCCGCGTGGTTGCAGTTCCGGTTGAATCCGCCGTTCTGCGGCGTGCGCACGAAGCGCGCGCCGCGCAGGATCTCCTCGCCGGCCGCGGTGGCGTCGCTCGAGCAGTCGTCCGCGATGATCACCTCGAAGGAGCAGCGGTTGTAGGCGAGGATCAAGCTCGCGACGCAGTGGTAGGTCTCCGCGAAGTGGTCGAAGACGGGGATGATCACCGAGACGCGCGGACGATCCCACTGGGGCAGATCCAGCGGCGGGAACTCGCTGCGTGTGAAATCGGTCGCGCAGACGACCTCGTGCGCGCGCACGAGCGAATCGAGCGGAATCGCGCCGCGCCCGGCCGAGAGCTGTGTGCGCAGGCTGAAATAGCGCGCAGCGTCGCCAGCCTGGAGCCCGGCCATCGTGGACAGCTCAGCGCTCTGTTTCAGGTGTTCCCAGGGCGTGAAGATCGGGCGCAGGATCGCCGCGTGCATCGCGACGATGCCGCGCTTGCCGATGCCGACGCCCAGCAGATGCGCGCGGCCGTCGAAGATCTTCGCGGGGAGCGAAAACCGCAGCTCCGTCTCGCCGTTGCCGAAGCCCTGCTCGACGCTGTGGATCAGCTCGTCGCCGTCGAAGATCGAGACCCGCGCAGCAACTGCCGGACCCGGGTTCTCGATCACGACCACGGCCTGCGTCTGCTCGACGCGCTTGAGCTCGGCGCCGAGCACTTCGTCGTTGTGCTGGAAGCGGAACTCCGGGGCATCGATCGGCTGGTTCGAGTCGCGCTCGCGCATCACGAGGCCCTGGCCGGCCTCGAGCGGAATCGCGTGCAGCGGCAGCTCGAAGCCATTGCGGCCCGTGATGCCGAAGGTCTTGACCAGATCGATGCGCGGGAGGTTCGCGACCCCCGCGGCCACGATGCGATCGCCGCACCAGATCGCGACCTCGACCGGCCGCTCCGGGTCCTGGTTGTCGAGCACCCAGCCGATCACGACGCCGTCCGTGAAGCGGTCGAAGAAGCCCGCTAGTCGGCCGCGGCCGACGATCTGCCTGCCCGCCGCCGCAGCCTTGCGCGGCTCTGCGGGCGCGCTCACCGCTCCCGCCGGTGCTGCCGTGACGGAGCCGACCTGGATCTGGGGCTTGTCCTTCGACTCGAAGACCCGATTCCACATGACAGGCGCCTCCTCGCACTCTGAGTCACCTGAAACATCGGCCGGGGCGCCAACCCGGTTGAGCAACTCGAGTGCAGATGGGCGAGCGAATCGCACGAACGGGTGGAATTACCCTCGATCGGATGCGGCGGCGGCCAGGTCTCCGGCCACGCTGCGCGCTCCGGCCGCGTAGAGCGCGGCAGCGACGGCGCCCGTCGCGCTGACGAGCAGCAGCGAGTAGCGCACGGCGTCGTCCCCGTACTTCGCGTGGAGCGCGTCGTTCAGTGCGCCTACCACGATCGGACCGGCCGCGAGTCCGAGCAGATTCACGATCAGCAGGTGGATTGCAACCGCGAGCGAGCGCATGCGCGGCGGCGCAACACCCTGCATCAACGCGAACAGGGGGCCCACATACATCGAGAACGCCAGCGAGTGCGGCAGATACGCGGCGAGCGCGAGCTCGCGCGAGCCGAGCAGCAGTGCGAGCGAGAGCGGCAGGTGCAGCAGCGACGAGATCGCCGGGATCCAGAGGTACGCGCTCGGATGCGTGCGCGCGAGTCGGTCGACCAGGATGCCGCCGAGCGCCGTACCGCAGAGGCCACCGACCGGAGCCAGGATTCCGAGCCAGGTGCTCGCCTCGCTCGGCTCGAGACCGTGCACGCGCACGAAAAAGGTCAGCACCCAGATGCCGAAGCCGTAGCCGACCAGCGCCGAAAGCGCGCCGCCGAGATTCAAGAAGAGATAGGAGCGCCGCGAGCGGAGATAGCGCAGCGCGCTGCCGAAGCTCGCGGCGTGCGGCAGCACGACAGTGGGCGCGGCGCGCTGCGGCTCGCGCAGCGTCGCGCGGATCAGCAGGGCGAGCAGGATGCCGGGCAGACCCATCGCGAGAAAGGTCGTGCGCCAGCCGTAGTGGTGGTTGATCCAGCCGCCGATCACGAAGGCGACGAAGTGTCCGCCGTAGTTGCCCATGCCGTAGACCGCGAGCGCGCGACCGCGACGTTCGGGCGGGAAGTAATCGGAGATCAGCGAGTGAGAGCAAGGGCTCCCCGCGGCCTCGCCGACGCCCACTCCGACGCGGGCGAGTGCCAGCACCGCGAAGCTCTGCGCCATGCCGCAAACGGCCGTCATCGCGCTCCACAGCGTGAGTCCGAGCGCGAGGATCGAGCGGCGGTTCCCGATGTCGGCCCAGCGCCCGATCGGAATCCCGAGCAGCGTGTAGAAGATCGCGAAGGCCGGTCCGGACAGGAAGCCCATCGCGGTGTCCGAGACGCCGAGCTCGCGTTTCATGTCGGGCATCAGCACTGCGAGCGCGTTGCGATCGACCCAATTGAAGATGTACGCGAAAACGAGCAAGCCGAGCACGTAGTTCGCGTACGCGGGCGAAGCGGCGGCGGATGTAGTTGCTGCGGGGACGGCGGGCGGCGTCACGCGCGCATCCTAGTCGAACACGAAGCTTCTCTGCGAGCACGGACGTCAGATTGTGGGGATGGTCAGATGCTCGCGAAGCGCCACTTCGAGGCCGCTCGAAGCCAGGGTGAGAATCTGACCATCTCCACAATCTGACGTCCGTGCTCGCTAGAATCCGCGCCTTCCCTGGAGGCCCGCCGTGCCGACTGCGAACCCCTTCGATCCCGCTTGCTTCGATCCGGAGCGTGCGAGCCCCGAGCTGCGCGAAGCCGTCGAGAAGCTCTCGGCGCTGAAGCTTCCCGGCCTCACGCACGCGCTCTCGCCCGAGGAGGCAGAGGCCGCGCGCGCGCTGGGCCCGGCGCGCGGCGCGTTCCAGATCCCGGCGTCGAGCTCGCAGCGAGTCGAGGTCCGCCGGATTCCGGGGCCGGCCGGCGCGCTCGAGCTGCGCTGCATGCGCCCTTCGAAGGGCGCGCCGCGCGCGACGATGCTGCACATCCACGGCGGCGGCTGGTTCTCGGGTTCGGCCGACATGATGGACGTCGGCCTCGAACGCCGCGCAGACGCGCTCGGCATCTCGCTCGCGAGCGTCGAGTATCGGCTCGCGCCCGAGCACCCCTACCCGGCCGGCCCCGACGACTGCGAAGCCGCGGCCGTCTGGCTGGCCGCGCATGCGCGCGCAGAGCTCGGCGCCGAGCTCGCGCTGATCGGCGGCGAATCAGCCGGCGGGCACCTCTCGGCCGTGACACTGCTGCGCATGCGGAATCGGCACGGCTTCCACTTCGCCGGCGCGAATCTCGTCTACGGCGTCTACGATCTCGGCGGGGTGCCGAGTCATCACGAGTTCGACGATCGCCACCTCGTGATCGACGGGCCTTCGATCGACGCGATGACGCAGATGTTCATTCCCGACGCGCGCCGGCTCCGCGAGCCGGACATCTCGCCGCTCTACGCGGATCTCCGCGGGCTGTGTCCGGCGCTGTTCACGGTCGGCAGCTTCGACCCGCTGCTCGACCACACCCTGTTCATGTACGCAAAGTGGATCGCCGCCGGCAGCCCTGCCGAGATCCAGATCTTCCCGGGTGCCCCGCACGGCTTCGACGCCTTCGGCACGCCCGAGGGAGCCCGGGCCAACGAGCGCGCAAACGATTTCCTCGCGCGTTGTCTCGAATCACGGAGCAGCTCGACCGCTCCCTACCGGGGTGCCTAGCTCCGCCGCTGCAGCACGTTCGTGCCCGCGAGCATGCCGCCGTCGACGAGCAGCGCGGTGCCGGTGCAGTAGGAGCTCTCGTCACTCGCGAGGAAGAGCGCCGCGCGCGCGATCTCCTCGGGCAGGCCGATGCGCGCGAGCGGAATCTGCGGCATGCCGCCGCGCTCGCGCACGCCGGCGCGCAGCTCGTCGGGCATCTCGACCATCGCGGTGTCGACGCCTCCCGGGTGGATCGAGTTCACGCGCACGTTCAGCGCTGCGAGCTCGAGCGCCGCGACCTTCGTCATGCCCGTCACCGCGTGCTTGCTCGCGGTGTAGGCGATCGCTCCGCCGACGCCCACGAGGCCGCCGATCGAGGAGATGTTCACGATCGAGCCACCGCCGCGCTTGCCCATCGCGGCGCCGGCCGCGCGCATGCCGAGGAAGACGCCGAGCTGGTTCACGCGGATCACGCGCATGTAGTCGTCGGCGCTGTGATCGAAGATCGACGCGTAGTGCACGATGCCCGCGTTGTTCACGAGCACGTCGAGGCCGCCGAAGTGTGAGAGCGCGAGACCGACGACCTGCTCCCAGCCCGGCTCGCTCGAGACGTCCTGGCGCGCGAAGAGCGCGGAGGGGCCGATCTCCGCCGCGAGCTCGCGGCCCTGCTCTTCGAGCAGGTCCGTGAGCAGCACGCGCGCACCCTCGGCCGCGAAGAGGCGCGCCTCGGCCGCGCCCTGCCCGCGCGCTGCGCCCGTCACGATCGCGACCTTGCCGGAAAGGCGTCCCAGCTTCTTCTCCACTGCACTCTCCATTTTTCTCCACTCCTGGCACTGCGGCCGGCCAGGGCCTACGACTCTTTAAGCGAAACCGCGACACCTGTCGAGGAGAGCATCCGCGTGCAGCCTCTGGCCGAAGCGATCCGCAGCCGCAGCGAGCGCGCGCTCGCCGCGGGCGCTTTGGTACCGATTGCCACCGCCTCGCGCGAGCTCGCGGCCGACGGCGCCGTGTTCCTGGTGCGCGTGCTCGAAGGGGTCGCGCGCAAGCAGGAGGAGACCCATGCGGCGCGCCGCGACGCGCGCAATCCCTTCCTGCCGCCCGAGCCCGAGCTCGTTGTGCGGGAGCTGTCCGAAACCCATCTCGCAGTGCTCAACAAGTTCCCGGTGCTCGCGGACCACCTCTTGATCGTGACGCGCCGCTTCGAGACACAGGAGAGCCCCCTCGGGCCCGCGGACTTCGCTGCCGCATGGCAGGGCCTCGCAGAGATCGACGCGCTGGTGTTCTACAACTCGGGGCTCGAAGCCGGCGCGAGTCAGCCGCACAAACACCTGCAGCTGGTCCCGCTGCCGCTGGCCACGGGACTGCCGGCGCTGCCGGCCGAAGCGCTGATCGAAGGCGCGTGTCGCGGGGAGCGCCCCGGCCGGAGCGCGGCCCTGCCCTTCGCACACGCGGGCTGCCGCAGCGACGACCTCTCCGCGCTGCCGCCCGATCTCGCGGCCGGCGAGACCTGGGCGCGCTACCGCGAGCTGCTCGCCTTTCTTTCGCTCTCGGCCGAGGCCCCCGCCCCCTACAACCTGTTGCTGACGCGCCGCGAGCTGCTGCTCGTCCCGCGGCGGCGACCGGAGCTCGCGGGGATGCCCGTGAACGCGCTCGGCTATGCCGGAGTGCTGCTGGTGCGGGACGCAGAGGCTTTCGAGGCACTGGCGCAGCTGGGGCCGCTCGCGCTGCTCCGAGACGTGGGGGTCCCGACCCGATCGGAAGCGGGATAGGGGATCCGCCTGAGGTTGCGGCTTCACTGTGCCGATCATTCCCCGCGCGCCGGGCCTCTCCTATGCTCCGGCACCCCGAGGAGGGCTCCCTTTCTTGCCTTTCCAACGCGCTCGAGCGATTGCTCGGCGGATCTCGCGCTGCGCCCTGTTTCCGCTGCTGCTGTTCTCCTCCTCCGCGCTCGCCGCGAACAAGGCGGCGAGCTTCGAGGACGTCGCCGCGAAAGCACGCATTCTCGCGGCACAGCCCTACCGCGAGCCCGAACGCGTGCCGCAGTGGCTCTCGGAGCTCGACTACGACAAGTGGCGCGACATCCGCTTTCGCCCGGACCGCGCGCAGTGGGGCGGCCAGAACGTCCCCTTCACGCTGCAGTTCTTCCACCCGGGACTCTTCTACGACCGCGTGGTCGAGATCCACGAGATCGACGCCCAGGGCACGCGCCCCGTCCCCTTCTCGCCGAGCCTCTTCGACTACGGCGACAGCGGGATCGGCAGCCAGGTGCCCCAGAACCTCGGCTTCGCGGGCTTCCGCGTGCACCATCCGCTGAAGCGCCAGGACTACTTCGACGAAGTGATCGTGTTTCTCGGCGCGAGTTATTTCCGCGCGGTCGCGCGCGATCTCGTATACGGCCTGTCGTCGCGCGGGCTCGCGATCGACACCGCGCTCTCCTCGGGCGAGGAATTCCCGTGGTTCCGCGAATTCTGGATCCTGCGGCCCGCCCCAGGTCGCAAAGAGTTCATGATCCTCGCGCTGCTCGACAGCCAGAGCGTAGCCGGCGCCTATCGCTTCAACGTCACGCCCGGCGTCGAGACGGTCGTCGACGTCGATCTCCAGCTCTTCTTCCGGCGCCAGGTCAACAAGCTCGGGATCGCGCCGCTGACCAGCATGTTCCTGCAGGGCGAGAACCGCCTCGACAAGGTCCAGGACTTCCGGCCCGAAGTGCACGACTCCGACGGCCTGCTGGTCGAGTCCGGCAGCGGCGAGTGGATCTGGCGGCCGCTCGACGGCCGCCAGCGCCTGACCGTGACCTCGTTCCAACTCGAGAGTCCGCGCGGCTTCGGAATGGTCCAGCGCGATCGCGACTTCGACCACTTCCAGGATCTCGAGGCGCGCCCCGATCTGCGCCCTTCCGCATGGGTGACGCCGAAGGGGAGCTGGGGCCGCGGGCGCGTGGAGCTGGTCGAGATCCCGACCCGAGACGACACCAACGACAACGTGGTCTCGATGTGGGTGCCGGAGGCGCAGCCTACCGGCATGCTCGAGCTCTCGTATCGGCTCACCTGGTTCGGCGACGACAAGAACTTCTCGCCGGGAGGGCGGGTCGTCGCGACGCGGCGCGATCGCGGCAATCTCCCCGACGTGCACCGCTTCGTGATCGACTTCCAGGGCGCGCAGCTCGCGAAGCTGCCGGCCGACGCCGTGCTCCAGGGCGTGATCGCCACCAGCGGCTCGCCCGAAGCGCAGATCGTGAATCAGCAGGTGATGAAGAATCCGATCACCGGCGGCTGGCGCTTCGTGTTCCAGGTGCGTCCGAACGGCAGCGAGCCCGTCGACCTCCGGGCCTTCCTGCAGCGCGGTGACAGCGCGCTGACCGAAACGTGGTCCTACCTGTTGCAGCCATGAAGCCAGCCACCGGCCTACCGCTCGAACTCTTCCTCGAAGACTGGCAGGGCGCCTGGCAGCGCGGCAATGCCTATCTCGCGAGCCTCGGCACGCTGCGGGAGGCGCGCACGCCGCTGTTGCGCGCGGCGCTCGAGCGCGCGCTCGAGCAGCCGGCCGGCGAGCTCTCTCAGCGCGCGATTGCCGAGTTCCTGGACGCGCTCGAGAAGGTCGTGAACGAGACCAGCGGCGCCGCGCCGGCGGCGCCGCCGCGCGCAGCGCCGCCGCTGCTGCGCGGAGCGATGGTTCCCGAGCGCTTCGGCGGCCGGCGCCTCGGCGAGTTCAAGCTGCCGCGCTGGCGCAGCCGCCGTGAGCAGCCGAAGCGGCTGGGCCCGCCGCCGCCGTGGCGTTCGCGCGGGCGCTCGCGGCGCACGCTGCTCATTCTGCTGGTGCTGCCGCCGAGCCTGCTCGCGGCGTCCTTCATGCTGCGCGTCGTCCCCGAGTGGGGCGGGCCCACGCTGTTGCCGGTGATCGCCACGCTATTCGGCGCGCTCTTCGGCTGGCTCTCGCTGGGCTTCTGGACGGCCGCCATCGGCTTCGTGCTGTTGCTGCGCGGCGGCGACCGCTTCGGCATCGCGAGCCCGGACGAGGACGCGAGCCCGATCGACCCCGAGGCGCGCACCGCGGTCGTGATGCCGATCTGCGACGAATCGGTCGCGCGCGTATTCGCCGGCCTGCGCGCGATCCGTTCCTCGCTCGAGCGCAGCGGGGAACTCCGCCACTTCGATTTCTTCGTGCTCTCGGACAGCCCCGCGCCCGAGAGCTGGCTCGCCGAGGAGCGCGCCTGGTTCGAGTGGGTCACGACGAGCGCGAGCGATTCCGAGATCTTCTTCCGCCGGCGCAAGGCGCGCGTGAAGCGCAAGAGCGGAAACGTCGCGGACTTCTGCCGCCGCTGGGGCCGCCGCTACCGCTACATGGTCGTGCTCGATGCCGACAGTCTGATGTCCGGCGACACGCTCGTGCGCCTCGTCAAGCGCATGCAGCACAACCCGACCGTCGGAATCCTGCAGACCGCGCCGACCGTCGTGCGCGCTCGCTCGCTCTTCGCGCGCATCTCGCAGTTTTCGAGCCGCCTCTACGGCCCGATGTTCGCGACCGGCATGAGCTACTGGCAGCTCGGCAACGCGCCCTACTGGGGCCACAACGCGATCCTGCGCGTCGAGCCCTTCATGAAGCACTGCTCGCTCGCGCGCCTGCCGGGCCGCCCGCCCTTCGGCGGCGACGTGCTGAGCCACGACTTCGTCGAGGCCGCACTGCTCGGCCGCGCCGGCTACCACATCTGGCTTGCGATGGACCTCACGGGCAGCTGGGAGGAGACACCCGAGGCCCTGCTCGAAGAGCTGAAGCGCGACCGCCGCTGGTGTCAGGGAAACTTGCAGCACCTGCGACTGCTGCTCACCGAGGGCGTCACGTCTGCGCACCGAGCGCTGTTCCTGAACGGCATCTTCGCGTACGTCTCGGCGCTGCTCTGGATGTCCTTCTTGATCATGGCGACGGCCGAGACGATCCTGCGCACGCTGCGCCCGCCGGACTACTTCCCGTCGGGCCCGAGCCTGTTTCCGAACTGGCCCGTGTGGCGGCCCGAGTGGGCGCTCGCGCTGATCGCGCTGACGGTGCTGCTGCTGCTCGGCCCGAAGCTGCTCGCGGTGCTGCTGGCATTCCTGCGCCGCCAACATCGCGGCTTCGGCGGAGGCTTCGCACTGTTGCGCAGCGCACTGCTGGAGCTCGTGGCTTCGTCGCTGCTCGCGCCGATCCGGATGCTCTTCTACTGCCGCTTCGTCGTACTGCAGCTATTCGGCTTCTCGGTGACCTGGCGCGGCGGCGCGGGCGACGAGGGCGAAACCTCCTGGTGGCAGGCGCTGCGCGAGCACGGCCCCGGCACGCTGATCGCGATCGCCTGGGCCGGCGGCCTCGCGGCCTTCGATCCGAAGGGCCTGCGCTTCGTCGCGCCGATCGCGGGCGCGCTCCTGCTCTCGATCCCGATCTCGGTGCTGCTCTCTCGCGAACGGCTGGGCCGCTGGTCCTCGCGGCGCGGCTGGTTCCGCGTGCCCGAGGAGATCGCCCCCGCACGCGAGCTCGCCGAGCTCGCCGAAGCGGTGCCTTACGCAGCGCCTGACGCAGAAATCGACGCTCGGCAGGTATTGCGCGACGGCGTGCGCTGGGCCGCCATCGATGCGCGCGGCTTCGCTGTGCACTCGGAATTTCTGCGCGGCTCGCGCAAGATGACTGCCGCTCTGCGCGCGCGCCGCGGAGCGCTAGTCGCCCGCGCGATCGCTGGCGGCCCCGACGCACTCTCCGCTCCGGAATGGGGCCAGCTCCTCAGCGACCCGGACTCCACCCGCGAGCTCCACCGCGCCGTCTGGCGCCTGCCCGAAGGTCCGGCGGCGGAGGCGTGGGGGTTCTAGCGGACTCGCCGACGCATTCTCGAGCCGATCGCGAGAGCCGCGAGCCCTGCCGCCAGTAGCGCCCCTGTGGCGCCCTCGGGAACTGGCGGCCCGGAATGAAGCGCACCGAGCGCCGCAATATCGGCAGATCTCGTCCCGAGATTGTTGTTTCGGATGTGCAAGCGAACGCGATCGGTGCTGCTGGCGGCTGGTACGCCGAAGGAGGAAAGATCGACCTGTACGGAAAAGATGTCGAGCGTCGGATCGGTGATGCTGTTGAAACCCGTTGCAATCGGATCGACCTGGAGGAACGGAGAGAAGACACCGTCGATCGACACGCTGATGCCAAAACGCTCTCTGGCATCCGCCGTCCCCGGCGCTTGAGGCCCCGACAGCTCGAAGATCACGAGATCAACCCCTGCGTCGTTGAGGATCGTGTTGTTGCTGAAGAAGACCTCCGCGATTCCGCCTACGGAATCCGACGTATTCACACACTGCCGGATGTCACTTCCGGTCAACGCCTCCGAAAGTGAGGCCGCCGCAGGTACAGGTCCCGCCGCGCAAGTGTGGTTGAGGCTACCGGAGATCAATACAGCGCCATCGGCGAATGCGTCCTCTCCGGCCGAGAATGTCAGCCCGCCGACGCTGATCGGGGCGGCAATCGCAATAGACGAGAGCGCGACGATCGCTATGCCACACGCCCAGTTCCCCGGCCTCGACATGCGGCGGCGCCCGTGAGTCGCTACGACGACGAAGCCCACGGCGAGCAGAAGCAGTGTGCAGGGTTCCGGTACAGATGCGAATGTGAGTCCGGCGGTGTGTCGAACCTCGCCATAGCTAGCGATACGAGAGTACACCTGGACCCGCGAGCCGGCAGGAAACACGAGCGACGACGGGACGATCGCTCCTTGGCTGTCTTGCCACACCGTCGACTCCCCCGGCAGCAGTGGAGATCCGGCCACGAGCGTGATGCGCAGAGAGGACGAGGACTCCTCGAGCTGCAAGACGCTGGAAAAACGGAGCGGATCGACAGAGAACGAGGGAAACAACTGGAGTTCTGTGACGCCGGGTGATAGTTCGATCGAGAGATATGCCTCAGAGACGGAAATGCGTGTCGTTGCCGACGATTTGATGTCGACGATGTGCTCGTGGAGGAGCGCCGTGTGCTCGAGTGCGACACGCGCCGAGGCATCTGCGTCTCCGTGGAGGTGAACCGCGCTCGCCTCCGAAGGGCAGCCCGAAGACGATGATGCCAAGAGGACTCCGGGGCCGGGTACACCGTCGTAGATTCGCGCCTGCAGGCCGCCGCAGGTGAGGGGAAGACTGTCGGCGCGAACATCGACTGCAAGGGCCTGAGCTGTCGTAACGAAGAGGGCAATACGCATCAGCAGGACCCTGTCCGGTCTGTTCTGTCGCCTTTCTCGACTACGCCGACTGAACTGCACCAGCGCTGCCACGCCAAGTCCGACGAGTGCCGCCGTCGATGATTCTGGTACAGGCACGACGAAAATCGCGTCGAAGCGGCCGTTGACGATCATGTTGGCGGCGGCGCGTTGAGCGATGAGACTCGCGGCCAGGCTCACGAAGGCCGCAAGCGCAACCCGGGGAAATTTCGACACGATGAAACCCTCCAGTGCGACGCACTTCCGGGGGGCGATCCAAGGCTATCAAGCTGGCGGCCTGTTGGCGAGAACCTCGGATGGAAGTCATGCAGCCTGGTCTCGAGCTACACATCTCCGTGCCTGTCCTATCGCATCTCGGGGTGATCGAGCGGAGTGGCTACCTACCCGCCCTCACGTCGATGAGGGTGCATCGCGTGGGGAATCGGTCCCGATCTCAATCGGACAGGCCCGAGGTCGAGCTCTTGTGGACGCGGAACTTCGAGACGCTCGCGGGGCTCCGGGAGGCCATCGAGGCGTGGGTCAAGAGCTAACACCACGAGCGGCCTCACCATCGCTCGGCTGGCAGACGCCGGCGGAGCGAAGAAAGCAGAATCTCGAGCAGCTGAAGCGGGTCGCGTGATACAACTACCGTGAGCTTCTTTCACGAGCGACTGTCAACGAACTCGCGAAGAGGACAGTGCGCAAAGCAACCACCGAGCGATCGGAGCTGCCTATGAGGCGGGGCCTACGGAGCAGTACGAAGAGCCGTACTCTCGGCCTGAGTCTAGTACTCCTCCTGCTCGGTCTCGAAGCGCCGCCCGCCTCCGCGCTGCTCAAGAAGTTCACGGTCCGTTATACGAACCTCGACCAGCCTTCCGATACCTTTTTCGGGTCTTCGCGGATTCGTGTGGGTAATTTTCTCGCGATTTTCCGGTTTAGCGCGGCGGAAGCATGGTGGTGAGGACTTTCAGCCGAAGTACTCCTCGTCGTGTCGGCCGTAGATTCGCCGCTGGATTCGCGGATCTTGTGATGGATCCCCTCGACGAAGCCGAGCGGCAGCGTGGTTTCCGGCTTGCAGCACGCGGGGATGCCGTCCCAGCGGTGCTCGATCATTTGCGCGAATCGCTCCTAGCGTTCGAGTCGCTGCCACTCGAGCGCCTCGCTCGAGTTCCGGAAGAAGTGCGGCTCTGCGCTCGAAACTTGCGCCTACTCGTTCTTGTGCGCCCAGCCCTGCGCCACGCCGTGCCAAGGTGGGTGCAGCCAGAAAAGATCGCCCGAATCAAGTGGAGTCCTCGAGCGTGCGACCGGATCCGTCACACTGCTAGTTCATGCTCGGGATCATGGAGCAGCGAAGCCGTCAGCTCGCCCTGAACCTGCGTCCTCCGGCGCGCTGGGGAGGGCTGCGTACCGGCGCCGGCCGCAGGGCCGGCCCCCGGCCGTGCGTCCGCCACCGCAAGCGGGAAGACTTCCCGTGGCGCTTCCCATGCCTCATCACCTGGCGGCTGCGGGCTGGCCTCCCGTCCCTGCGGAGCGGAGCGCTGGTGCGCGAGATCCAGACGTCATTCGCGGCCGCCTGCGAGCGCGGGGAGTTCCGCGTCGTCCACTTCTCGCTCCAGCGCGATCACGCCCACTTGATCGTCGAGGCCCGCGATGGCAGTGCGCTCGGCCGCGGCCTGAAGTCGATCGGCTCGCGCCTCGCGCGAGCGGTCCAGCGAATCTACGACCGCCGCGGTCCCGTGCTCGCGGAGCGCTA